>JAGXOK010000002.1:0-30535 GCA_023659935.1 Candidatus Aenigmarchaeota archaeon LH_S6 | reverse complement strand
TGGCTAGAATTTTTCTATCGAGCACAACCTGCCGTAAAGTGAGGCTGGCGCTTTCTTCTTGGAATTTTAAAAGTAAGCCCAAGCCACCGATGGACAGGCCTGTGCGTAAAAGACTTCAAAGACAATTTGAACAAGAAGTGAAAAGGTTAAGTAAACTGCTGGGTCGGGATTTGTCCTATTGGTGTAGGGAATAAAGAAATAGTAATAAAATTCAATTTTGAGAATATTTATGGATCTTGAATTGAAAAATGTAGAGTTGGCTAAATCATTAGGCAAAGTGGGTGTAAAAAGGTCGAAGAAGTGCTTTCAAGAAAATCTATGGCAGAAAAAACCTTAGTGTTATTATGAAAATAAGCTTTGTAGAGCCACATCTTAAGATATATGGAGGGGTTAGAAGAATAATTGAACTTGCTAACCAACTTACTGAGAGAGGTCACGATGTTACTATCTTTCATTCCGATGGAGGTCCTTGCCAGTGGATGAAATGTAAGTGTAATATTAAAAGTCACGATGAGGTATTCAATAAGGGGCATGATGTTCTTGTATATAATTCCTCTGTTCTTTATCCTACAATCAAAAAAGCTAAGGCAAGAATAAAGATATACTATGTTCTTGATTTATATATTTACGGTTTAGATGAGGAATCCTCACTTAGGAAAGAGTTACTGAAAGGAATAAACCCTAATATTTATTTGCCTTATCCTAAAGATATATTATTATTTAAGGAGTCTCTAATGTCCCCATTTCTAAAACTGTCAAATTCCACTTGGATATACTACTGGTTAAAAGAAAAAATGAATATCGATTCAAAGCTATTAATAGGTGGTATAAATACTCATATCTTCTATCCAGCTAAGGTAGAAAAGAATCCAAATGAAATTCGGATATTGTGTCCAGGAGATCCACGGAAAAGGAAAGGGACTAAAACTATATTAGAAGCTATTGGAATAGTAAAAAGAGAAGAGCCAAAAATAGTATTGGATACTTATCATGGTAAGGGAATACCTCAAGAAAAAATAGCAGAAAAATATTCTTCAGCAGATATATTTGTAGAAGGGAGTTGGCAGGCAGGTTGGAATAACCCTGTAGCTGAGGCTATGGCCTGTAAAGTGCCTGTTATTTGTACTGATATCGGCGGGGTCAAAGACTTCGCATTTCATGAGAAAACTGCCTTATTAGTACCTCCTAAAAACGCTCAAGCTATGGCATTGGCTATCCTCAGATTGATCAAAGATGAGAAGCTGAAAGAAACATTAAGAGAGAATGCTTATCGCCATATCAGACAATTTGAGTGGGATAAAAGTGCGGAGAGATTTGAGGAAATTATCAACTCCGAATTGAGCAAAAGATTCATTCCAAAAGTTCATATTGCTGTTCGCAACCCTAGAAAGGCATTGAAACACGGAAAAACCGTACTACAAAGGGCTTTAAGGAGGGGAAAAGGTTTTGACAAGTATAGAAAATATGGAGCTTATCATTGGGGTTCCTATTACAAAAATCCCTTAGGTCTCTATAAGATATATGTTAACTATATTTTAGATAACTTTAAAGAGAAACCTAAGGGAAGCCTTTTGGATGTGGGATGTGGAGATGGACTAATTAGTTATCTTTTGGCAGAAAATGGGTTTAAGGTAAAGGGAATTGATATTGAGGCGGAGGCTATACGATTAGCTCAAGAGAAAAATCCTCTTGGTGATTTCGAAGTTAAAGACATTTTTGAAGTGGGTGATCCATTTAACTACTTACTGGCTTCTGAGGTAATTGAACACTTGCCCAATCCTGATGAGTTTCTGCAAAAGATTAAATGTCTTTTCAGAAAAGAAGCGTTGATAACTACACCAAATAAGAACTATTATAAACAACCAGATCCTTATCATTTAAGAGAATATACCATTTATGAGTTTGAAAGCTTACTAGAAAAACACTTTAGAAGGTTCCAAATACAATTTAATAAAAACAATTTATATGCTTGGATTAAAAAAGGATGAAAAGGGATGATTATTAAAAGATATTTAATTCAAAAATTCTCAAAAATATGATTTTGTCCCAGAGCCAATCTCTAAGTATTATTTTCATCAAGGAAATCTTTCTCGGGCTAAGAATTTCTTAGAAAAAATTAAAGACAACAAATATATTATAGAAAAGCACAGAGCTATTTACAAAAAATATACTTTAAGAAAAGGTATTATGATAAGAAGACTTGGCACCATTTATTTATTAAGTGGTGATTTGGAGGGACCAAGAAGACATTTTTTTAAAGCAATAAAGATTACACCTTGGTATTTACGAAATTGGGTAGACCTAGTTATTTTTGAAATTTTTTAATAAAATGGCTATTAAGATCCTTTTTGTTATTCCTTCTTTGCGAGGAGGAGGAGCAGAGAAAGTAGTTTTAGAAATTTTGAGAAATATTGATAGAAAAAAATTTCAGCCAGAATTGGTTGTTCTAAGTTCTGAAGGAGAATACCAGGATTTAGTCCCAAAAGATATAAAATTTTTTGATCTAAAAAAAAGTAGTGCCAAACATGCCGTTTTTTCTCTAGCTAAATTAGTAAATAAAGAAAAACCAGATATAGTTTTAGGTACTGTTGAACAAATAATCATTCTTTCTTATTTGATCAAATTTTTTCTTAAGACAAAGCCAATTGTTATAAATCGTTGTTCAAATTTCTTTTCTATAAAAACAACTAATAAATTCATTAAATTTTTAGAATCACTTGCTCTCAGAAATTCAGATTATGTAATTGGTGTCTCCAAAGCAATGGGGGAAGATTTGATAAAGAATTTCAGAGTTAAAGAAAAGAAAATTAAATTAATTTACAATCCAGTTGATATAAGAAGAGTTAAAGAATTAGCCAGAGAGCCAGTAAAAGAATATTTTAAGAGAAGACCAGTCATTTTAGGTTGTGGAAGATTAGCAGAACAGAAAGGATTTTCCTTTTTGATAAAAGCTTTTAAAATAATTTTAGAAAAATTTCCAATGGCTACTTTATTAATTTTGGGGAAAGGAGAAAAAGAAAGAGAGTTGAAGTTATTAACTAAGGAATTAAAAATTGAGGATAAAGTAAAATTTTTAGGCTTTTCAAAAAACCCTTTCAAATATATGGCCGGAGCTGATGTTTTTGTTTTATCTTCTTTGTGGGAAGGAATGCCTGGAGTTTTGTTAGAGGCTATGGCCTGTGGTACCCCTGTGGTTTGTTCAGATTGTAAATCAGGTCCAAGAGAGATTTTAGCTCCAGATACTGATTTTAATTTTCAAACAAAATCAATAGAATTTACCAAATATGGAGTTTTAATTCCTCCTCAAAATCCAGGACTTTTAGCTGAAGCAATTTTAAAGTTATTAAAAGATTCTGATTTAAGAAAAAAATATTTTCAACTAGGAAGGGAAAGAGTTAAAGATTTTTCCATAGAAAAGATTATTAAACAATATGAGAATTTCTTTTTAGAAATTACAAAAAATTATGAATGACCTCAAGGTAAGTATAATCACCCCGCTACTGGTAGAGAGTATTACAAAGAGTTTAAAAAATGGGTTAAATTGAAAAGAAGTAGCCGAAGTTTTGTGGATATCATAGATTGGGTTTAAAAAAGACTTTATTTAATAAATATGTGCGAAATAAAATAACCAACTATCTAATTCTCTACAAGAAACCTAATTTCGCACACTTACATCACTAAAGAGACCAATTCCACCTTACTATTTTAGACTCTAAATTTACTAAACTCTCTAAGTTTTTCTTCGTTACAGAGAACACCATCAATAGCAGTTATCAATATTGCGCTCAATGAAGCAAATACTGCCGATGTTTTTCTCTTAACTCCTCTAATTTTCTGCCAACATTTATCCATAGCCTTCTTTATAATTGCATTGAATTGCTCAACAATGTATCTCTTTTTCTTCAGTATTTTTGGAGTCCAGAGTCTTTTCTTACTTCTTCTTCTGTTTTTCGCAATCACTGGTTTTACTCCTTTTTCTCTACAAGCTTTTCTATTGGCCTCTGAGTCATAACCAGCATCTGCTAAAGCAAGTTTACCTGAGACCAATAACTCTAGTAAGAAAGGGGAATCATGTTTGTTTCCTGTTGTTAAAATCGCTTTTAGAGGCAATCCAAGTTGGTTTACAGAAAGATGTGTTTTAAATCCTTTGAATGCTCCTCTCGAGTAAAAACCAACTTTAGCATCTGGATCTTCTCCATCCACCAAAGGAGTTGAGTCTATTATCAACAGTTCTGTTGGAATCATTAATTGGATGATCTCTGATAATTGATTAAATACCTGAATCAGCAATTCTGAGTACTGCTCTTTCCATCTGCTAAGCCTTGACCTGTCTGGAACACATCTTAGATCCAAATTTCTTCTGATCTTAGGATTTGCTTTTAAATGTCTGATTAACTGGCAATCATTGAATCCTTTGAGCCTTTGATACACCAAAGTTCTTGTTCTTGGTACATTTCTATATCCTCTTCTACCTCTGCCTTTCTGAGAC
Source organism: Candidatus Aenigmarchaeota archaeon LH_S6 (assembly GCA_023659935.1). GTDB lineage: Archaea > Aenigmatarchaeota > Aenigmatarchaeia > QMZS01 > QMZS01 > QMZS01. Next base: position 26,046 of record JAGXOK010000002.1, on the reverse strand, counting down.
GGAACAATCTCTTTGTTTACCACCAGTCTTATTAGATTACTTACTTCCACAATAAAAATTGTTAATTTTGGTTAATTTCGCACACCCCTATTTATTTAAATTATTAAATTTATGGAAAATAATTTAAAACAGCTTTATATTGATTCAAGTATTGTTTTAATCAAAAAGAATTCTTTGGAAAAATATCTTCATCAGATCAATCAAATCCTTGAATATTTAAATCCACCCAAAGGGGCTAAGATTTTAGAGATAGGATGTGGCGAGGGACTCACCCTCACTGCTTTGAATCTAAATGGTTTTGACGCCTATAGTTTGGAACCAGATGAGAAGTATATAAAAAATGCGGTAAAAATTTTAGAGTCAAATAATATAAAAGCAGGTAAAATAAAAAAAGGTGTTTCAGAGAACATGCCTTTTAAAGCAGAGGAATTTGATTATGTAGTGAGCTTTCAAGTTTTGGAGCATGTTAATGATGTTTTAAAAACCTTAAAGGAAACGGAGAGGGTACTCAAAAAAGGAGGTGAAACACTTCATTTTTGTCCCAATTATCACAGTTTTCGCGACGAGGGACATTTCCATGTATTTATGTTTCCTTTTATGAATAAAAAGATTTTTTATTATTGGCTGAAAATAATTAACTTGATCCCAGGTAAAAAAATAAACTTCCCTTATCTTGATCACTTGAACTTTATAAAGCCCAAAGAACTGGAAAAAGATATTTTCCCCCAGATGACCAGACTGAATCTTGAAGAAAGGGTGGGAAAGATCTTAAAAGAGAGGATAACTAATAACAGAAGCATATTCAAAAAAGATTTTTTAAGGGAAAAAAAAATTAAGTTTTAGCCATAGAATGTTTTATTTTTTAGAAAAGTTAGGTTTAGGTAAAATCATTGTTTTTTTAATAGTAAAGTTTAGAATTTATCCCCAGTTAATTATTTATGGAAAAAACGATTTTAGTATAGATTTCATTGGAGTGGGGGACCAAAGGTCAGCTTCAACATGAATCTTTGATTGTTTAAAAACATCTGCAAGTTTGTGCCTCAAAAAGAAAAGAAATTCGTTTTTTGACATTGACAGGTTATATAATAAAGGTATTAAATATTATGGCTGTGGGACAAAAATAAAATCTACTCCTTTATAACGAGGTAAACTTCCTTTCCAAGGAACTCTTTGGGGCAATCCACTTTTGCCCCTGTTCCAAAAGGTGTGACCCTTTTTATCAAAAATCCAACCACACCTCTAACCGTAATTTCTGTCTGCCTCTCTACCTCAATCTTTTTCATAATATGTATATTCTTTATATATATTAAAGATATATTATGATAAGAAGTAAAGATGTCCGTAGGAGGGTGAGAGAAATAAATGAATTTTTGATTAAGCAGTATAAGGAGAGTAAAGAAGAGAAGGAAAGGGATTGGAGAACTTACGATCAAAGATTGATACACAGGATAAAAGGAGCAATCAGAAATCTTGAGCCTCTAATAGAAGAAGCAACAAGAACAATAAAGGTTTATAAAGGAAAGGGTAAGAAACCAGAACTCTCTGTTAAACAGAAAGTTACTCTAATCCTATTAAAGGAATTGGTTGGAAAAAGTAACAGGTCAATGAGTTCTATGCTTGCCATTTTCTCTATTCTCTCTGGAATTGATGTCAGTTATAAGACTGTTGAAAGATTGTATTCTGACTCTGAAGTAGAAATGGCTATCCATAATCTTCATGTGTTAATACTGAAGAAGAAAGGGATAAACCAATCTGATTGTTGTGGAGATGGTACAGGATATTCTTTAACAATCAGAAAACACTACAGATCAGAGGCAGAAAAGAGAAAGGACAAGGTTAAAAATGTACCTTGCTTATGGAACAAGTATGAGAAGTGAAAAACAAGCATTTGAGCGGTCTATGGAAATGTTGAAGGGAATTGATGTGGAAATAAAAAGTGTAAGGTTGGATAAATATTACAGCTTTTCCTCTTGTGTGGATAAATTTGGAAAGACTAAGGTTTATATTATACCCAGAAAGAACGCAACTATGAAAGGCTCATTTGAATGGAAAAGAACTATGATAAGGTTTGTTAAAGATACCTTCTCCTATCTGGAGCAATACTGTCTAAGAAATAATTCTGAGTCAGAGTTTTCTGTGGATAAAAGAGGATTTGGATGGAAAGTGAAACAAAGAAGAGAAGACAGGATAGATTGTGCTATAAACTGTGTTAATGTTTGGCATAATCTGTTAAAACTGTATGCAGATTAATTCTGTCCCACAGCCAAATATTATAAAACCTTTTTTAATCATTGTCATAAAAGTAAAAAGAAAGGTGAATCCAGCCCTTCTTACATGTACAATGAGAAAGCTGCCAATAGAATAAAAGAACTATTCCCTAATGCTAAAATAATTATTTGTCTGAGAAATCCAACAGAAAAACTTTTTTCTTTATATAGATATGGTATAACTTCAGGAATCGGATCCACTTTGATATATAACAGTTTTGAAGAAATGCTCAAAGATAAATCTAAGAGGATATGTAAAAATTTTTATTATAAAAAGTGAAGAAATATTTCGAGCTATTTGGAAAAGAAAATGTCAAAATTATAATTTTTGGAGATACAAAAATTAATCCAAGGAGAGTTATTTCCAATCTGTACTGTATAAAAACTATTTCACCCCAAATAAATATACTTTTAATCTTTAAGTCTATCACTAAAGAATAGTTGGGCGGGAGTTCTTAACTCATTTACTGACAAACTTGTATGAGGTCTAACAAAGTTGTACCAATGAATAAACTTACTAACAGACTGAAACTCTCTATAAAATCTCAAAAGTCTGATAGAATCTCTTAATCTTTCCATCTAATCTTTCTTTCATTTAACTTCTTCATAATACTCCCCCTAAGAGGGGTGAAATTATTTTCGTACACTACAAGTTATTTCCAATCTTTATTCTTTTTTAAAAATAGCATATTATTATGAAAACTGAAATATACAAAAACTTGTTTTGGGTCATTAAAAGACCAAGATATTATTTAAAGCTTTTCCATAGTTTAAAATATAGATTAGATAAATATGTGCGAAATAAAATAACCAACTATCTAATTCTCTACAAGAAACCTAATTTCGCACACTTACATCACTAAAGAGACCAATTCCACCTTACTATTTTAGACTCTAAATTTACTAAACTCTCTAAGTTTTTCTTCGTTACAGAGAACACCATCAATAGCAGTTATCAATATTGCGCTCAATGAAGCAAATACTGCCGATGTTTTTCTCTTAACTCCTCTAATTTTCTGCCAACATTTATCCATAGCCTTCTTTATAATTGCATTGAATTGCTCAACAATGTATCTCTTTTTCTTCAGTATTTTTGGAGTCCAGAGTCTTTTCTTACTTCTTCTTCTGTTTTTCGCAATCACTGGTTTTACTCCTTTTTCTCTACAAGCTTTTCTATTGGCCTCTGAGTCATAACCAGCATCTGCTAAAGCAAGTTTACCTGAGACCAATAACTCTAGTAAGAAAGGGGAATCATGTTTGTTTCCTGTTGTTAAAATCGCTTTTAGAGGCAATCCAAGTTGGTTTACAGAAAGATGTGTTTTAAATCCTTTGAATGCTCCTCTCGAGTAAAAACCAACTTTAGCATCTGGATCTTCTCCATCCACCAAAGGAGTTGAGTCTATTATCAACAGTTCTGTTGGAATCATTAATTGGATGATCTCTGATAATTGATTAAATACCTGAATCAGCAATTCTGAGTACTGCTCTTTCCATCTGCTAAGCCTTGACCTGTCTGGAACACATCTTAGATCCAAATTTCTTCTGATCTTAGGATTTGCTTTTAAATGTCTGATTAACTGGCAATCATTGAATCCTTTGAGCCTTTGATACACCAAAGTTCTTGTTCTTGGTACATTTCTATATCCTCTTCTACCTCTGCCTTTCTGAGACGGAACAATCTCTTTGTTTACCACCAGTCTTATTAGATTACTTACTTCCACAATAAAAATTGTTAATTTTGGTTAATTTCGCACACCCCTATATAGATTAGATAAAAAAATAGGAACATTTTGGTGTTTGGGACGAGCAATGGATACAAATTCTGCGATTATTAAAATCATTGGGAAGCAAAACTATAAGTCCTTTTATCAGAAATTTAGAGAAGAAGTTAAATTAGCAGAAAAGAAGAGGAAAGAATGTCTCGTAGAAATGGGAGGAGGGGGAAATTTAGAACTTATTTATCAATTAACTCAAGGAATAAAAGCTACTAGAGTGATTGAAACAGGAGTTGCTTATGGATGGTCCTCGTTAGCTTTTTTGCTTTCATTACAAGAAAGGGGAGGTTCCTTAGTAAGCATTGATATTGCTAATCCACCGATAGATGACAAGTATATAGGAAGTGTTTTGCCCAGAGAAAATGCTAATAGGATTGATAAAAGTAAATATACAGGTTGTATTATTCCAAAAAAACTTCATAAATTTTGGACCCTTATCCAAAAACTAGACCGAATAGGGATTTATGAGGCTTTAAAAATACTTCCGGAGATTGATATTTGCTATTATAATAGTGATAAAACTTATGAAGGGAGGGTGTTTGCCTATCCCAAATTATGGAGATCATTAAGAAATAAAGGTATTTTTATATCAGATGATATAGGTGATAATTTGGCTTTTAAGAGATTTGCAAATAAAGTAGGAAGAAAGCCAATTGTAGTTCGGTATAAGAAAAGATATATTGGAGTTTTAATAAAATGAAGAAAAAATAAAATTTTATATTTGAGTACTTCTCCTCAAATGGCAGATACCGAGAAAATGCCCTATGAAATGTCTACCAGAATTGACAAAGAAAAATTTAAGATTTTGGTTTGCACTATTAAAAGTAAAGATGGCAGTTTAAATCCTTTGGAATATAAAACAGCTTTAGGGTTTGCCGATGAAACTTAGAATAAAACTAGTTATTCACTAAGAATTAGTGAAAGAGAAACTCTTAGTCCTAAGAAAACAAAAAAATCTAAAAGTTGTTAGAATCCATGGATTGCCAGGCAATATCTGTTCAAGAAAATGGATTCATGCCAGAAATGTTTGTGATGCTCTACTTTTTTAATGGAAAATTTTTCTTTTCCCACAATATATCGATTTTCATAAAACCCGGCCAGGCCATGATTCTTGCTATAGTCTTTCTGGAGAAAAACTGAAAAAGAAGGGATTTGAATATAAACTGGATTTCTGAAGAAATTTCTCAATTTTTAGAAATTTTAAAGAAAAACCCAAGAATAATTTATGTCTTGGGTAGTAGGAGTGTGGGACCATAAAAATAAAATAGATCGAAACATTATTAGAAAAAATGCAAGATACTTTAACTCATCGAGGATCAGATGATGCAGATACTTTTATTGATAGCAGGTATAATATGGTTGTAAAAAATAGAATTAAAATTTTGTACTTCATCACTGGACTTAAGACTGGCGGAGCAGAGATAGTTTTGTATAACTTAGTGAAAGAAATTGATAAAGAAAGATTTGAGCCAATAATGATTTCAATTCTTTCTTTAACTGAAGTTGGAGAAAAAATTAAAAAATCAGGCATTCCTGTTTTATCTTTAAATGCGAAGTTTAAATTTAATCCTTTCATATTTTTTAGATTACTTTCTATTCTCAAAAAGGAAAAGCCAATCATCTTGCATACCTTTTTGTTTCATACTGATTTTTTGGGGAGGATAGTTGGAAAATTTTGTAAAGTTCCGATAATAATTTCTTCAATTCGTAATGAATATATAGGGGGATCTTTGAGAGAGCGATTATTACAATTTACTGATAAATTTGCTGATGTTGTAGTGATTGTCTCTCAAAAGGTGGAGGAAAAAATGATCAAGGCAAGAGTTGTCTCCCCTCAAAAATCAATTGTTATTTATAATGGAATAGATATTAATAAATTTAAATTCCAAGATGAAGAAAAAAGAAAAGAAATTAGAGAAAAGTTTAATTTAAAAGAATCAAATAAAGTTTTGATTTCTGTTGGGAGATTATTTAAAGCTAAAGGATACCCTTATTTGATTGAAGCAATAAAAATTCTGAAAGAAAAATATCCTGAAATCGTCTTGTTAATTTTAGGAGAAGGAGAGGAAAGAGAGAAATTGGAGAAACTGATTAGAAAGGATAACCTAGATAAAAATATTTTTCTTTTGGGAAGAAAAGAAAATGTAGCTGATTTTCTTAATGTTGCTGACGTTTTTGTTTTATCTTCTTTGTGGGAAGGATTCCCAAATGTAATTCTGGAAGCTATGGCTTGTGGTTTGCCAGTAGTGGCTACAAATGTAGGAGGAGTAGAAGAAATAATAGAAGACAATGTTTCCGGATTTTTGGTAGAGCCAAAAAATCCCTCTGCTTTAGCTAAAAAAATTGAGTTTGTCCTAAATTTGAATTCTGGGAAGAGAAAAGAAATAGGAAAAAAAGGAAGAAAAACAATAGAAGAAAAATTCTCTTTAGGAAAAATGATAAAAAGTTATGAAAATCTATATGAAAAGCTCTTTAAGAAATTGAAAAATTCACCGCATCCGCTCTTTTAACAACAATGCTCGGCTTTTTCTTAATAAAGAGAGTTGTGATGATTTTGCTCAAGGTTTAAAAGAATTTTGAAAGCTTTAAAATTATTTGGATTAAGTTTCAAAAAGATTTTTATAAAATTCTAGACAACCACAATATTAAAAATATATAGAGTTATGGAAGGAGATAATAAAAAAAATATTGCTGTGGTTATTAATAGTCTAATATTGGGTGGAGGCGCAGGAAGGGTGGCCAGTATAGTAGGTTCTGAGTTGAATAAGCGCGGCTATCAGGTTCATTTTTTGGTATTCACAGATGTTCAAGATAAATATGAATATAACGGTATTTATTTTGATATAGGCAAGGATATTAACATAAAGAATACTCTCGGTGCCTTATTGGCTATATTCAGAAGGGGCTGGAGGATAAAGAAATATTGCAAGGAGCATAACATTGATACTGTTATTTCTTTTATGGAAGAAGCTAATTTTGCTTGTATTGTTAGTAAAACAATTTTTAAGAATAAGACTAAAATCATAATTTCTATTAGAAACAATCCTTTTAAGAAAAAGAAAAATGCAAAAAAAATAATGAAATTATTTTATCCTTTTGCAGATATTGTCACTGTTGTTTCTAAAAAGGCTAAGATGGATCTTCAAAACAATTTTGGTTTAGAAAAAATAGAAGTAATTTATAATCCGATTAACTTAGAAAAGATTGAGTACCTTAGCAAACAAAAATTACCCTTTCAATATAGTAGATTATTTCAAAATAATTTCGTGTTTATAAATATAGGAAGATTAATTGAACAAAAAGGACAAATTTATTTGATACATGCTTTTAAAGAAGTTGTGAATAGTAATAAAGATGTTAAGTTGATAATATTAGGGGAGGGAGAGTTAAGAGGGAGGCTGGAGAATTTGATAAATAAGTTAGGTCTTGAGAAAAATGTTTTTTTATTAGGTAATAAAAAAAATGTTTATAAATATTTAACAAACAGTGACTGCTTTATTTTATCTTCTCTCTGGGAAGGGTTGCCGAATACTTTACTTGAGGCGATGGCAGTGGGTTTGCCAATAATCTCAACTGATTGTGCTACAGGACCTAGGGAAATAGTTGCACCGGATCTTTTAATAGATGAGAAAATAGAATATCCTTATAGAAGCAATGGACAAACATTGTTGTCTCCATTTAATTTAAAGGATGATTATGATTTGCGAGAAAAAAAAGAGAGACTCTTGGCGGAAGAAATGTTAAATTGTATAAATAATAAAAGAAAAAAACAAAAAAATGTTTTAAGTAATTTTAGGCTTGATTTTATTATTGATAAGTGGAAGAAATTAAATAAATTTTAAATATTGTTCAATTTTCTTATCCCAGGTAAAATTTTCTTTAATATATTCTTTTGCTTCTTTTCCTAATTTAGTTTGTAATTTTTTATTATTTAATAAAATCTCAAATCCTCTTTTAAATTCTTCTGGAGAGTATTCTTTTAAAAGAAGGCCTGTTTTATTGTTAAATATTACCTCATCTGCTCCTTCGGCAGGTGTTGCTATAATTGCTTTTCCCAAGCACATGGCTTCCAAAAGAGAACAAGATAAGCCTCCTCCTGAAATTGTTGAATGGATAAAAACATCGCAAGTTTTAACAATTGAAAGAGCTTTTTCTCTGTTAACTTCTCCTAAAAATTTGATATTTTGATTTTTATATCTTGATTCATAATTTCCTTTTTCCGGGCCAGAACCGACAACAAAAAAAACACACTTATTTCTTAATTTTTCTGGTAACTGGAGAAAACTCTCCAAAGCCTTATGCAAACCTTTCCAATAAATTAATCTTCCAACAAAACAGATTTTAATTCTATCTTTATATTTTTCAGAAAGTTCTTTGTTTGTTTTTATCTTTTTTATTTCAGTGGTTTCCAAACCTCTCCTAATAATAAATATTTCCCTTTTCCTGAATTTCCTTACAAAATTATATACTGCATTAGAAATTGCAACACAGCAATCTACTCTACTTAAAATTAGTTTACCTATAGTTAAATCATACATTTTTGCTATTTTATCTTCAAACCAATTTCCTGTCTTTAAAAAATTGCTTCCCTGCTCAACATGAATGTGTTTTGTTTTTGTTAATTTTGCAAATAAAAAAGCAAAGAAACTTATAAAAAAGAATCTTGTTCTTGACATCACAAAGTCCGGTTTTTCTTTTATTGCTATTTTAAATAATCTCCAGAATCTTAATTTCCAGAATTTTGGGAAGGGATTCCCGCCAAGTTCTACAGCAGGATATCTTATAACTTTTAGATTATTTTTTATTTTTTCGATCTCTTTGGTTTTAGGAATATTTGGTGTAAATATTACAATGTTATAATTTCGCTCACTTAAATGTTTTGCAAACTCATAAACGTGTGTTTCCCCACCACCTGTATGAGGTGGAAAAAAATATGCAAAAATCAGAATTTTTTTCAAGACCATAAATAATTTATATCATTCTCCTAACTCCTTCGTCAAAAGAAGTTGTTCTTATATCAAATTCATCCCACCATGGGTAAATCTCAAAGACATCACCACTTGTAAGAGAATCAACCTGCTCTAAAGTGAATTTTTCTTTTCCCCTCATTTTTTGATAAAGAACCATAGCAATTTTAAATAACCAAACCGGCAAAAATAGCCTAAATTTAAAACCACCAACTTCTTTTAAAATAATTTTTACCATATCTCTAAAATAAATTATGTCCTTTCCATTCACATTAATTATTCTATTTTTGGGAAAATTTTTTAAATTTTCTATTACTAAAAGACAAACGTCATCAATATAAATTGGTTGCCTTGGAGATTTCCCGTTTCCTGGAATTGGTAAAAAATGAAATTTTCTTGAAAAATTTATTAAGTACCCAACATTTTTATCATCTGTTGGTCCATACATTAAAGAAGGTCTTAAAATGCAATAACTTAGACCACTATTTATTACAAGTTCTTCCCCTTCTTTCTTTGTCTCAGCATAAAAATCCTTCCTAACAGAGAGAACAGCAACAGAACTGAAATGTAAAATTTTTTTAACTTTAAATTTTTTCATTGCTTCAATAACATTTTTTGTTGCTTCGATATTGTTTTTTTTAAAGGGCTCATAATCAAGGGAGGAAATTTGTGCAGCCAGGTTTATAACAACATCAACATCTTTAAACTCGTTTATCCACTTTCCTTTCTTAGATAAATCTTCAATAACAGTTTTAACTTTCTCAACAAATTTTAAATTTTCTTTATTTTTGTCAATAATAACAATATTTTCTGGATTAAAATTGTTTTCAATTAAAATCCTAACTAAATTTCTCCCAACAAAACCGCCTCCGCCGGTAATTATAATTCTCATAAGTGAATTAAATTTTTACTTTAAATCTTATTTCTTTCTCCGTTTTGAAATATCTAACAGGTTTCTGCAACATAGTTTTTAATCGTATTTATAAAATTTATAGCCTCAAAATTGTATTTTATTACTATTCCTTTAGTCCTTACATCAATAGGACAAATCTCGATTTAGTAATTTACTTAATCTTTTTACTTCTGGTTCAAATTGTTTTTGGAGTCGTTTGCGGACATGCCTGTCCATCGGTGACCTGGGCTTGCTTTTAAAATTCCAAGAAGAAAGCTTTTGCCCTACTCTACGGCGAGTTGTGCTTGAGAGGAAGATTTGTTTTAACTTCAAATTTAACTCCTACAGATTATGGTCTCTTCTATGCTTCTTTATCCCTAGTTGGCTTATTTAAGTTGTTTAAAAGTTTTGGTCTTGGACGTAGTTTAATTTATCATATTTCGAAATTTAAAGCAGAAAAAGAATTTAAAAAATTAAAGGCCTCTTTATTTACTATCTTTTTTATTCGATTGTTTCCTGCCTTGATAATCACCATAATCCTTTTCTTTGGTGCAGAATTTCTTGCAATAAATTATTTACATCTTTCTGGGAATATATTAAAAGGTGTTCTTGTCATAAAATTTTTAGCAATTGCTTATTTTGTTGGAATATTCCCTAGTACAATACAACAAATATTCAAGGGTTTCCAGCTTATGAAACATTTTGCAATAGCAAAGTTCTGTAGAAAGTTATTTTATTTTGTAATAACTTGGTTATTTATTTCATTAAACTTCTCTACTCTCTCTCCTGCATTAGGTTTTCTTACCTCATATTTTTTTGTAATCCTGATATTTTATTTTCCTGCTGTGAAATTAATCCCTAAAGTAAAATTAGATTTTAGCAAAGAACTGACAAAGAAATTACTCTTCTATGGGTTTCCTGTAATGCTTTCTTCTGTGGCAGGAATTATAATAGGTCATACTGACACAATTTTAATTACTTTTTTTAGAAGTCTTCCTGAGGTTGGAATTTACCAGACAGCCCGGCCAACAGCAAGATTATTGTGGTTCTTTGCAGGATCCTTTGCAACTGTTTTATTCCCTCTAGTCACAGAACTAAAAACAAAGAGATTAAAGGGTCTTGAAACAGGTATTTCTTTAATTTATAGATATATCTGGATTATAATAATTCCTTTTACTCTGATGACTTTTTCATTCTCAGCAGAAATTTTAAATTTATTCTTTGGTTCCTTTTATGCACAAGGTTCTAATGTTTTAAAAATCCTTGCAATTGGAGCAATATTTTTCTCAATAACACAGATAAACGGGACTGTTTTGAATGGGCTGGGGAAACCAAAAAATTATACAAAAATTATCTATTTTGGAGCAATTATGAATTTAATTGGAAATATAATTCTTATTCCAAAAATAGGGATTATAGGGGCTGCAATATCCACCCTTTTGACTTACACAGTAATGTTTCTATTTTCATTTTTTGAATTAAAGAAATTTGTTAAATTAAAGGTTCCTATTATAAATTGGTTTAAGACTTTAATCATAGGGATTTTTTCACTTTTGTCTATTTACCTTCTCAAAAATCTGCTTTATATTAATATATTTCTAGAAGTCTTCGTTTGTTTTTCTGTTTCTATTTTAATATTTGTTGGTTTATTGTTGTTTTTAAATGTGATAAACTTGAAAGAAATTTCCGAACTAATTAAAAAAATTGTTAAAAAATCTTAAAAAATTTATACTTAATTATAAAACTTTTACTCTTTTTGATATAGCTCTCTACGGGAGTTTTAATCAATAATCCTATATAACCCCTCTCTTATTTGTGTTTGGACAAACTAGGGAATTAAAGATATATCTGCTACTAAATCACAAAATAATTATTTGTCAAATTTAAAAAATGCAAAACTTATGCTAAAAAAATCTCTTTTTTCGCTCTGGCTTTTTGTCAGTTAAAAAGGTTCACCTTAAATACTTTTATTTTATTTTTTAATATGGAATCAATAAAAGTTCAAAATGTTGTTGTATCAACACATGTTAATGTTGGCTTCCCTCTCACAAAAATTTCAGAATATTACGAATCTGTAGAATACGAGCCTGAAGCATTTCCTGGGTTGGTAGTAAGATTAAAGGATCCTAATATAACAGCTCTTGTTTTTAGGTCAGGAACAATTGTTTGTGTTGGTTCGAAGACTGAAAAGGAAGCCCTTCAAGGAATAAGAAAAATTATGGATATGATAAGAAAGTTAGGTGTTAAAATACCTGAGAAATATAAAACAAAAATAGAGAACATTGTTGCTGTTGGAAATCTTGGTTATGACCTTGATTTAGAGACTTTAGCTTTTAGAATAGAAGATTCTGAGTATGAGCCTGAAAACTTCCCTGGTTTGATTTGTAGATTGGATGAACCTAAAGTATCATTCCTTATTTTCTCAAGTGGAAGTATAGTTTGTGTCGGTGGTAAAAAAGTCAGTGACGCAAGAAATGGATTAGCATTAATAGAAAAAAAACTTAAAAAATACCTTTAGTGTTTTATTTTTTTGTTAATTTTTAAGTATAACTTAGATATGGTAAATGAGTTTAAAGTTATTGGTTTTGATCTGGATGGAACTTTAATAGATTCTGTGGTTATTTGGTTATCTTTGTTCAAAAAAGTTCTAAAAAAATTCAAAATAGAAGTTAGTGAAAAAGATATAAAAAATCAGTTTGGTAAAGAGAGTGATGAAATTGTTAAAGCCCTGGCTCCTAAAGAAAAAACAGAAGAAGTTATAAAAGATATTAAAAAAGAAAGAAAAGATAAGTTAGATAGCTTTAAGCTTTTTCCTTTTGCCAAAAAAGTTTTGCAAGATATTAGAGAAAAAGGAATAAAAACATCTATCATTACCGGAAATGATTCTGAGATAAATAATTTTTTCATGGAAAAATTTAAGTTGGATAGATTAACTGATTACAACATCTGTGCAGGAGATGTGAGAAATGGAAAACCAAGTCCAGATATGATTTTGGGGATTCTTAGAACTTTTGCCCTTTCAAAAAAAGGGTTACTCTACATTGGAGATACAGTTAACGATATTGAGATGGGGAAAAATGCTGGAATAAAAACAGGTGTTGTTCTTACTGGTGTTTTGGATAGAAAATCAGCAGAGAAAGTGAAACCTGATTTTATTTTTGAGGATGTTCGGGATGTTTTGGAATTAATATAAGAGTACCTTTACCTCATTTTTGCCTATTTTTATTAATTCTATTTTCGTTTTTCCAGGTTGTACTTCTATTTCGTTGAATTGAATCTTATCAAAGGTTTTGTTGTAGTTTTGGGTTACTGTTGAAATAGAAATTACATTATTTGAGAATTTTAATATTCCTCTCTTAAATTCTATTTCTATTTTTCTTGAAGAATTTATAGGTTCTGAGATTAGATTTGAAGTTGTGATTGAAAGAAAATTTACTATATCTTTTCCGTGTTGAAATTCCAATTCTTGTTTATGTTCTTGTATTAATGGAACTGCAAACTGAAGTACTAAACCTACTACCAGTATTGAAAAGGCAATTATCAAAACTGCTGAAACAACTACGTTCATAAAATAATAATTTGTTTTCTTTCTATACTCATTGACATAGGTGACTTCCTCTCCCTGAATAAATTCAGGAGCTTCCTTAACCAAAACACTGTTTTGAATACAGAAGACTGGCGAGGTTCTAAAGTCGCTAACAAAACTTACCGTAGCAGAGGTTTTGGTCTGACACGCTTTAGTTTAGGGCTGAGTCACCTTTTTCAGACGCCTTATTTCACTATTGTAGGGTCAGCAACCCCGTCTTCCAAGATATACCCAGAAGACAATACAGGACATGTCCGTCCATATTTAATTATGTTTTAAAAGTATTTAAGGGGCAATTCATCTCCACGATTAAAATCGGGAGTTTTCTTGCCTTTGGTTCATATAAATAATTATAAAACCGAGAATAAAAAGAAAAGTGAGCCGCTGATTAATGCTGCTCCCGGGATGGTGAAAATCCATGTAAAAAATATTTTTATAATTTCTCTCCATTTGACCATCTGTTTTCGCTCAACCGTTCCTGTACCAGTAACTCCTGCTGTAGTTACCTGTGTTGTACTTACAGGAATCCCGAATATAGAACAAGCGAAAATAAGTATTGAACTCGAAAGTTCAGCAGAAATTCCATGAACAGGTTTGACTTTATAAATTTTTCTGCCAACAGTCTTTATAATTCTTTGCCCCCCGTATATTGTTCCAAGACACATAAAAATTCCGGACCCCAGAATAACCCACAAAGGAACATTAAACTCTGAAAGAAAACCTCCCGCGATAAGTGAAATAGTTATTACACCCATGGCATTCTGTGTGTCATTCATACCGTGGGTGATAGCAACTGCGATAGTAGTGAAAATTTGTCCAAACCTAAACTTCTGATTTAATTTAAATGCAGCAATATTTGGAGAAAATATTTTTATTGTCCACACCAAAATCAGTATGAGAATTGCACCACCCAAAAAACCAAGAACAGGCGCCAAAATCATTCCCACCAAAATCTTTATTATCCCGGAATAAATTATAACAGAAAATCCATAACCAACTATTCCTGCTCCGAGTAATCCTCCAACTAGGGAGTGGGTTACAGAAATAGGGATTCCAAGTTTTGTGGACAGGTATATCCAGGAGATGGCACCAATCAGGCTGAAGATTAAAAGTTCCTGTGATATCATATTTGGGAGAATAACTCCTTTTCCAATTGTTTTTGCCACTTCAGTTGTAATAAATGCTCCCATCAAATTGAAAAATCCAGATAACAGGACAGCATTTTTGAAAGACATGGCTCTTGTAGAAACGGTAGTAGCAACAGAATTTGCACAGTCATTCGCTCCATTCCAGAAATCATAGAGCCATGCCAAGGTAATGATGATAAATGTTAATATTAATGGGGTTATCATACTTACCTGTTTTTGATTAATATTGACTCAAAAATATTTCCAACATTCTCACAACAATCAATAGCCCTTTCCAAAGTTTCGTAGATTTCTTTTAATTTTATTATCTTTAAATTCTTTTTCGGGGTTATCTTTTTAATGTCCATCAAATCTTTTAGTGCTCTTCTATTAATTTCATCCCCTTCATTTTCAAGTTTGTTAAGTTTCTGGCACCTATAGTGGAGATTGTCCTGAAACTTTCTTACATCTCTTATCTCTCTTACTCCTTTATCTATTTCAGAAATTGCTCTTTCAATTATTTCTACATACTCCTTTATTTCTTTTGGTAAAGGTCTACTAAGTTTATAAATTACAATTCTATTTACAGCTTTTTCAATATCATCCATGATGTTATCCAGCTCCTGCCTTAAAATATCAATATCATCTCCTTCTATTGGTGTAATAAAACTTGTTATCAGATGCTCAACAACAGAATGGCCAATATCATCTGCTTCTGATTCCAATTTTTCCATTTGTTTAGCAACATTATCTAAACTTTTATTTTTTTTATCCAGCTCTTTAAGTAACTGGACTGCTTTATTTAGTTTCTCTACCTGCTTTTCAAACAAATCATAAAAAATTCCATCCTTTGGAAATAATCTCATATATTATTTACATTGTAAAGAGAAATATATAAATTCCTTGGTAACAAAATTTTATACAGTTGTTATTGTCTCCATTAAATACCAGAGAAGGTATAGTTTTCTGTGTGCACAACTTATTCAACTAGTATTGAGAAGGGCTATCAGGAGATAGACAAGTTATTTCTTAAAAAATAGTTTTTTTATGTAAAATAGACAATCGTCGTATAAAACACAAAAATTATAAATACTCTTGCAAATATAATTATGTACACGAGGGCTACTGCTTGGTATCTAATAACAATTTTTGTCAAGTTGCAGTAGTCCTTACCATTTTTTATTTCTTGGGCAATATGGTAAGGGTCTTATGTTGGGGTAAATTATCAAAGATTCCTGTTGAAGAAAAAATTGATTTGATTTTTGAGGTTTTGATTCCTATCGCTTATTTAAGGGCTGCTAATGGAAGTAAAAAAGAAGAGAAGAAAATAGATATCTATAAAAGGGAAATTGAGAAGTTATTAGCAAATTCAAATTTGGAAGATTACAAAAGGCAGGAATTTACACACAGATTAAAATATTCTGATTTTCGACCTGATATTTTGGATTAAACCATCTCAACCTTCTTTATTCTAAAACCTTTACCAATAATATTCTGCTTTCCGCATTCTTTGCAAATATATCTAAAGTCTAATTTTGTTGCTGGTTTTCCTCTTCCTTTTGGCTTTTTTGCAGGAAAAGAACCATAACCAGCAAGTTTTCTTAAGTGTCTCCTCTGCCCAACTGCAAGTTTTCTTCTTGGTTTATTTTTAACTCTCTTTAATTTCTGGAGTGTAGTCTTTTTGCAGTATTTACAATATTTCTTCTGCTCTTTTGGAATTTTCATAAATCTAAATCTAAAAATTAAATAAGAGTTATGAAGAAGCTATTTGGAATAGTTTTAGGTATTTTCCTATTTTTTGGAGTAATTTTCTCTTTTGGAGGAATTGAACTTATTAATATTTTGTTGAATGCAAATTTGGGTTATTTTTTTCTCGCCTTGTTAACACAAGTTTGCATAATCTTTTTATATACAGTAAGATTAAAGATAATTATATTCACACAAAAATATAAGTTGAAACTTACTAGAATATTTAAGATTTTAATTTCTGGAATGGCCTTTAACCAGTTAATCCCTATACTCAAAGCCGGAGGAGAGCCTATAAAACTATATTATCTTACAAAAAGTGATATTCCTACAACAAAAGCAGGACCATCTGTTATTATAGAAATAACATCTGAATTAATTTCTTTTTATATTACTTTATTAATATTAATTGTTTTTTTATCTGCTACTAAACTTATTCCTATTGGATTTTTATATGTTGGGGTTATACTCTCTGTTTTATGTTTAACTGGTTTTTTCTTTATGTTTAGAATTTTGTTAGATAGAAGCAAAATTGAGAAATTTATTGAAAAATATATTTTAAAATTTTTTAAAACAGATGTGAAAATGTCTAGTAAGGTTTTTACTTCAAGTTTTAGAAATTTATTGTATAACAAGAGATTATGTTTAAAAATTTTTTCTACATCTTTTTTTTGTCGATTTCTTGATCTTTTTAGAATTTACTTTGTTTTTTTGGCAATTAATTTTCCTGTTTCATTCACTTTAGTATTAGTAGTTTGGGTTCTCATAGTTTTATTTTCATTGATTCCCTGGCTTCCTGGAGGTCTTGGTTTGGTGGAAGGAGGGACAATATCAACGCTTCTAATTTTGGGGATTCCTACTTCTTTTTCTTCTTCTTTGTTATTATTAGAGCGTTTCTTGAGTTTTTGGATTGTGATAATTGTAGGGTTAACAACTCTTTACTTCCTTAGTAAAGAATTTAAGTAAATTATGGATATTAAAAAAATTATAGTTGGTGTTTTAATAATCTTAGTTGGTTATTTCTTTAGACCATGGTTTCATCCAATTGTAATTTACTTTTATAAAAATCCTGCAATTATTGAAGTCATTTTAATTTGGTCAGTTATCTACTATCTTTTCTTCCTTAGAAAGAGGAAAAAGAAAAAAAGAAGAGTAGAAGAGGAGGGGGAATTGGTGATGAATGTAGTTCAGTCAACTTATTTTACACTCTCGATAGTTTTACTTTTCTTCCTGTTGATTGGTGCTTCATTTTTCTCCTCTTTCATTGTTTTTTTGGAACTACCAAAAACCCTTGAATTTAATGAAATGCAGGGTCTTCCAGAGTCAACAACTAATTTGAGATTAATGCCAATGAGTGTTGCTTACAGATATGCAAAAGACAGTTTGCAATTTGCCCAATATCGATTAGGGCCAGAAAATATCGTTAATATAAATGATTCTTTATCCTGGACTTTTCCTCTAGTTCCTGATGGGGAGCTGTTAAAACTTTTAATTAAAAATAAAGGAATTGCTTCCGTTGATGCAACTGTTCAGGAAAAAAATTCTCAGATAATAGAAAAAGATTTAGAGATTGGAGAAGGAATGCAAATATTTGATAATCTCTTCTGGAATCTGTATAAAAATAAATATTTTGTAGATTTCGATGATGCTTACTACATTCACAAGGATGGTGAAGTTTACACAATTATTCCTGCAATTTCCTATAAATATAAGATTTACTATGGTTTGCTTTATACTCTACCCAAATTTGATGGATTATTTGTTGTTGATCCAGCAGGAAATATTGAATTCTTGAAACCAGAGCAGGCTTCAGAAACAGAATTATTAAAAGGAAATAGGATCTTCCCAGAGAAATTAGCCAGGTTATATATAGAATCCTATGCATTTAAAAATGGTTTGATAAATTATTTCCTTATACACAAAGACCAAACAGATATTCAGGATTTAGACAGAAACAAACAACCATTTCTCTTGGATACAAAAGATGGATTAAAATGGTTCATCTCAACGGAACCTTATGGGAAAAGTCATGGGATATTTAAAATATTTACTATTGATGCAAGAAACGGAAAAATTGAATTAATTGAGCCTCCTGAGGAGAGTTTAACAGGTCCTGTAAAAGCAACAGATTTTGTAAGGAGGAGTAGTCCAAAGGTTGACTGGAACAGATTCAGACTTGCTGAGCCTCTACCTTTCTTTAAAAATGATTCTTTATACTGGAAGGTTATTGTTATTCCATCTGATTCAGCAGGAATTGCCTATCAGGGTTTTGTAGATGCTAAAACCAATGAGGTTATTGAAGTAGAGAAAAATGAAGAAATCTTAAATTTTATAAAGGGTTCCTATAAAGAAAAAGTTGAAGAAGTAGAAGAGCATAAAAAGAAAGATTTTGTTGAGCAAATAAAACAGAAAATCTCTGAGATAGAAAAGTTACTTGAGAAGTTAAAAACAGAGTAACCGAGCCTCTTTCTTTTTGGTTTTGATAGATAAATCTCTTAAAATAAGCCTATCCAACTAGCAGCAGAAGCGCCAAGATAAATAAAAATATAAGAATTTAGAAGATTGGAACCAAAATTAATTAAGATAAAATATAAGATATTAAATCTAAATAAGCCACAAAGTAGGGCAAGCAGGTTAAATGGCAAAATTGGGAATAGAGCAAATAAGACAACAAGAAGGATACCCCATTTATTCCACCACTCTGAGATGTCTTTATAAACCTCATTTCCAATTTTCTTTTTGACATAGTGGGTTCCAAATTCATAGGCAAGAAAATAATTTATACAGATACCGAGAGTATACCCAACGGATGTGATGATAACTACAGGAATTTTTGGGAAACCCAATGCACCAGCTGTTGCAACTATTGCAGGGCTTCCTACAGGGAAAAAGGTCCCGCCCAATAAAGTAATTATAAAAATCCCAAAATATCCATAATTCAAGAGATTAGAAATATCAACAGTAGATAAGAGACCTGCAGGCAAATATATTTTTGCCAAAATCAATAAGAAAACTAAAGTAAGTATAAAAGCTATAGTAGTTATAATCAGGGTTCTAAATAACTTTTTTGTTTCTTCATATTTTACATAGTTTGTGTAGAAATATTCAAGAACCATAAAGAATTATAATCTTTTAAACTTATGTATCAAGAACTAATTCACCTATTTGAGAAACTTGGAATAAGATTTTTTGGAAGAGTACTACAGCCTTTAAAGGAGCTTGTTGAGAAATCAAATTTACCAATTATTTATGAAAAATATGTAGGAAAATTATTTTTTTATTGTTTCTTATCTTTTGATATTTTTCTTGTGTATTTTCTTTACCTGTTTTTAATTTTCTGGAGATTTAATTTTGTAATCTCTATAGTCAGTTCAATAATGTTAACAATAACCTTAACTAGTTCAATTGCAACTATTTTTTATCTTTATCCTTTTTATAAATATAAAAATCAACTTGAAAGTATTGAGAAAAATATGCCTTTGGGAATATCTTATATGAGTATTATCTCCAAAAGTGGAGTTCCGCCTGAGAGAATGTTTAAATATCTTGCTGAAGAAAAGGAGTTTGGAGAGTTTAGTAAGGAGTGCGAGAGGGTTTACAAACATATTTATTTGGTTGGGAAAGATATTATTTCCAGTGTAAGAGTGGTTGCTTCAAGAACTCCATCAGAGAAATTTAAAAACTTTCTTTTGGGTTTTCTTTCAACAATTTTATCTGGAGGAAATATAAACTTGTATTTAGAGGAGGAATCAAAGAAAGGTATTAATGTCTATAAAGAGAGACAAAGGAGATATACTTCAATGATGGGTTTTTTGTCAGATATTTATATTGTTGCTCTATTAATTGCTCCTCTTGTGTTGATAATTATTTTGACAGCATTTTCTTTAATTAGTCCAACCTTTTTTTCCTTTGAAATAATGTTCCTAATAAAACTAGTAACTTATGTTTTTGTTCCTCTGGCTGGGCTAATATTTTTGATTGTTCTTAATAAGGTAAAAATATGATAAATCCAATTATTTTTGTTTTATCTATTGTTTTAATAAGTATAAGTATTCTTATTTACTATAATTACAAAAAAAGAGTAGGAGTTATAAAATTTTTTCCGAGATTTTTTCAGGAAATTTATAATAATACCTCAAGCGGAATGTCGTTAGTTGAAGCGGTAAGAAAAAGTAAAGATGCAGACTATGGAAGTCTGACACCATTAATAAGAAATATGTGTTTGCAGATAGAATGGGGGGTGCCCTTTCAGGTTGCTTTAGAAAATTTTGGAAACAGGGTAAATAACAAGTTTATTAAAAAAGTTATCACATTGACAGAAAAAGTAGCAGAGTTTAGTACAGATGTTGGAAAAAGCATGAAAGAGATAAACGATTATATATTTTTAACAAAAAAACTTGAGAGTAAAAGGAGCACAGAACTGTTTCCACAACTGATTTCTTTGTACTTTGTTTTCTTTGTATTTTTAGGGATTATTTTCGTAATTTTCACTTTTTTTATCCCTTCTTTTGGGACAGTAGAAGTTTTGGAATATAAGATTTTGTTTCAGCATATTATAGTCATAGAAGCCATTTTGTCAGGTATTGTTATAGGAAAAATAACTGAAAGCTCATATCTTGCTGGTTTAAAGCATTTAATGGTATTATTGCTCATATCTACTATATTTTTGTTTATTTTCCTTTAGTATTATTTAAATATAATATGTTATATATTATGGTTCTGGTTAAATATAAAGTTGGTTGTCCCTTTTGCAAGACTTTGCATAAAGGAGAAATAGAAATGAAGTACAGAAAAGACAGAAATTTTAATGTTAGAAAAAACAATAAAAACATTCATATGTGTGATAATAAAACTTGTGGTAAGGACTTTGCTGTTGAAGTAGACTCCTATGGAATTGTTATAGCGAGACCTACAAAAAAAGCAGAGAAAGAAGGAGTACTTCCTTGGGAAAATTTACTGGAAGGTAAAATAACTGAAGTTGTTGAAAATTAATTTTTTTACCTATCTTTATATTTTTGTTTATAAATTTATGAAATCTATTGGTTTGGATGTGGAATTTCCAAAAGAAAAATGTAGTAGTAGGGATTGTCCATTTCATGGAAACCTGAGAATAAGGGGGAGAACCCTGAGGGGGAAGGTTGTTTCCTTAGACCCAGAAAATACAGCTATAATTGAGAGAAGATACTTGAAATTTGTTCCAAAATATGAAAGATATGAGAGGAGGAAGAAAAAACTAAGCGTTCATAAACCAGAGTGCATTAAACTGAGAGAAGGAGATACGGTTATGGTTGTAGAATGCAGGCCAATCTCCAAGACAAAAAGACATGTTGTGGTAAAAAGCTTTAAATAATTTTTTATGCTAAATAAAACTAAAAAAACACTCGTAAAGGACTTTGCGGATATTTTAGGGGAGCGGAAGAAAGACAAAATTAATTCTTATCTCATAGATGCCGAAGCTTGTTCTGTATATGCTTCCGTTGGACATTATACTGGGCAACCTGATCTTGATAACTTTAGGAAAGCATATAAAGAAAGTTCTTTCAGGCATGGAATTAGGGGTTTGTTACTAAAAGGGATAGAAAGAGGATTATTTGAAGATGGGGAAGTAAAAAAAGTGTTTGATTTTGCAGATTATAGAAACAGGATTAATAGAGAAGACAATTATGACAATTATTATAATGTACTTCAGGAACTTAAAGAGGAAGCACAGGAATATCTCTTAAATTATTTCACAAGTTCTTCGAAAGTTCCTCCAACCGCTTGATTCTCTCTTCAGTTGAAGGATGAGTTGAAAATAATTTTGATATTGCATCTGCTTTGAAAGGATTTACAATAAACAGGTGAGAGGTTGTAGCGTTTCCTCTTACTGGGTTTGATTTTACAAAACCTTCTATTTTTTTTAAAGCCTTTGCCAAACTAGTTGGGTTTTTTGTTATAATTCCTGCTGAATAATCTGCCCCATATTCTCTTGTTCTTGAAATTGCTAATTGAACTATCATAGCCCCAACAGGAGCTAAAATTAGAAGGGGGATAAGCATTAAACTGTTTCTGTCAGAATCCCCCATAAACAAACTCCACCAGGCAATATTTGCGAGAAAAGAAATTGCTCCTCCTATTGTTGCAGCCATTGTTGAAATTAGTATATCATGATTTTTTATGTGTGAGAGTTCATGAGCAAGGACTCCTTCAATTTCTTCTTTGTCTAGATTATCAATTAAACCCTTTGTAACCACAACAGCACTATTCTTCTCATTTCTCCCTGTTGCAAAAGCATTTGGAATAGAAGTCTCTATTGAATATAACTTTGGTTTAGGAATCTTTGCTTTTTTAGCGAGTTTGGATACAATTTCTTCTATTTCACTATTTTTTAATTGCTTTGCCCTATATATTTTCAGGACAATTTTATCAGAATACCAGTAAGAAAAGAAATTAAGGAAAAACGCAAAAAATAAGGCAATAACTGCTCCAAAAAAACCAGCAACTAGAAATCCTGCTCCAAGGAAAATCCCCGTTAACAAACCCAATAAAAGAGTTGTTTTGATAAGTGTCATAATCTATTTAAGTAAAGATTACTATTAAATTTTCTTTCAGGAAACCTTTTAACTACTAAAAATAGACCTACAAATCTCACAGTATTCTTTTTCAAGTTCTTCCTCTTTTAAATCATTTGAAATTATTTTTCTTGCAAGTTCTTCTATTTTTTCTTTTACCTTGAGTTTTTCTCCCATTTCTTTAACTTTTTTGCCTCGCACCCATTTTTTATAGAGGGCAATACCCCCCTGTGATAAATATAATTTATCGGCAACTTCCTGCTGTGTTAATCCAAAATGAATTAATTTATTTGATATAATTGCTCTGATTGCTGGCAGGTAATCATTAACAAACTTTTCGCATTTCATAATTATATTTATATTTATATTACGGCGTTATATTCTATATTTTATTTTCTCAATTCTACAAATTCTTTATGTAACCTCATGTGTCCTGCCTGGATACCTTCACTTACAAGGGCAGACAGGGCACTAAGATTGTTTGCTAACCCAACAGAAGCAGTTAAAATTCCCAATTCTCTCGCATTCTGTACCCTCAAAATTTTTAGTGCAAGAGTTGCCTTTTTTGATTTTGTTGCTCCCCCTACAGTAGCGATTGCCATTGGGATTTCTATTTTTCCCTCTAGAAATTCTTTTTCTTTCCACCATCCTGTAACAGGCTGGTAACATTTTTTTCCTGCATAAGAATGAACTCCTGCTTCAATTGCCCTCCAGTCATTCCCTGTTGCCAAAGATACAGCATCTATCCCATTCATAACTCCTTTGTTATGTGTTACTGCCCTATAAATATCTACTTTTGCTAAAGCACAAGCATTCAAAATTCCTTCTGCAACTTCTTCTCCTGAAGAATTACCAAGAGCAAGTTTTTCTATTGGAATTTTACACTTAACAGAAACAATCCTCCTATCTGCAAAATTAGAAATTATCCTAAGGGATGGTTTTCCTTTTGTTAGTTCAACCAAGAAAGGTGTTATCGACTCCAGCATTGTGTTTACAATATTTGCACCCATTGCATCAAGAGTATCAACAATTAAGAATAGAACCAGATTTTTCCCTCTCTCTGTATTCACTTCTCTTATTTCCAAATCTTTTGCACCCCCTCCAAGTTCAACAATATGTTTACTAGTTTCATTCGCAATTTTTAAAATTTCAGATTTTTTTATAACAATATTTTTTTTAGTCTCTTCAAAATTATTAATATTCAACAGTTGTAGTTCTCCTATCATCTTTGACTCTAAATATTTACCAACAAAACCTCCTCCTGCTCTAATTAGTTTTGCTCCTCTGGAGGCAGCTGCAACAACTGAAGGTTCTTCAATTTCCATTGGCACAAAATAGTCTTTTCCATTCACCAAGAAATTTGTTGCAATTTTAAATGTCCCAATATTATTTTCCAATTCAAGAAAATCTGGCAATTCTTGATATTTCCTAATCAATTCTAAGTCTACCTTATTCAAATCTGAAAATTCTTTTATAATTTTGATTTTTTCTTCTACTGTCAACTTGCTGAACCCTGCTATTGCCGAACTCTGCATTAATTAATTTATTAAAAAATAAAACTTTGAATACTAATACTTTTATATACTAATATATCTATGAAAATAAAATGTAAACTCTGTGGGAAAGTATTAGAATCCGGAGAGGGAGAAGAAAAAATAATACCTTTCAATATAGCATCTGGTGATGAACATAGTTTTAAAATGGCTGAAATGGGAAATAATTTTTTAATTTTGATGAACCATCTCTTAGTAAAGCATCCTGATAAGGCGATGGAAATTTATTCAGATTTAAATTCAAAATTGTCGTCAATTTTTGAGATTAAAAAAGAAGATAATTTAGTTTAACTTTACAGATAAAGTCCCAAGAAAGCTACCGAATTATATTCGTGTAGATGAATTGGGTTCAAAAACAAGTATTTAAAGTTTTCTGTATATATTTATGGAATATCAACATAACAAACATCAGGTATATTTGGTAAACTACCATATTATATGGTGTCCAAAGAGAAGAAAAAAGATATTGGTAGGAAAAATCAAAACAAGATTAGAACAATTATTTAAAGAAGTATGTAAAGAATTAGATGTAAAAATATTGGAATTGAAAATAATGCCAGACCATATTCATCTCTTTGTATCTTCTTATCCTCAATTATCACCACATATATTAATCAAATCAATTAAAGGACGAAGTTCAAAACTATTAAGAAAAGAATTTCCACAATTATTAAAACTCCCTTCATTATGGACACACTCTTATTTTTGTTCAACTGCTGATAATGTATCTAATAAAACAATACAAAGATATATAGAGCAACAAAGTAAAATATGAAACTACAAAAAACAATTCAAACTAAGATTATTAGACCAACTAATATTAA
The DNA here is from genome assembly GCA_023659935.1 of Candidatus Aenigmarchaeota archaeon LH_S6. Taxonomy (GTDB): domain Archaea; phylum Aenigmatarchaeota; class Aenigmatarchaeia; order QMZS01; family QMZS01; genus QMZS01. The sequence goes on along the minus strand of JAGXOK010000002.1, from coordinate 758 downwards.
GAGAGAAAAACTTGAGAAAGAATATTCTAATTTTCAGGATATTCTAAAAATGCAGAATATAGACTTCCTCCCATTATACAAAAATATAAAACTCTATTCAGCAACAAAACAACAGGCAGAAAGATTGGCAAGAAGGACAAAACTTAAAAAAGAGCAACCTCTACTAATCAGAAAGGATTGTATTAAAGTTAAGAAAACAGATAACAAGCTATCTAAATATTGGGTAAAAGTCCCTGTTTATAACAAATCAATCTGGGTTGCAATTAATTTTTCAAACAAACAACAAAACTTATTAGATTATGAATTATCTGAATCAAAATTAATCAAAGGCAAAAAGGATTGGTTCTTAAACATAACTGTTCAGAAAGAACAGGAATTAAAGACTCATTATGCTGATACCTTATCTATAGATCTTGGAGTAAAAAATATTGCGTCCGTGGTGCAGTATTCCAACAAGAAAACCAAGTTCTATGGGAAGGATATCAGAGAAACAAGAGGACACAGTTTCCATCTAAAAAAGAAGTTAGCAAGAAAGAAAATCAGAGGTTTCTACAAAAAAATAAAGAACAATAAAGAAAAAAGAACAACCAAAGACCAACTACATAAGACAGCAAAGAATATTATAGATTGGGCTAAAAACACAAATTCAGCAATAGTAGTTGGTGATTTGAAAGAGATTAGAAAGAATGGAGCAAGAAAGAAAAATAACAAAAACTATAAAGGAAAGAAGTTTAACAGAAAGTTGAACTCTATGCCAA
>JAGXOK010000029.1 GCA_023659935.1 Candidatus Aenigmarchaeota archaeon LH_S6 | reverse complement strand
AAATAAAAAAACTCTAGATTTGGATAATTTTCCTTGACAAAATTTCCAAAATTTAAAAGGTTATAATTTCCTTCTATACTTGAATAAGCAATCCAGTAATTATATTCTTTTGCTATATTTTCTAACAAAGGCTCATCAACTTTTGGAAGATAAATCTCTTTTTGTAAATTTGATGTTGTTAAAAATAAGGTAACAATTAGACCAATTGCACCAAGAACAAAAATTTGTCCTTTCATAATTAAGCGTTTTAAAAAAGGCTTCAATCAAAAAAAGAGATTGGTTAGGTTTTCACTCAAGCCTTTTTTATAAATATATCCAATAAAAGGCTCGACTTAATCCAAAATCAGTTTATCAGGATATAAACTTAGAAATCCAATCAGGTCTTTCAACTTCATTTATTACTTATCCAGAGCAGGTATTATACAAATTTCTGTCCATTTACCTTAATTGGAGATAAATAATTAACAATTCTATAATTATGCTACTTGAATTACATTCTCATTCCTGGTATTCCAAAGGAAGTATTTTGGGAGAAGAGAATACCGTCTCTCCTATTGAAATGGTTAAAGAAGCGAGAAGAAGAGGTTTGAGTGGAATTGCAATCACAGACCATAATAATTTTAAAAGTTGGGAATCCCTGAAAAAACTAAAATTTGATGATTTTGTTGTAATTCCTGGAGAAGAAATTTCAACTTTGCAGGGGCATCTTCTTACTCTTGGAATCACAGAAGAGATAAAACCAAAACAGGATGTTCTTGAAACAATAGACAAAGTTCATCAGCAGGGGGGAATAACAATAGCTCCACACCCTTTTGACATTGCAAAGGAAGGTCTTAGAGATTTTTCAAAATTTACTGATGTAATAGAAGTTTTTAATTCTATGAGTCTTGATAAATTTGCAAATCTTAGGGCAAAGAGGTTTGCAGTTAAATTTGGCAAGCCAATATCTGTTGGAACAGATGCACACCAAAAAGAATGGATTGGAAAAGCAATAACACAAGTGAATTCTTATCCAGATATAGATTCAGTTTTAGAAGAAATTATGTCTGGGAATACACAATTAAAAAAACAACATCTTTCTGTTAAGGAAATGACAGATTGGTACTTAACAAGACTAAACAGAAATTATGATAGTGCTTTGAAACACATAGATATAAATTATGGGCTCTTCAAAAGAGGTCTCACAAAAAATTTAATGAAATTTTCTGGTAAGGAGACTTTTTTCTCAAGAGGTCTTGTATCTTCACTCTCCTATTTTTCTTTAACTTTCTCAATTATCTATTCTTTTTTTGTTAACTTTCCAAGATGTTTAGCTTAGAAACTTTGGCTCTGATTGTTCTATTTTTCATTTTTGTTTATTTAGTTTATAAAGGAATTAAACTTTTGTTTAGATATTTGCTTATTGCCGGAGTTTCTGCTCTATTCCCTATAATAGCAATAAAATATCTTGGAGTTAATTGGCCACTTAATTTGGGGACAATACTTGTTTTTGTTTATCTTGGAGTTCTTGGTTATACAATTTATTTAGGTTTATCGGTTATTGAAAAAATAGGAAAACCTATTGTAGGTCTTGCTAGTAGGAAGAAAAAGAAGGAAAAAGAGAGGGAGAAAAGAGTTGAAAAATTAGAGAAAGAGAAAGAAGATGAGGAATAATTATTTATTCTCCAACTTTTTCAATTGGACAGAGCCACACTTAGGACAGACTTTTTGTGCGGGCTCCAGAATAATTGGTTTCCCAATCCACCCCCTATTTTAGACATTGATATTTTCTAGCTATAATTTATTCCAATACCTTCTTAACAATTTTCTCAGAATCAAATTTCTCTAAATCTTTGTATTCCTGTCCCGTTCCAAGGAACAGAATTGGTTTTTTTGTTTTTTGCTTTACTGATAGAATTGACCCTCCTTTTTCATTTACATCAACTTTTGTCAAAATTAATCCGTCAAAACCTACTTTTTCAAATTTTTCTATCTGCTCTAGAATATCGTTTCCTGTCAAAGAGTCAAGAACAAGAATTTTTATGTCAGGGTTGTTGATTCTGACAATTTTGTTGAGTTCTTCCATCAGATTTTTGTCAGAGTGTAGTCTTCCAGCAGTATCTGCAAGGACTACACCATTAATTGTTTCTGCATGTTTTCTTGCATCAAAAACAACTGCTGCTGGGTCTCCTTTGTATTGGTGTTTTACAATATCTATTCCAAGTTTCTCTGCATGAGTTGAAATTTGCTCAATTGCCGCCGCCCTGAAAGTATCTGCTGCAGCAAAAACAACAGGAATTTTCTGTTTAAGCATTAGAGAACCAATTTTAGCAATTGTTGTTGTTTTTCCTGAACCATTAAAACCGAAAAACAAAATAGTGCAGAAACTCTGCTCTTTTATTTTATTTTTTATAAATTTTGAAAAATCAAATTCCTTTTGCTCAACTAAACTGTATAATTCATTTCTTAAAACTTCCTCTACTCTCTTCTTTTCTTTATCTTTCAGTTTATCAACAATTCGTTCTGCAACATCAAAAGAAACATTTGCTTTCACCAATTCTAACTTGAAGTTTTTCAAATCTTTTTCAGAAACTTTATTCGAGAATAGTTTTCTCTTTTTAGACTCTTTTTTTTCTTTGGCAGGTCTTTCAAATTTTTTTGTTATTCCCTTTACTGTCTTTTTTAAAAACTTGAACATTATTAAAAATTTTTTTTAATATTATGAGGCGAGTATTGCTTTTGTTAGTAGGCTTGATGTTGCTTAGTGGTTTGGCTTTTGGACTTCAAGTAAGTGTAGCACAATCTATAGATGATCAAACTAAAAATACTGATGACACAAGCGAAGGAGATAATGTTGATGGAACAGGGAGTGAAATGAATGATTCTCAAGAAACAGTTCCTACACCAAATAAAAATGCTTCTGGAAATCAGAGTATTTGCGTGGATAAGTGTGGAGATGGTGTTTGTCAGAAAGAGGTATGTACAGGAGCAGATTGTCCTTGTATAGAAACCCTTCAGTCATGTCCTGAAGATTGTTCTGAAAATGTACCTGAAAATGCTAGTAAAGTAAAAGAAAGAGTTCAGGAAAGGATGGAAGAAATAAGGCAAAAGATGGAAAGAAACCAACAGAGATTTAATGAGAGTTTAGAGAACTTACCTGAAAATGCTAGTAAAGTAGAAAAGAGAATGAAAGAAATAAGGCAGAGGATGGAAAAAAATCAAGAGAGATCTAACGATATATTAGAGAAAGTAGAAGAAAGAGTAAAAGAAAGATCTCAGGAAAGGATGAAAGAAATAAGACAGAAGAAGGAAAGAAACCAAGAGAGATTTAACGAGACCTTAGAGAACTTATCTGAAAAAGACAAGGAAGTCCATAGACATGGTTTTAGGGTAAGTAATGCAGTACATTCTTTATTAGCTACGGAAAATTGGACAGGAGGTATAGGCGAAGAAGTTTCTCAAATAGCCCAAGATATTAATAAATCAGTTAACAAAACTGTTGAGGCAGAGCAAAAAATAAATAATAGAGGAGGATTCTCAAAATTCTTGTTTGGAGGAGATGAAAAAGCTGCAGAAAAAATTCAAAGCCAGGTAAATAAAAATCAACAAAGATTACAAAGACTTGAGCAATCACAACAGAACTGCAACTGTTCAGAGGAAGTTAAGAACATGATGCAGGAGCAAATTCAGGAAATAGAACAGGAACAACAAAGATTGCAGCAAGTAGCACAGGAAGAAAAACAAAATAAAGGACTTCTAGGTTGGTTGTGGAAATAAATTTTTATTTTTTAATTTTTTTATTTTTGGATAGAGTTTATGAACTCATTAGAGGGTAAATCAGATCAAATTTCCTTAATAGAGAAAAATTTAAAGCAAAAAGCGAATTTCATTGAATGAAAATAAGGCTGAAGAATATTGTATTAATCATCGTGATAAACTAGGTGCTTTTCTTATAATAGATTAAATTATACAGATAAAGTTTTTGGATATGGTTGGTTTAAAGAACTGATTAAAGAGAAGAAAAATATTCTGAAAGAGTTAAGGAGTTATCTCAAGCAAACTTAATTCCTGAGAAATCTCGAGAAAAGCCCAGGCCCAGATAATAGATTCAAAACCTCTGATAAAATCTTTCTTTTTTAGAAAGTGTTTTGAATCTTTAATATAAGCTTCTATATTATTCTTGTACTCCTGACCTTTTTTAGTTTTAGCAGAAAAATTAACTTTTTCTATTTTCCTGAGCCATTTCTCTGTTTCTTTTTTTAGTTGTTCAGCAAGTTCCATTATTAGATTTCTAAAAATTTTCCGTTAAATCGCTGTTATGTCCCCTATTAAGGTAAAGTCCATCTCTGTTTGAAGTTTCGTTTATCTTTAAGAACAAGTTTTATATTATGAGAAAATTATTTATCT
>JAGXOK010000028.1 GCA_023659935.1 Candidatus Aenigmarchaeota archaeon LH_S6 | reverse complement strand
TTTTAACTTAACAGCGCCAGGGATTTTAGTTAATATTTTCTTTGCTTTTATTTCATAAATTTTAACCATACTATAAAAATCTCATAGCCTCTAAGTTCATTGGAGTATAACTCTCAATATCAAATATTTTGTTGATTGCACTTGCCAAACTCAGTGCTTTGGATTGTTCACCGTGATTAACAAGAATTCTCTTTGGTTTTTCTTTCAGGTGTCCAATAAAATTTAAAAGTTGTTTTCTGTCAGAGTGTCCTGAAAGGCCATCCAGAGTTTTAATTTCCAGATTTAGCTCAACTTTTTCCCCATCTAATAATTCAACTTCCTTATTACCCTGCTGTATTTTATTTCCAAGAGTTCCCCGAGCCTGATAACCAACAAAAACTAATGTATTTTTTTGGTCAGAACCAAACTTCTTTATATATTCTATAATAGGACCTCCATTTATCATTCCAGAAGTTGCAATAATAATACAGGGTTTTTCATCTTTCAAAACCTGCTCCCTCTCCCTGTAACTTGCAACATGAATGAATCTTTCTGATTCAAAAGGATTTTTATTTTCGTCAATAATCTGCCTCTGTAAATTATAAGCAAGATATTTCGGATAAGTTGAATGTATTGCAGATGCATCATAAATCATTCCATCTATGTAGATAGGAACATCAATATTATATTTTTCCAAAATCACCATTAACTCCTGAGCCCTACCAACTGCGAAAGAAGGAATTAAAATATTACCACCCCTTTTGATTGTTTCCTTAATAATTGATATAAATTCTTTTTCTGCATCTTCCAGTCTTGGTGTTAAATCATTTTGCGCTCCATAAGTACTTTCTACTATTATTCCTTCACATCTCAAAAACTGTGTGAAGGCAGGGTCAAGCAGGTTTGAAACAGAATATTTTATATCCCCTGTGTATATTACATTTATTTTTCCATCTGCAATATTAAAATGAGATATTGCACTTCCCAATAAATGGCCTGCATTTTCAAAAATCAGTCTTACATCTGGAGTTATGTCTGTTACTTCTTTATATTTCAAAGGAATCACATTTTTTATCATTTTCTTTATATCAGAACTTGTGTATAAACTTTTTCCGGTTTCTTTTTGCATTAACTGAATTGTATCCAACTGGAGCAAAGCTGCAAGTTCTCTTGTTGGTTCTGTACAATAAACAGGGCCTTTATAACCTATTTTATATAGGTAAGGTATAAAACCACAATGGTCTAAATGAGCATGACTCAAAACTATTGCGTCCAGGGAATCTATATTAAAATCTGGTGAAAAAATTGGGTATTGGTCCTCTCCTGTTGCACCCATAGAGAGACCACAGTCAAGCATTATATTTGAATTTGGTGTCTGGAGCAAAAAACAACTTCTTCCAACTTCCCTACAACTTCCAAGAGCTACAACCTTTACATATTTTGTCTCTTTTGGCTCTGTTAGATAAATCTTCTTCCCAATTCTATTTAGAAATCTTTTTCTGTATTTTGAGGATTGATACAAAGTTTTTCTTATTGCCTCTACATGAATTGATTTTGGAGTTGCAACTCTCTGAACAAGAGGAATCCAGAAAGTCTCTTTTTTAATTCTTCTGACAACTTCACCTACTTCTCCTATAGCAATTTTAGGGTATCTTACATTAATTGTAACCCTTGAGAAATCCGGCTCAAAATAGATATTTGAGACTTCTGCCTCTTTTGGAATAATTTCCTTAATTTTTAAGATTGTTTCATCTGTTGAAGGCAAGGCATCAGTTTCTATTCTTATCTCTACTCTTTTTTTTATTTTCTCTACTATTTCCTTAACCTTCTCATCCTGAGTCAGAAAAAAGTTCTTGTTTCTTGTATACACAACAATTTTGCTGCCTTCGTACTTAATTCTTGCATCTGGTAACTCAGGAAGGTTTTCTTCAACTATCTTCAGATAATCCATCTTGATCTAAACTGCTGCAACACGGTCCTATAATAACTTCAGGAATTTAACCGCTCAAAAACCGTGAAAAGTACAGACAGTATAATATAATTAAATTTAAATATTAATAAGAAGGAATTTGTGTTTATGCTATTTTCTTTAGGGTTATAACAACCTTATATCCTCGTTCCATATATTTTGGGTCTTCTGGTTCTGAACCATTAAATATACCTATTGCCTCATATTCAAGTGGACCATTTCTCAAGTCTATTGCTTTCCGCAAATTATCTTCTTTAATTGCAAGATCATCTTCCAGTATTGTTGGGAGACCTATAAGTGAATAACCCGGCCTTTGATAGTTTCACAATAAAAAAACGTTAAATACCCAACTTATTAAATTATAACTATTATAACCTACTTTCCACCAATTTCCTGATTTTCTCTTTTCCACCTTTTGTTCTCGCGAGTCTCTTGTAAAATCTGTTTGCAATAATGATTTGTGAATCTACTAATGCTTTTACTTGTGGTTGCCATTCTTCTCTTTTATGAGTCCTGACAAATTCCGCCCATCTTTCAACTTCTTTCAAATGCTCTTCTCTCATAATCTTAATTTCCTTATCTCTTTTTTTCTTTTTTCAATTTCTTTCTCATCAATCTTGTCACCATAAATAATTCTTAAATGTTTTGCATCCTCAATATCTTTGTCCGATTTTAATAATTCTTCTTTAAATGCAATATTTGCTTCAATACTTGAAAAATAGAGCTCTGTTCCAGTAAAGGGCAATTTTTTTCTTGTCTCTATCTGATATTCGTCCAGTTTATCCTTGGCAAATTTTAGTTCTATTTGTGGAACAAGGTTATTCTTTCTTACATATCTAACACTTAGATTATCTCTCAAATATTTATAAATTTCTTCTGGTTTACTATGTTGTAAACACTCAAAATTTTTCTTTAACAAATTCTTGTGTAACCTAATAAAAATCTCTAAATCAATTCTCTCAACAATTATATCTATGTCCTCTGTTCCTCTGCTTCTTCCATGTAAAATAACAACAAAACCAGAAACAATAATGTATTTTGTGTATTTTTCTAAAATTTTAACAAAGTCTCTTGTAAATTTCTCAAGGATTGTTTTGTCTTTAGTTTCTATACCCATAAAATATAGTGATTGTTTTTATTTCAAGAAAAACTTATTCCTAAAAGCTTCTTTACTTTCTCAACTCCTACCCCATCCCTCAAAATTCTTCTTTCAACCAAATCCAAAACAGTTGAAGGTTTTTTGTAATAACATTCTCCGTGGACAACAAAGTCCACATTCAAAGTTATATCCTTCATCTCTGTGATTTCTTTCCCTCCAGAAAAGTTACCTGAAGTCGAGGTTATTGGAAATCTTGCTTTTTCTATTATTCCCCTTGCTATTTTGTTTTCAGGAAATCTGATTCCTATCAAATCAGTTCCTCCACCCAGCAGAGATGAAATAATCTCTTTTTTTGGCAAAATTATTGTAACAGGTCCTGGAAGTAATCCCTCTATAATTTTTCTATTTTCTAAAGAAACAAAAGCAAGTCTCTCCAGCATTTCAAAACTTGCCACTGCAACAGAAATTGATTTGTTTATAGGCCTTCTCTTAATTTCAAAAACTCTCCTTATTGCACTCTCATCAAAAATATTTGCCCCGAGTCCATAAACAGTTTCTGTTGGGTAAGCAATAATCCCCCCTATTTTTAGAATTTTAACTGCTTTTTCTATTTGGTTCATAGTCGAGAGGGTATACACACCCCCTTTGAGCAAGACATAATTTTAAACGAAAGAGAAATAATGGAGTTTTATATTGAAACTTACGAGTGTGCAGCAAATAAATCAGACTCTGAGATTATTACAGGATTTCTTTCAAGGGCTGGTTTAAATTTAACAAAGAATATAAATATAGCAGAGTTGGTAATCATAAATACCTGCATTGTGAAACAGCCAACAGAGAACAGGATTCTGGAGAGAATAAAAGAACTGAGGAATAGATTTCCAAATAAAAAAACATTAATTGTAGGTTGCATGCCTGAGGCTTATCCTGAATTATTAAGAAAAAATTTTCCAGAAATAAGTTTAATTTCAACTCATAGAATAACAGAAATTTTAAAAGTTGTCAGAAAAATATTTGATAATAAGAGAGTTGAGTTACTTGGAAAGCGAAAAAAAGAGAAGGTAGGTCTTCCTAAAATCAGTGAAAACAAGGTTATTGATATTGTTCAGATTTGCTCAGGTTGTCTGGGAAACTGTGCTTACTGTGGTGTAAAATTGGCGAAAGGAAATTTATTTTCTTATTCTGCTGAAAATATTGTAAAAGAAATCAAACAGAGCCAAGAGCAAGGATACAAAGAATTCTGGTTAACAGGTCAAGAGGTTTCCTGTTATGGTTTTGATTTTGATAGTAACTTAGCTGTATTACTAGAAAAAATTCTGAGAATAAAAGGTAAATATTTTATTAGAATTGGAATGCTAAATCCAGTTCATCTCCCAAAAATAATTGACAAACTTCTAAAAGTCTGTGAAGATGAGAGGGTCTTTAAATTTTTTCACATTCCTGTTCAGTCTGGTTCAGATAAAGTTTTAAGTGAGATGAGTAGAAATTATAAAAGCGAAGAGTTTGAATTAGTTATCAAAAAAATCAGAGATAAATTCAAAATGGCAACAATTTGGACAGATGTGATTGTTGGTTATCCTACAGAAACAGAGAAAGATTTTAAGGAAACTCTGGATTTATTGAAGAAAATAAAACCAGAGAGGACAAATATCTCAAAATTCGGAGTCAGAAGAAAAACAAAAACATCAAATTTAAAACCCTTAAAATCAGAAATTGTTAAAGAAAGGAGTGAAGTTGCAAGTAGGTTGGCAAAGAAAATCGCAGTTTTACAGAATAAAAAATGGTTGGGATGGGAAGGAGAAATTTTAGTTGATGAGGTTAATAGAGGTAGGAACTTTGCTTATAAACCAATTCATCTTGCTTCTAAGGAAATCGGTAAATTTGTTAAAGTAAAAGTAAATAAAGTTGAAGGGTTGAAATTGTTTGGTGAAATTTATACTCCTTGAGGAAATATTTGAATATTTAAAAGTTTTAGGTAATTTTATAT
>JAGXOK010000027.1 GCA_023659935.1 Candidatus Aenigmarchaeota archaeon LH_S6 | reverse complement strand
ATTTTATTACTATTTGATATATGGCAGAAAAAACAGCTCTTTTTGGGGCAGGAAGTTTTGGTAAAGTCCATGCTAAAGACCTTGCAGGCCTAGGTTATTTAAGTTGTATAGTAGATACAGATCCTGCAAAGAAAGAGATAGCGGAGAAATATGGTGTAAATTTTATTAATGAGGATGCTGTCAGATTAGGTGAGAAAGAAAAGATATTCGAGAATGCAATCAAAACAAATAATTGGGATATTGCAACAAATACACCCAGCCATTTTCCATTAACACTTTTAGGTGTTAACTATGGAAAAAATATTTTTGTGGAAAAACCACCTGCAGAAAAAGCAAGTGAACTTGAATATATTACAAAAAATTATCCTGATACAAAAATTGGTGTTAATTATATAGAAATGGCTCATCCAGTAGTACAAGCCAGTAAAGAAGATATGGATTTTGAACCAGGATATTCTTTTAATAGGAGAAGTAAAGATTTAAGGGGTGTATCTGAGAGGGGAGTTGGTGGTGGAGTAGGTTCAAGAATTACTTTAGAGGATTTAATGCATGATTTGTCAGAAGTGGATTTGTTTAGAAAGGATGTGTCAGGAAGTTCTTTTGCAGAAAAACCTCCAGAGGTTAAAAATGCAAAAATTCAAAAATGGTATGAACTTCCTGAAGAAGAAAAGGGAAATCCAAAATATCCTTTTTCAACTGATGTGAGGGCAGAATTTGGATTACTATTTCCTGATGGAATGGTATCGGAAATAGAAGGAAGTTTTGCTGACCCTGAAATAAGACAATATATTGTAACAGATGAAGATGGAAAAACAGCACAATATGGAAACACTTTGACAAGACCAGAAATAAACCCAATAGCGGCAAGAGTTGAAGGAAAAAGAAATGTTGATTATTTGTTGGAAAAAATTAAAGGAAAATATATTACAAATAATAAAAAACAGGAGGAAGTTCTGAAAAGAGCAAATGCAGAAATATTAGAGGAAAAGATGAATAAATATGTTCCAGAAGAAAAATGGAAAGATGGAGAACCAAAGTATGGACATGTTCCACTTTTTGCAATGTTAAATAATTTCCATGAATCAAATTCAAAGAAAGACTTAGTTTGTCCTATAGACCAAGCCTTAAAATACCAAGATATAGCAGAACAAGTTTATCACAAAGCTGATAAACCAGAGGCTATGGTTTATAAGGTTTTGGAGTGATTGAAGATGGTAGGAAATAAAGCTATGGCAAAAGGTTCAAAAATTAATAGCTTTGATAGGACTCGAATAAATTTTAATTTTCTTTTTAATTTTTTATAAATTCTTTAATGTTATCTAATATAAAAAAACCAATTTTTATCACTCCAATTATACACTTCCTTTTACTTTCTGGCTATAAACTATTTTCTCTTTACTATCCTCTATTCCTTGATTTAAAAGGGTTTTCTTTATCCTATATTGGATTAAATTATTTTATTATCTATTTCTGTGCTGGTTTCTTTTCTTTATTATTTCTTCTCTTAAAAAAAGGAAACATAAAAGTTTTATTAGCAATTTCTGTTTTTGGCTATTCTTTTTACTCAATTTCAATGCTTTTTGTTTCCACCTTGTTTCAATTTCTCTTAATGCAGGTTTTACTTGGATTTTTCTCTGGTCTGTTTTATGTTTCCACAAGAGGAATAATTTTATTTAAAACAAAAGCGAGGACTAGCGAATTTCAGTACTTTTATTTGGCTCCTCTTATTTCTGCAATTCTCGCTCCTATTATTGGAGGAATTTTAATATTTATTGGAAATTTTCCTTTAGCTTTCTTATCTTCAACTTTTATTTATTTCATAACTTTATTCCCAATCTTCAAACTTGAAAAAGTAGAATTTTTAGAGGAAAAAATAAAGTTTAAAATAAAAAATAAAAGGGTTTTGGTTTTACCTTTTATTGTAATGTGTCTTGTTGGTTTTTACAGAGGTTTCTTTGTTCTTTTTTTAAAAAACTTTGGATTAACAATAAATCAAATCATCTATTTGTTCTTTTTTGCAAATTTAATTTTGTTCCTTCCTCTGTTTTTTTCTGCAAGAAAACTTGATTATTATGATAACAAATCATTATTTTTTTACTTTTCCATACTTTTTGCAATAACAACAATTTTGCTGGGTTTTGTACAGAGCCTTGTTTTTATCTTTATTTTATACCTTTTTGAGTTTTTGCTTAGCATCTTTCTGAGATCAGAAAAAAGTTTTTTATTTGGTAGATTACATATTCTTAAAAAACAAAGATCAATTGTGGATACAGCGATAGAATCCTTTGGAACTGCTTTTGGAGCTTTACTTGGGGGTTTATTGTCAATTTATTTTACTCTTTCAAACCTGTTTATAATTTTTGGAGTAGGTTTGCTAATTTTTACTTTAGTGTTGAAGAAGTTTATTCTATAGTTTATAATTAACTTGGGTTAATTAAATAAAAAATATACTCTACCTATTATTCGTGTTATAAAATTCTTTTGCATACTGAGACAAATCATAAAGTGTTTTGCTTGCTTCCAATACATTTTCCAAATTTCTGGGTATATCTTCTGCACTGTAATCTCTTACATATATCCAATCATCATCAAAGTTTTCTATTTAAGGCTTCTCTAATTCCCACTGATCTTTCTGGTTCTACAGTCTCTGCATCTCCAATCCCTGTATCTCTTCTTGGTTCTATCTTTGCATTTCTTCCTTTATATAGCTCATCAAGCCGTGCATTTCTTCTTGAATATAGATTTTCAGGCCGTGCATTTCTTCCTGGATATAAATCTATATCCCCGTCTGTTTTTTTCTTATCTGTTGAATTCATTTTTACCACTAATATATAATACATCAAAAATATTTATAGTTTTCGGGTTCTGTAGAAATCCTCTGATTTAGAGTCTCTAAATCAGTTAGAGTAAGAAGAATTTCTAGGATTTTGAAGTTTGTAAGAAAGTGCAAAGAGATTTACCCCAGGGAGACAAAATAGAAGGTGGGCTATCCACAATATAGAGAGGTTTCTTTTTGTCTTCTTTATCCAGCAACCAAGAATTTGTTTTAGTTGGTTAATTTTCTAAGGATTTCTACAAGACTTATAATTTAAACTATAAATAGTTTTATTACTATTTGATATATGAGAGAAAAAATAACTCTTTTTGGGACAGGAAAATTTGGTAAAGTTCATGCTAAAGATCCCGCAGATCTAAATGGAAAACCAATGGATGGGCACCTCCATATGTTTATAAGGTTTTGAGGTGATGAAAAATGACTAAAAAAGCTTATGTTTTAAATCCCCATAATGACGATGGAATAATCTCAACAGGAGGAACTCTGCTTCAGTTAATAAATAATGGTTGGGAAATCAATTATATTCAAATGACAGATGGGAGGCATGGAGGAAATTTACCTCCTAAAACGATAAAAGAGATGAGAGCAGAGGAAGGCAAGGAGGAGAGGAAATATCTTGGAATTAAAAATTTTTATAACTTTGATATTGAGGATGGAAAACTTAAGAATTACGAAAATGATCAAAGCACTATCGAAGAGGTTGCAAAACAAATAAAATATAGTGATGTTGTTTTCATTCCTAACAAAGCAGAAGGTCATCCTGACCATAGAGCAACTTATGAAATTGGACATGAAGCTTTAGAACTTGCTAAAAAGCCTTTAGAATCTCATTATATTGTCTGGCTTTTTCCTTTTTACTACCACAACCCAGGAAAGTTTGATAAAATCTTGAAAATTGACATAGACAATCAAATTGAAAGAAAGTTGGATGGAATAAGAAAACATAAATCACAAGTTGAATGGGGTAGATTTGATAAACTGGCAAATCACATTAATGAATACTTTTCTCTACTTTATTCTACTTACAGGAAAAGAGAAAAAAATTATTCTGAAATTGTTGGAATACCAGAGATTAATGAAAAATATAATTTATTTGTTAAATCCCTTGAAAATGTTGAAGATGTAACAGAAATATTTCATGAGAGAAAATCTGAAAAGATAAAGGCATAAATATGGCATCAGAATATATAAGAGGGGTGGCAGAAGAATGTGGTTTAACACCTTTTTATATAAATAAAAAAGTAGATGATGATTATGGGAGGAAAATTTGATAAAAAGTATTTTGATGAAGAAGAATTTAACAGTTCGGATCCTTGGGGCTTTTTTACTTCTGAGTATGAACAAAGAAAATATAAAAGACAAATACAAGTAATAAGAGGTATGTTAAAAACAGAACCTGAAAAATTTCTAGAAATAGGTTGTGCCGAAGGGGCTCACACAAAGATGTTGGCAGAGGAATTTTATAATGCAAAAATCGTTGGAATTGATATATCTGAAAATGCTATTAAAAGAGCAAGAGAAAACATTGAAGTTTATAAAGATAGAGTTAAATTAATCAACGCAGATATCTTAGAATATATTAATAAAATTCCAAAAAACAGCTTTGATGTAGTTATTTATAGTGAAACAATATATTACTTAGGGGCAAAATTGCCACTTACAGAAATGTATGATTATTTGGATAAACTTGTGAATACATTAAAACCTGAAGGTATGCTGGTAATGGCAAACATTATAAATCAGCCAAATGCCCCAGAAACGCCTTTAACAAGAGGATCAATAATGGATGCGTACTATTCAATGCTATCCAAGTTAGCTGAACCAATACATAAAACAAAATACAATGAATTTAAAAAAGAAGAAAATCAAACTTTTGAATATCAAATCTGGGGTTTTAGAAAATGAAAATATCATTTACATATTATTAAAAACATTTTCAGAAAGTTTAAAAATTTTATCTGAATGGTCAAAATCTCTTGATATTCCAGTAGCAGTAGAAAATCTTGACTATCATAAAGGTGGTGCATATGAGTATATCTGCAAGCCAGAATTCATAAAAAATCTTTTAAATAAAAATCCAGGGTAAATTAACTATAGAAGCAATATACCCTAGTCTTAAAAATAAAAACATCATAGTTGTTGGAACTGGAGGAATAGGTGGAGCAATTGTTAAAGACTTCTTAGAGCAGGGTTCAAGAGTTTTTGCTCTCGATAAAAATATTGAGGTGTTAAATAAGTTATATAATTCATTAGATAAAGATGATAAATTAGAAATCTATCAGATTGATACAACTAACTATAAGAACTATAAAAAAGTATTGAAAGAAATAGGCAATAATTGTAAAAAAATAAAAACAGATATATAGGTGAAGAAAATGAAAAAAGTTGTTTGTTTTGGTGGTGGAAACGCAATTCCGAAAGTTGTTTTATCTGAGTTAAAAAAATATCCTGTTGAAATAACTTCCGTTACTTCGATGGTTGATAATGGGGGTTCTACAGGACAATTAAGAAAAGATTTCAATGTTTTGCCTCCAGGGGATATTAGGAGACATTTATT
>JAGXOK010000026.1 GCA_023659935.1 Candidatus Aenigmarchaeota archaeon LH_S6 | reverse complement strand
AATTTAGTGACTCTATCTGTTAATCCAGATATATGAGCTTCTTTATCTATTTTCTGAATAATTCTTATTACAAGTTCTGTCTTATCACCATTTATCCATATTATCCCATTTTGTCCAATTAAAACCTGACAGTTTGTCTTATTCTGAATTAGTTTAATCATGCTGCCACCTTTTCCAACAACTCTCGGAACCTTTGAAGGATAGATATAAGCAATTCTGCCACCTTTCAAAACCTTTACTTCTCTGGATTTCATAGATAATTTTACTCTATCTGATACTTCTGAAACTTCTGAGTAGAGCCATAGGACTGGTTTGTAAATTTTCATTAACTGCTCCTGTGTTATGTTATATGTTGGAATACCACTCAAATATAGATAACCGGGATTTGGTGCTTCTATCTCAATAACAAAAAAGGGATAATTAAACTCTTTGATTTTCCCAATTATTTTATCTCCTCTCCTCGGTTTATAACTCTGAGTAAATGGAATTACTGTTAACTTGTAATCTGATTTTTTCAAAATCCCAAAAAATTTAGAATAAGTCTTTTTGTTCAAAATATAGACTCCTTCCCCCCCTCTTCTCTGATGTTGCAAGTAAACTTCCTGGGGTAACAGTAACATAACCCTGTTCTTTTTCCATAGAATTTCTTGTTTTTAATTAATAAAGAGGGACCGAAATACATTCCTTTAGAGAAACATTTAAAAGGAAAGTAAGAATCTTTAGAAACCTAAATACAAAAGTTCAATACTTAGAAATAAACTTAAAGTTAGGGAGAATTAATTTATGGAAACAGAAACTCTGAAGGGAACAAAAAATTACTCTCCAGAAGAGCAGATTTTGAGAGAGAAAATTATCGATATTATAAAAGAGACTTTGGAAAAATATGGTTTTAATCCAACAGAAACTTCAATTTTGCAGCCTTATTCTTTACTCTCCTCAAAATATGGGGGTGGTGAGGAAATTCTAAAAGAATGTTATAGATTAAAAGACCAGGGAAATAGGGAACTTGGGTTAAGATATGAAATGACAATAACGATCCCACAACTTTTAAGTTCAAACCAAAACTTTAAATTGCCATTAAAAATTTACCAGATTGGAAAGGTTTTTAGGGATGGTCCAATAAAAAAATCAAGAGCAAGAGAATTTACACAATTGGATTTTGATATTATTGGAGCAAAATCTGGACTCAGTGAACTTGAGATTCTAGCAATTTCTGAGGAAGTTTTCAAAAAATTAAATATAGATATAGAAATACAGTTAAATAACAGAAAAATTTTGTTTGGCCTTTTGGAATATGCAGGGATAAAGAGAGGGCAAGATTCAGTTATTCTGACAATAGATAAAGGGGATAAGGTTGGGAAGGAATGTGTTGAAAAAGAGTTGGTTGAAAAAGGTTTAAAAAAAGAACAGATAGACAAAATTTTTGAGATTTTGGAAATAAATGGTAAAAACGAAGAAATCCTAAAAAAACTCAAAGAAAAACTAAATACAACAACTGGAAGGGAAGGTATTGAAGAATTGGAGAAAATATTGGAATTCTCCAGAAATTATAATCTGAAAAATGTTATTTTGGTACCAACTCTTGCTAGGGGCCTGAATTATTATACAGGAACAATCTATGAAATATTCTCAAAAAACCAAAAAGTAAACTCCTCTTTAGTTGCTGGTGGAAGATACGATGAACTACTCTCAAAATTTATAGGAAGAGACCTGCCTTCTGTTGGAGGTTCTTTTGGAATAGATGCAATTTCTTCTATTCTTAAAAAAGAAAAGAAATCAAAAGTACAGGTTTATTTAATTCCTGTTGGAATACCTGAAGAGAAATTCTTACCAATTGTAAAGAAGTTGAGAGAAAATTTAAGAGTAGATTTTGATTTGTCAGGAAGAGGAATCTCAAAAAATTTAGAGTTCGCAGATAAAAATAAAATTCCTTATTGTGTGATTATAGGAGAAAAAGAATTAAAATCAAATAAACTCAAACTCAAAAATATGGATACAAGAGAGGAGAAGGTTTTGGGTCTTGAAGAAGTTATTAGGCTAATTAAATTTTAAAGAAAATAAATAATGGCAAAAGATCATTACAAAGTTCTGGGGGTTGATAAAAATGCTTCACAGAAGGAAATTAAGAGTGTATTCAGGAAATTGGCGAGGAAATATCATCCTGATGTCGCTGGAAAAGAGAGTGAGGAGAAATTTAAGGAGATTAATGAGGCTTTTCAGGTTTTGGGAAACCCGCAGAAAAAGGCTCAATATGACCAATTTGGTTCAGAGAGTTTCAGGCCAGAGGGTTTTGCTGACTCCGGAGCTTTCAACTTTGAGGATTTATTTAAGGAGTTTGGGTTTGGGGATATTTTTAATATATTTTCTGAGGGGAGAAGAGGAAGAAGAGGTCCAAGACCTGGTTCTGACTTGAAATATGATATTGAAATTTCTCTTGAGCAAGCTTTTTCTGGGCTTAAAACAAAAATAGAAATGGAAGTAAATTCAAGCTGTAGGGCTTGTAAAGGAACAGGGGCAAAGAATGGAAAAATGAATACCTGTCCTTCTTGTAATGGCTCAGGCCAGATTAAAAAAATCCAGAGAACTCCTTTTGGACAAACAATCTTTATCACAACCTGTAGTAAGTGTGGAGGTTTTGGCAGGATAGCTTCTGAAAAATGTGAAGTTTGTAGAGGAACAGGAAGAGTGAAAGAAAAGAAGAATATAGAAATTAAAATTCCAAAAGGGGTTGATGAAGATTTTTATCTAAGAATTCCTGGACAGGGGGAAGCTGGTCAGAAGGGAGGACGTCCTGGAGACTTGTATGTTGTTATTCATATAAAACCACACGAAATCTTTGAAAGACAGGGGAATGACCTATTCTGCAAAACAAATATTCCTCTCTCAAAAGCGATTTTCGGCGGAGAAATTGAAGTTAGGACAATTGATGGAAAGGCAAAAATTAAACTACCAAAAGGAACACAGAGCCACACAATTTTCAGACTTAGAGGAAAAGGAATGCCTGATTTGCGCACAGGCAGAAGAAGAGACCAGATGGTAAGGGTAATAGTCAAGATTCCAGAAAAACTCACCAAAGAGCAGGAAGAACAACTCAGGGAAATCCTCGGAGAAACGGAAATAGAGACAACTAAAGGATTTTTTGATAAAATGAGGGATTTTGTTAGTTAGAATTAATAAATTAGGTTGATGTAGTAATATTCCTCCTTTATTTTCTCTTACTCCTTCTCCACTAATGTATGAAAGTATCCGTCGTCTTCCTTCCATGACTTGATGAACTTCGCTTTACCTATCGAGTTGATCATCTGTGGAGCTAGTTTTAGCATTCTTTCATCATCCGCTATTATCTCTGCGTATTCTCCAGTTTCAATCTTATCAAGTTCTTTTGAAACCTTTTTGGATCTGTCAGCTATATCTGGCATATTTCTTACATCAATTGTTATTTTTGGCTTTTCCATAGTTATTATTTATTATATATAATAAAGTTTTGTGAAAGCCCCGCAATTTTCTATAACATATTCAGGCTATACAAAGTCTTTTCGTTAGAAACGATTTAGGCGAAGTGTTAGCGTAGCTGTATAACGTTTTGTGGATAAAAGAAGTCCCGCCAGGACGGGATTTTGGGGAAATCTTTGATTTCCCTTTTATCCGCTGTTAGGCGATAGTGCAAACGATAAGATACTATTTATTTCTATATTGTCTTCCAATGTCTTCTCCTTGTTTGAATATCTTTTCATCTTTTATGCCACCAGTTTTAATTGCAAATGAATTAATAATTTTTCCACCTTTTAATTCTATTGCATCGCTCATTATTTTAATTGCACTTTTATCACCAATTGCTCCCATTGTAACAAATATAATCACCTTTTTATCCTTAAAATCGGCTTTTGAGATAAATGCGTTAATTGCTGGTGTTGGCTTGCTTCCCCAAACAGGCGTGCCTAAAAATATTAGATGGTAATCCAAGTTAAGGTTCATCTCTTTTATTTTGCAACCTTTCTTTCTCATCGCAGCAAACCCACCAGATATAAAACCGAAAGGTACCCTCCTTTTTCTCGCTTCCTTAATTTTTCTTATATCTGCATTTAAAACTTTGGCAATTGCTTCGGCAACTAACTCTGTTTTTCCAGTCAATGAATAATATACCACTAACGTTCTCATATTTTCCTCCTTATTTTAATTGGATTGGCATTTTAAATCTTTTAAAACGCCTCAAGTGAGTATTTCGCCTAACGTCTCGCGTGTTTACGAAGTCCTGAAGGGATTTAACAAAGTGTTGTGAACACGCTGTTAGACGAAGTATCTGTTTTGTCCCTTTATGCTTGTGTAAGATATTACTCTGCATTTACAATAGAATTATTTTCTTCAATAAATGATATCCTTTCATTAGCTATACTCCTAATATTAGAGAAATGGCATGGTAAACCACGAGCAGATAAAATACTTGGTCCATTCATTAAATGGAAATGGAGATGAGGTGCATCTGAATTACCCGAATTTCCTAAAAGACCAATGACCTGTCCTTGCTTTACTAAATCCCCTTGTTTGATTGTTAAACTTCCGGGAATCATATGTGCATAGAAAGAATATTCATTGTCAGGATGCTCTAATATTACATAGTTGCCACATATGCCTACAACAAAACCATATTTTTCCTTGAATTTATTCCACTTCTCTTCTGGCAAACGGGAACGCCATCCAGGTGGATTTTCAGGGAACTCGTTAAAACAGTCAACGACTTTACCATCAGCGACAGCGTAGATTTTTTTCCCATAACTTGGATAATTCTTATTATCACAATTTTTTTCTGGGACTATCATAAAATCGCTAGTTAATTGAATAAGGTCTATTGCAAACTCTCCACTATGACAGCGGCGGTGGATGTGAATATTATCGTAATTGTTAGCCACAAGCCAAGCTCCTTTTAGTGGGAATATGGTTCTATTCTTGTTTTCGTATTGAATAATTGGAATCTTGCAAATAGAATTTCTTTCTTTACTATTTTGAGTGTAAAAGACAGACACAATGCATTCATCAATGGGTTCTTTCTGAAAGATTTTAAAGTGTTCCAGCAAAACTCCTGTTTCCTGATTTGGCTCTAATGTTGGTTTAGAAGATATACACTCATTATTCCAGAACCCTTCCATGCCTAAAAATATTTGAGCTGTTTCGCCCCGAAAATTCTTTACATTCTTTGCAAGGATTTGTGTTAAATTTTCCAAGATTTCTTCAGGGTAAATGAACTGTTTTACAGTCTTGTTTTTTATTCTAATATCAAATGAAAGCTTCTTTACTCTGACAGCCTCAGAATTTGTGTTTTTGATCCGTAATGCTCTTAACAGAACATCAGATTCGACAATAGAGCCTACCTTTCGAGCAACATTAATTAGATAATCTTGGGGAAGAAAAAATATTTCTACCATAATCTTTTTTTCTTAAAATTAAAAAACAGTATTTCCCTAACGTTTTGTGGATAAAAGAAGTTGCCGAAGGCAATTTGGGCGAAGCATAGCGAAGCCTTTTATCCGCTGTTATACGTAGCGAACATAGTGAGAGTAATCGGACAAAGGTAGGCTTTAAATCTAAATCATTCATAATACTTACTTATCCCTTTATGTCCCTTTATTCGATATTTACCACTTAGCGTGTCTTCATCTGCTTTGTATGGTATTTTATTCGTTATACCAAGTTTCCTGAGTTCCTCTCGAATTCTTTTGATATCTTTTTCATCAGTCCAATCATAGGTGTAAACACAAATGATCTTTCCATTTGATTTCCTAGCCAGCGAATTTGGCCTGGCAGTCGCTACTTTTGCACTATCACCTAATTTATCTTCTTCCACAGCATTCTTAATCCTAGACCACACTTAGTTTATATTTTCGGAATTAACAAAAATGAGCCATTTTCCGTTTCTAGGTGTTAACTTTGGATATTCCCTCCTTTTTTCTTATTGCGTAAATCTAGTAAACATCAGTTACTTCAGAAGGTTTGGCATCAGAATGAGGTGAAAATTTTTCTCTTTGCACCTTTTTTAAAGTCTCGTGGTCACCGATCTTTTTCATTCTATCACCTAACATATATAAAAT
>JAGXOK010000025.1 GCA_023659935.1 Candidatus Aenigmarchaeota archaeon LH_S6 | reverse complement strand
TTTTTCTAATATCTTTAATATCTCTTCGTATCCCTCCTCTTGTTCCACGAGAGTAGCAGAGAAAATATAATCTGAAATTAAATCCAATTCTTCTCTGTTTTCAAAGTTGCCAACAAAGTTTCTGCAGAGTTCAGAATTTTCATCTCCTTTATCTCCAATTACACCAACAGCAGCAATCCATTTTACTTCTTCCATATTTTCTATCTCAGAACATACTTCATACACAAGATAAGAAGCAGGGATATAACTTTTCTTATCGGTTTCTACTGGATTATAAAAAGATATCCTTGGTTTTTTACTAAACTGGTGGTGGTCTATTATTAAACTATTCTCTGACGCAAATCTCAGGGCATTATCTGTATTTATATCAAGAAAAATCATTATCCCATTTTTATCTAATTTTTCTATTGGTACTTTTGTCACTTCATGTTCCTCTCTTATTCCCCTCTTTTTTAGAAAATTTATCATTATTGCAAGAGAGCAAATTCCATCAACATCATTATGAGAAATTATTTTAACTTCCCCCCTCAGACTTTTAAGAAATTTTACTGCTTCCCCTCTCATTCTTCCTCTTTCAGGATTCCTTTCAATAGTTCTTTCAGGTAAGCATCTGTGTAGGCATCTATAGAATCAGCAAAATGCACAATCATTGCCTCCAAAATTAGACTATCAGGTTTTAGATGATTCAAAACTATATGTACAACTTCCTCGGGGAAATTTCTTGCATACAATTCACAACCAATTAACTCTTCATGGGGTATCAATTTTCTAACAATTTCATAACTTCTTCCTTTTTTTCTGAAATCAAACACCCTCATCAAATCATGCAATAGGGCTCCTGCAATCACATAATCCTTGTTTATTTCGCAATATTTCTGTGTAACAAAATCTGCAATTTTTATTGCAAGTTCTGTAACATTTTTTGTGTGTATTACCAAGCCTCCTTCTTCCATATGGTGCTCAAAACCTTTGTATCCTGCAGGGCTCTCTTCCAGTTTTAAAGGTTTATAACCCAAATTTTTATTACTTAATTTAATTTCTTTAAGCAGTTTTTTGGTCTTATCTCTTAATTCTTTATCTCCAATTTCATCAGCCAATTTAAGTAAATCGTTCATAAAGTAATTTTTAATAAAATTAAATATGGGCTTGTAGCTCAGTTTGGTTAGAGTGCCGGTCTTATAAGCCGGAGGTCAGGAGTGAATTTTACTTTCTTAAAAAGAAAAAGATCCCTGAATTCAAGTCTCCCCAAGCCCATTCTTTTTTATTTAAAGATAAACTGCTATTGTCAATTAATCTCATTTTTTTGGCTACTTCCATTTTGCAGAGCAAAAAGAGGCACCGTTGATAACCAATTTATCCATTTTGGCTGAAGAGTTTTTATCCAACTTAATCAATAAAAGCCTTCATCCGAAGGACGAGTGTTTATTAAATTTAACCAATAAAAGGCTTTATGGAAGACAAAAACCTCTGGAATTTCATTTTTGAACTTGGACAGCAAAGATTAGTTAGTCATGATGGATTAAGACTGGCAGGAATTAAAGATAGAGATAGTATAGCTGAACATACTTTGAGAACTGCACAAATTGCCTTTACTCTGGCAAAACTTGAGAAATATGAAAATCCTTTTGAAGTCTGCACAATTGCTGTTTTCCATGAAATTGGAGAATGCAGAACAGGAGATATAAACAAAGTTGCAAACAGGTATATAAAATGTGATGAAGCAAATGCTGTTAAAGAGCAAACTGAAAAACTTGGAGATACTGGTAAGGATATATTTGCATTGTGGGAACGATTTGAAAAAACAGAGGATAAAGCAAGTATTATTGCAAGAGATGCTGATTTATTGGAATTAGCAACAACTGCAAAGGAACTTTTAGAGAAAGGATATAAAACCGAAGATTGGATTAATAACCAAGTTGAAAGATTACAAACAGAATCAGCAAAAAAACTCGCCACCTCTTTAAAAGAGCAGGAATCAACAGATTGGTGGAAAGGACACAAAAAATTTGACGATTAACGAAAAATTAAAGTATTTATATAAATAGTAGTATTACGTATGGGAAGTGAAAGTTTATATGGTGGGACCCATACCACAGACCCTTTTCAATCTAAAATATTTGAGTTTAAGCCTTATGGGTATGGACCTTGGGACTACATAGGAGACCTAAAAACAACGCAAGATGTAATTGATGAATATTTTGAGGAACGTTTAGAAAAAAGCGATAAAATAGTTATTTATATTCCTAAAAAAGGTGAAAAGCCTGTTATAAGAAATTACATAGTTAGCTTACTAAATGCTTATGATTGGAAAGGCGGTGTTTTTACAACTACTTCCTTTGATAAATTTAATGATATTGTTTGGAAAGTGGGTTGAAACCAGAAGATATAACAGAGGCAACCAATAATATAGAAAAAGTGAGTGAATATGTAAATATTGCAAAAGGGGGTTATATATTTACAAAATGGAACTGGTATGTATAGGCAATTTGTTAAATTTTTAAAATATCATAAAAAATACTAAGTTCTAATATAAATGTTAAGTTATGGGCGAGTAGTTCAGTTAAGTCTTTTATTGGGTGCATCGGTTAAAAAGGTAGAAGTCAAAACCTGTGGTTAAATTGGCTAAAAGAAGCTTGCAAAAAAAGGTCTTGGAACAATTGGTAGAATGCCGCCTTGGCATGGCGGAGGCCAGGGGTTCAAAATCAGCCTTTAAAAAGCAACCCTTTTCGGTGCAGTAAATGAAAAGGTCTGCACCCCAAATATGAAATTGGTTAGCAAGGGCCAACTCGCAAGGATGTTGGTTATCAAAAGGTTTTGGAAATCCCCTCTCGTCCATAGAAACTTCAAAAGCTTCGCTCCAAAAGGCTTTTATTAGTTAAAAAGGTTGAGCAAAAAAATTTAAGAAAAAATTGGTTTTTGAAAATTCTATATAGTTTATTGCTACTATAGACTTTATTTTTTAGTATTCTTTCCAATATAAAGGAAATTTTAGATGTAACCTACATTTGCAAAATTTTCTTGGAATTTAGACAATAATAAGCTGAAAATATAAGAAAAATAGGAAAAAATAAAAACCCTTTGTTTCTGAGCAATTTTTCTGTAGATTTACTAAAGGTTGATGTATCAAAGAAGATAATTCATATAAAATATCTTATTTTATTAGTTATGGACCAGTAGCTTAGTCTGGTTAAAGCGCCACGCTGATAACGTGGAGATCACAAGTTCAAAATAGAGGCTTTTCTTACTTGAAGTTTTTAGTAAAGCGACAAAAAAGTAAATAAAAGTCTCTCTGAAAATCTTGTCTGGTCCATGCAACCCTTTATTGGATAATTTGGTTAAAAGGTCTGCACCCCAAACAAGGAAATTGGTTACTAAAGGCAACTTTACTTTTAAAATTTGGTTGATAAAAGCTTATGGAATTCAAAAAAATTCAGGAATTTATTGAAAAAAATAATATTAGGCCAAGTGATTGTACTATGCATACTAATAGAAATTTGGAGAATAATGGTAAAATAAGGGTTCTAGTTTTAAAGGGTGAAAGTGATGCTTGGGTGGAATATATCTGTCCGAAATGTGGGCATTATGGTTATACCAAAAAAACTTGGAAAAGACCTTTTTCAATTAAATGCGAAAATTGTGGAAAACTGATAAGAGTTCAGAAAATGAAAACTCTTAATAAAAAGGATACTAAAATCTCTTACAGATAAAGTCCCAAGAAAGCTACCGACTTTTAGTCGTGTAGATGAATTGGGTTGAAAAGGAGGGTATTTAAAGTTTTCTGTATATATTTATGGAGTTCTTTCTCTATAGCTGTGCTGGAGAAAGGTTAAAACTTCAAAACACTACACCTGTTAAAACCGTTGGCAACAACCAAATAAGAGGTAAGGTGCTTATACAATGAAAAGACCAACGAGGTTTAGGCTATATGTCTAAACTAGGGGTTGTTTTGGCACGCCCTATAACTGAGGCAGAGGACATAAAGAAGTCAGCAGGCTTTGTGGTTCAGAGTGCGATCTCAGAATCTCCTGACTTTAGTCGTGGAGAGTGTCAAGGTTTATAAATATAATCTTTCTTTCCTATCTTCTAGGAAGTCTACAACATCTTTATAAGCCTGGCCTTTTACCTTATATTCTTTCTCTCGATTTTCTATAAATTTTTCTATATTAATATGTGCAACTACACTGGAGTAGAATTTATATTCCTCATTTAAATCTATCCAAACTTCTTTTGCCACATCTTCAATTAATCCTTTTTTTATTTCTTTAGTAGAAACCCCATTATAAATCGATTCTGCAATTTTTCTTTTATAATTATCATCTAAATCAAAACCATACTCTATAAGTTCCTTATCTATTTTCTCCAAATCAATTCCTTCCTTATTAGACATAATTTATTAATAAAATATACTTATAATTACTTATTTGACTAATTCCTTACAGATATCTTCAAAAACTTTTTGTATTGGCTGTTCCCCATCAATGACAATTAATTTTTGTTTATAATAGTCTAACAACACCTCTGTCTGTTTCCTGAAAATATTAAATCTTACTCTAATAACTTCTTCCTTATCATCTTCCCTCTGTATTAACTCTCCGCCACACTCACATTTTCCTTCTTCTTTAGGGGGATTTGTTATCAGATTATAATTTCTTCCACATCTAGAACATATTCTCCTATTTGTAATCCTATTTATAATTTCTTCTTCACTGACCTTAATATAAATTACTTTA
Organism: Candidatus Aenigmarchaeota archaeon LH_S6; assembly: GCA_023659935.1. Classification (GTDB taxonomy): domain Archaea; phylum Aenigmatarchaeota; class Aenigmatarchaeia; order QMZS01; family QMZS01; genus QMZS01. The sequence goes on along the minus strand of JAGXOK010000025.1, from coordinate 1,486 downwards.
TCAAGTTTTTTGTTTCTTTTTTTTAAAAAATTCTTAAGAGTTTCTGCCTGACTTATATTTCTTGGATAACCTTCCAAAATGAAATTTTCTGTATCTCCAATTTCTTCAAAGATAAGTTTTGCAACTAATTCATCTGGAACCAGTCTACCACTCGCAATATATTTTCTTACTTCACTATTTCCAATTTTCCTGAATAAATCTCCTGGCGAGGGAATAAGCTTTAAATTAAATTTCTTGGCAATTTTTTCTATTTGAGACCCTTTCCCCGAACCAGGAGGTCCGAGAATTAGCAGTATCATTTTTGAGCTTTCTTGATTGCTAAAGCAATATCCCCTGTTTCTTTTAAAAGTTCCTCTGCTTTTTCTTTTGGAACTCCTGTTTTCTGAACTATTAATTCAATATCCTCCTCTTTAACACCTTTCTTTTCAAGAATATCACCTGAAATCTGAAAAGTCTCCTGTCCCTTCATCTTTATTTTTGAAACTTGCGGATTTTTTATCACAATATCTTTTTCTTCAGTTTTAATAATAACTTCTGTAGCAGGTACACTCTCCATCTGCATACCCATCTTCTTCGCAATTTTTTCCATCTGCTTTGGATCTATATTTGGTAACATAATTATTATTTAAGTTTTTTATTTAGTAGTTTGAATTTGTTGTAGAAATTATTGTCTCCTAATCTATCGGTGAAAAGAAAAAAATATAACAAATACTAAAATCTTTCTTCAATTAGGCTTCAAAAATTTTTATATTTCCCTCCCTTATTCATTTTCCAAATTACTCTTAAAATCAAGCAGGGTTTTTTTCTGGAATTCACAGATTTGTCTGCACCCTTTTTTTGCCAATTCCATTAACTTTCCAAATTCCTCCTTTTTCAAAATTCCATCCATCTGTAAGAGAAGAATTTCGTCTGTCAAAGGTAAGTAAGCAATTGGTAAATCAATTTCCCCTTCTGTATCTTCTTTTCCTGCAACATCCAAAACTAAAGCATTTTCTATTTTTCCTGCAGAACAACTTGCAACAAGGTCTTTCATTGGAATTCCAGCCAAGGATAAAGCAAGAGATGCGGCATTTATTGCAGCGCATCTTGTACTTGCGTCAGCAGACAAAATATCAATATTAACGGTTATTTTTGTTTTTGGGAAATCTTCTAAAAGAATTACATTTTCAAGAACCCTCTTTATTACAGATGATATTTCTGTACTTCTCCTTGAGAAACCTGGCCTGTTTCTTTCATCTGTTGAAAAAGGTAACATATGATACTTAACTTCAAGCACTGCCTTGTTATTATCTTCAAGAAATCTTGGGAAAACTTCCATTGGCCCATAGACAGTTGCCACTGCAATTGTGTTTCCAACGCTAAACATTGCAGAACCTTTTGTACTCTTACTTATATTTAGTTCAGCTCTTAGTTTCCTCAACTCCTCTGTTTTTCTATTATCTTCTCTTTTTCCATCTATGATTAATTTAGTTTTTTCCATATTGTT
>JAGXOK010000024.1 GCA_023659935.1 Candidatus Aenigmarchaeota archaeon LH_S6 | reverse complement strand
AATTAATTCCTTTTAAATTAAATGTTTCATTAATTTTGTACTCCTTACCATTTATTTTTATAGAATTATTACTTAAAACTTCAACCAAAAGATTTTCATTTTTACCTTCAATATATTTTCCTAATTCAAAATAGGAACCGTTTCTTAGAGTTATTGGAATTTTTGCCTCAAATCTTCCTTCTCTTGATAACAACTCTTCTATCTCTTTTTTTGTTCCACCAGCAATTTGAACCATTATCAATTCTTTATCCCCAATCTTTAATTTTCTAAATTCTGCCTGCCTCAATCCATATACATTTATCCTTGTCTCCAAAATTGAAATAATTTCAGAAATTGAAGTATTTGTCTCATTTGTTAATTTTGTTGAACTGATGTTTGTTGGCTCAAGTAAAGCTCTGATACCTCCTTGGATATCCAAACCAAAATTTAGGTTGTGATTTTTGAGTTTTTCAACGGAAATATTAAATATTTCATCTCCCTCTAATCTAATATTTTTGTTCCCTTTATCTGTATTAAGATTTAGATAGCCTTTGGAACCCTGAAACTGAAGTAAATCCTCTAAACCATTTATTTCTTTCTCTTCTTGGCCTATAATATTTGCAGAGTAGATTGTTGTACCCAGGTCTATTTTTCCATAAAATACCCCCTCTCCAACAGATGTCACAACAACTCCTGCCAAATTTGGTTTTGGATTTATAGCAATTATAGCACCTATTATACAAAAAATTAATAACAAAACCTGCCAATTTAACAATAATTTTTTAAGCTCCATTTATAAAGTTTTGTTAAAAAATTAAGGTGTTTTTGGCAATTATACTTATCTTGAACAGTATTTTTTACAATAAAATTGTCATATTAAAGTATTTAAAGTTTTAAATACTAAATTATAGTATGGTCATAGCACAAGTTCAAAGAAAGGTTCTTGAAGGATTGAGAGGAATTGGTTTAAATCTCTATGAGAGAAATTTATACGCAGCTTTGCTGATAAAGAAAGTTGCAACTGCCAGTGACCTTTCAGAATTATCAAGAGTTCCAAGAGCAAGGGCTTATGATGTTCTTGAATCCCTTGAACAAAAAGGTTTTGTGGTTGTTCAGCATGGAAGTCCTTTCAAATATGTTGCTGTTGAACCTGTAGATGCATTTGAGAATCTGAAATCAAGTGTTAAAAACGAAACAGAAAGAACTATTAAAAGATTGGAAGAATTGAAGAAAAGTGATATAATGAAAGAGTTAAATTCAATTTTCAAAAAGGATTTAAAACTTGTTTCACCAGAAAAGTTCAGTGCAATCATAAAATCAAATGACAAAATAAAACAGCAAACAAGAGCTCTACTTTCAAAGACAGATAAATATGTAAATATTTTGACTTCAGAAAAAGGAGTTGAGGATTTAAGTTACCACTTGAAATATTTGGATAAGTTAAAAAAGAAAAACGTGAGTATAAAAGTTGCTGCACCTATAACAAATAAAAATGAACAACTTGCTCAAGAACTTTCTCCTTATATAAAGATAAGAAACATAAGTGGAATAGATTCTCCAGTTGGAAAACTTCATATATTTGATGGGAAGCATATAATTTTGGGTTTGATAAGTGATAAAGAGGTTGAGCCTTCACAGGAAACAGCTTTCTGGGCAAACAGTTCACATGTTGCAAAAGATTTGATGGAGCCTATGTTCAATCAAGTGTGGGAAAAGGCACTAAAATAACTAACGAACAATCAGCCCAGAGTAGCCAACAATAGTAGAAGAGTCCTGAGATAAAGAGAAGGAAGAGTCATAAGATATTTTTTCTATCTTTTTTGCTCCTAATTTTTTAGTAATTTCAAGTAATAAAGTGATTGGTATAAAACCGCAAACAGTTAGATTTCTTTGGATAACAAAATCATAGAATTTTTTTCCATCAAAATCCTGTATAGCTTCTATAATTTTTTCATCTAGTTTTTTGACATAATCCGGGGGATTATGAAAACTCTCTGAAGGTGCAAACCCAAAAGGAATTCCATAGTGAGTAAAATCTGAGGAGGCTATGAAAAAATAATCTTTACTTATCAAAATATCCCGAAGTCTGAGAATTTCTTTGTACGAGATGTAAGGCAATTGTACTGGAACAAACTCAAAATCTTTAAAAACATATTGAAGAAAAGGTAATTGGACTTCTATTGAATGTTCTCTTTCGGTTGCTATTTCATTCTGAGTAATAGCCTTCTCCCTTGTTATTTTATCAGTAAATCCTGAATCTATTTTTGCATCTCCCATAGGGGTTCTCCAACTCTGTTTTGAAGTTGAAATAACATTGGTCCCATAATGATCAACACCTAAAACAACAAATTTTCTCTTTTTTATCTTTGAAATTGCTTTATAGGTTTTTGCAGCAACTTTTCCAGAATAAGTATAACCTGCATGAGGAACAATTATCCCTAAGGCATCATCAAAAAAATCTGTTTTTTCCTGAAACAATGGATTCAATTGTGCTAAAAGTTCTTCTTTCTTATTTGGATAAAAGGTTCCTGCAAAACCTGGGGTTCTCATAATTAATCCTTTTATTAGTTAAATTGGCTAAAAGCGCTTAAGCGGAAAAACGAAGTTAAGTAATAAGAAGCCTTTTCTTTTTTAGTCCAGGTTTTTTGGCTCGAGCCTTTCTGATTTTGCATAGCAAAATAGGTGCCGTTTTCCAAAGAGAAATGAATAGAATTTTTCCTACTTTTCCGTCGACGCTTTTCACCTAGATTAATCAATAAAAGGGTCAATTTCATCAAAAAGGCTCGGCTTAGGTGGGAAATGAAGTTAGGTAATAATAAGGCTTTTATTGTTTAAGTCTGATAAAAACCCTTAAGCTAAAAAAAGAAGTTATTTGGGGTTTTGGCTCGAGCCTTTTGTAATTTATCTCATCAAAAAGGCTCGATTAAAATGAATTCTAATTTTTTAAAGTACTTGTATTTATGTTACCGGATATTACCTATATAGGTAAGATATTAGTTTATTGTATTATCTATTTTACTTTATTTGTTGGTATATATCTTCTTTTTATATTTGTCGAGAATAAAAAAAATTTTAGGAATCCAAAAGTAAAAAAGTTACCAAAGGTTAGCATTATTGTTCCTATATACAATGGAGTTAAATATGTAAAAGATTGTTTAAGTTCCCTAGATAATTTGAATTATCCAAAAGAAAAGTTAGAAATAATAGTTGTAGATGATGGGTCTAAAGATAAATCTTTTGAAGAAGCCAAAAAATTTAATTTTAAGGTTCACAAAAAAAAACATTCTGGAAAGGCAAATACTGTTAATTATGGTATTGATAAATGTAGTGGAGAACTAGTAAGTATTCTAGATGTTGATTCTACTGTAGAAAAAGACTCTTTAAAAAAAATGATTGGATATTTTGGTGATAAAAAAGTTGCTGCTGTTCATTCTGGGTTGAGAACCAAAAATACTGACTCACTGTTGGAGAAATTTCAGGATATTGAATATATACTCTCTTTATTCTTCAAAAAACTTTTTTCTTTTGTTAATGGATTATTTGTAACACCCGGTGTTCTCTCCCTCTATAGAGCAGATATTTTTAGGGAAATTGGGAAATTTGATCATAATAATGTTACAGAAGACTTAGAAATTGCATTGCGAATTTTAAGTAAAAAATATGATATTAAATGTGCTATTGATGCAAAAACTTATACAATAGCCCCAAAGAAATTTAAAGAATTGCAAAAGCAAAGAGTAAGATGGAACTTTGGTTTTCTCAAAAATTTCAGAAAGTATTCTTTTCTCCTATCAGCAAAATACAAAGAACTTGGATATCTTGTGTTGCCTACCGTTATTATAGGACAAATATCTATTTTAATTCTTTTTTCATATCTTATTATAAATTTTATTTTTTCTTTAGTTAATGATATTTTTATTCTATCAATTACCGGGATAGAGCCTTTTTTGGTCAATCTGCTAAACTTTCACTTTTCTCTAGGTTTCCTACAATCTGAATTATTCTTCTATTCTATTATAACTCTAACAATAGGACTAACTTTCGTTATCTATGCAAAAAAGTATTCTTTATTTAAAAAAACAAAACCCAAGATCATATTACAATATTTAATTTATATAATTGTCTCAGGTTATATTTATTTTTATTTCTGGATTGCCACCTTTTATAAAATTTTAAAGAAAGATATAAAATGGTAAACTTTAGATTTGTTTCAGCAATTGGTATAAGTTCTCTAATTTTTCTATTAGGTATATTTCTTGGACAGGCAATCTCCTCCTATAATTTATCTGAACTAAAACAATCCCAGGAGAATATTTTATCTGATTTAGTGGGATATGGACTTGCATATTCTGTTTTATCAAAGCAGGATATTTGTAAAGTGGATTTACAAAAAATCCAGAAAAAAAGGGTAGAATTAGGTCAAAAGGTTTCTGATTTAGAAGAAAAACTTGGGCCAAAAAATCCAGAACTTTTAATTGAAAAAGAGAGGTATCAGATTTATCAGATTAAAGAATATGTTTTCTTTGAAAAAGTAAAAGAACAGTGTAATATTTCAATACCTTTAATCTTATATTTTTATTCCCATCCTTGTGATGAGTGTATTGCTCAAGGTCATGTTCTAGACGCCCTATCCGGAAAATACAATTTAACAACTATCTATGCTCTTGATTATAAAATAGATAATCCTGTATTGGAAGTTATAAATAAAAAATATAATATTACTTCCACTCCCTCTTTAGTTATTAATGGAAAAACATATAATAAGTTTCTAAAACTTGATGAAATGGAAAAAATTATTTTTCAAAAATGATAAAAGGGATGAACAAAATAATAAATTTCTTTAAAGAAAACAAACTAGTCTTTTTACTTTTTATTTTTTCAACACTTTTTTTTATATATCAACACTACTCTATATTTTCCTGGGATTTTGCATCGTATTCGCTAAATGCTAAATATTTATTTGGTAGTGGAAATTATTTTGAGTGGCTTAGAGCCCCTTTATTACCCGTCCTAATTGGCATTTTTACCTTCGGTGTTTTTCCATATTTTGTAGGCGAAGTTCTTGCAATCATCTTTATATCATCTATTTTTCTAATCTCTATAATAAAATTTACGCAAATTTTTAAATTAGATAAGACTTTATTTTATATCCTGATTCTAAACCCTTTCTTACTTTTAAGCGGGTTAATTGATGGAACAGAATTACTTTCCTTATCCTTTTTGCTGTTTTTTCTCTCTTATTTATTTTCAAATCAAGAATTAAAATCAGGATTTAGTTTTGCTCTTGCTTGTTTGTCTAGATATGCTTGTTTACCTTACATGTTATTGATATTTTTATACAAAAATATTAGAAAAAATATTGTTCCTATCTTGTTATTTTTCCTTATTATAGTTCTAACACTTGCTCCTTGGTTCTTATTTAATTATCTTAATACAGGCCATTGTCTAACAAGTATTGGTAACTCACAGGCATTGAATATTAAATATAGAGATTATTTGTTTCAACAACCCTCAATTTTCCATTTCCTGTTGGTTGGGAATTTCTTGATTCCTTTTTTTATTTTTGGGTTAACAAAAGTTAAATTTGACAGAAAAAATATTGCAATTTTGCTTATTTTTATAATAACTATAGTTTCCTATTTGTTCACACCCTTTAAAGTTCCAAGATATTTATTTAATTTGATTTTGCCTCTTGCTTATTTTTCTTATTTTGGTATAGAGAAAATAAAAAATGCAAAGTTAATCTTTTTACTTTTAACAATTTCCATAATAACAATTTCAGTAATTTTTTCTCTAAATACTTCTTTTATATCTACACAATTTTATGAGATAAATATCTCAAGGAATTGTATGGTTGCTTCCAATCAATGGGTCCCCTTAAATTACATTGGTTATACCTCCGAGCCTTTTCCAAGGAAAGAAGAAGTAAATGATTATATTAATGAAGGTTATAGAGTTGTGATTTATTATGGCTGGGAACCAGATTGTTCAACAAACATGAGTTTTCTAGAAGAATTTCCAGTAATTAAAAAAACTGGAAGTTATATTATCCTGGGAAATACAAGCAGATGTAAAGATATCTACAAAGTTGATAGAGCCTATTTAGAGAGATTAAATTCCTCAACTTTCAATATTTATAATTATTCTACAGAGACGAACCCTTGTAAATCTTTAGGTTTGGGAAAAATTTGTGAATATTTTAAATTTTTATAACTTCTTAAGTAAATATAAAATTCCTATAGAAGAGTTACCTCTGAACAGTTTCTCGTCTTTCTTTATAAGAAAATCAATTAATTTAAGAATTTGTTCTGGAGGTTTTTTATTGTTCATTCTCAAGCCAAAAGATTCATTGTAGTTTTTATTTTCAGAATTAAACTTCATTATTTTTTGCAAAATTCCCGTCCAATATACTTCTAAAATACCAATTAAATTGTGAGAAATATATTCCTTTCTTAAAATTTTAAGATTTAACTTCTCGCAGAGATTCTCAAAATCTTTTGTTTTAATCAGTTTTTCATGCCCAAAAGCATAGGCACCAATTGGTAAATGTTTATTAAACTTTGACAATAATTTATTGATGGGGTCATAAGTAAAAGGAAAATTTATATTTGGAAAGGTAATTATCGCTAATCCTTTCTTTTTCAGAACTTTTTTAATATTTTCCATTACCTTAGTTTGAGAACTCACATGCTCAAGAACCTCCGAACAAATGATAACATCAAAAAAAAGATTAGTATATTTTAAACATTCTGCATCTTGTATGGAATAAAAGATTTTGCTTAATTTATTTTTGGATTTACAAAATTCTATGTCTGTTTTGTTAATATCACAACAATATAGATAATTACAAAAACTACTCAGGATTTCATCATAGTCTCCCTCTCCACTACCTAAGTTTAGTAATTTATCTATTTTTCTCTTTTCTGAAATATCTGCTAAATATTTTACTATTTTGTTATATCTTGTTCTATAACTTGGAATGAAAAATTTATGGTTCATAATAATTAATGAGATTTACAATAATTATCCCTACCTTCAATGAAGAAGAAATTATTAAGAAAACAATTATTAATTTGGAGAAGTTTATACAAAAATATTTGAAAGATGTTGGGATAATAATTAATGATGGTTGTAGTAGTGATAGAACAATAGATAAAGTTAAAAAATTACAAAAAAGATTTTCAAATATAAAACTAATTAAAAACTATGAACATATAGGGAAAGGTAGTGATATTGGAGAAGCAATAAAAAAATCAAAAAGTTCTTTCTGTATTTTTATGGATGCAGACCTCTCAACAGAGTTATCTTGTTTATCAAGATTATTGTTCTACCTTGAAGAAGGCTATGATATTGTTATTGGATCAAGATTAATGAAAGAAAGTGTTGTAGATAAAAAAAAAGTTAGAGGCTTTCTTTCTTTTAGCTATTCTCTACTAATAAATCTTCTTTTTGGAGTTCCTATAAAAGATTATCAATGTGGATTTAAAGGTTTTAATAGAACAAAGATACTTCCAATTTTAAAAGAAGTAAAAAACAAAAAATGGTTTTGGGATAGTGAAGTTTTGATTAGAGGTTATAGAGAAGGATTAAAAATAAAGGAAATTCCTGTTATCTGGAAAGAAAATAGAAAATCAAAATTGAACATTTTCAAGATGATAAGTGAAATGTTGGTGTC
>JAGXOK010000023.1 GCA_023659935.1 Candidatus Aenigmarchaeota archaeon LH_S6 | reverse complement strand
GAACTTATTGTCTGCTGAATTCTATTTTTAAAAGAGAAGAAATTAAATTTAAAAAAATTGAAACCTGTTATCTCTGTAACAACATATTTAATAAAATTGATTTTTATGTAGATAAGGTAAAAAAGAAACTAAAAAATTGTGAATACAGAAGTTTCCTGATTGGCTCAAAAATCCCAGAAGAATTAATTTCCAGAGAAGAAGAATTTTGGGAGGAAAATGGTGTTGATTTTTGCGAGGCAATAAAATCTAATTTTAACAGGGATATTGGATATAATTTGAGAAAGCAGACAAAGAAGATGAGGGATTTTAAAAATCCTGATATAATGGCTATTATTGACATTGAAAAAAACGAAATAGATTTGCAGATTTCCCCCCTCTATATCAAAGGAGGCTACAAAAAGAACACAACAAAAGGAAAAGTCCAGAAAATTATTGAAAACATCCTAACTAAAAAAAGTCTGGCAAGTGAGCCAGTATTTTATTCCATTGGCAGGCTTGAGCAGAATGTAAAAACAACTTGCTATAGGCCATTTGTCATAATGCTTAGAAACCCAAAAAAAAGAAAACTTGGATTGAAAAAAATAAAGCAGGAAATAAACAAACGGAAATCAGTTTCTGTTTCAACTTTGAGTTATTCAGACAGGGAATTTCTTGAAAAAACGAAAAATGAAAAAATAACAGCTTCTTATTTGGTAGTTCTCGAATTTTCCAAGAGATTCAAGAAAGAAGAAATCAGAGAAATCAGAAAAAAATTAACAGGTTTGAGAAATAATAGAGTTCTGCTGAGCCAAAGGAGACAAAATATATAACGAGAACAATCATTGAGGAATTAAGACTCGGTGTCGCGGAAGGGATTTTAAGGGATGCTATTGCATCAGCCTTTGATGTGAGTAAAGAAGAAGTAGAATATGCTTACAACCTGAAAACAGATTTTGGAGAAGTCGCTAGAATTGCAAAGGAAAAAGGAGAAATTGGATTAAAAAATGTTAAACTTGAAATAGGAAATCCAATAAAAGCAATGCTTGCAGAAAAGAGTTTAAATTTAGAAGAAGCTTTAGAGGATGCAAAAGAGCCAGCAATTGAAATAAAATATGATGGAATGAGGACTCTGGTTCAGAAAGATAAAGACAAGATTTGGTTATTTACAAGAAGACTTGAAAATGTTACAAAACAGTTTCCTGATTTGGTTGAACTTTGTAGAAAAAATATCCTCTCTGAAAAAGCTATTTTAGAGGGTGAAACTCTCGGGATAAAAAATGGTAAACCAATTCCCTTTCAGGAACTTTCAAAGAGAATACACAGGAAATATAATATTGAAAAGATTGCAAAAGAGATTCCAATACAGATAAATTTTTTTGACTGCCTTCTTGTGGATAAAGAACAACTTTTAAATGAAAGTTTTAGTATTAGGAGAAAAAAACTGGAAAAAATTATGAAAGAAGTTGAAGGAAAATTCCAGTTGGCAGAACAGATAAGAACAAAAAATTTGAAAGAAGTTGAAAAATTTTACAACAAGGCTTTGAAATCAGGAGAGGAAGGAGTGATGGTAAAAAATCTTTTGGCTCCTTACCAGCCGGGAAAGAGAGTTGGTTATATGTATAAAGTTAAACCTGAAGAAGAAACTTTGGATTTAGTAATTACAGGAGCAGAATGGGGGCAGGGAAGAAGAGCAAACTGGCTCGCGTCATTTATCCTATCAATCAGAGATGAAGAAACTGGGGAACTCTTAGAAATAGGAAAAATGGGAACTGGAATGACAGATGAAATATTCAGAGAAATGACAGAAAGATTAAAACCTCTGATTATCAGAAAAGAGGAGAACACAGTTTACATTAAACCAAAAATTGTTGTGGAAACAGGGTATCAGGAAATTCAGAAATCCCCAAATTATAAATCTGGATTTGCCCTGAGATTTCCAAAATTAATTAGAAGGAGGGAAGATAAAGGTATCGAGGAAGCAGATAGTTTGCAGAGAATTAAGAGATTATATAAAAAACAATAAGTAACTATTTAAATAGTCTAAACATCAGCCTTGCATTTTCCAGCATATTGTGATTATTGTTAAAAAACACATAGACTTTTTCAGGTTTTAGTTTGGTTATTTTATCCACAATTTCTTTCAATTCTTGTTCAGAATAATTATGCTGGTACCAGTTTGTCCTTCCATGCATTCTCAGATAAATTGTTTTCCCAGGGAAAATTTTATTTTGGAAATCAGGAGAATCAATTGAGACTAAAACAACTTTTTCTTGTAGTTTTCTGCAGAGTTCTTCGCTCTCAAGCCAAGACTTGTTTCTGATTTCAAAAGCAAATCTATTGCTTAATTTTGTCTTATTTGCAAATTCCAAAATTCTTTCTGTAACTTTAAAATTTGGTGGAGCCTGAAAAAGATAAAAATCAATCAATTTATCTAGGGGTTTGAAGGTTTCCTTAAATCTTTTCCAGAGTTCAAATGCTCTTTCATTAAATTTATGTTGATGGGTGATTAAACGATTAACTTTTATACTCCATCTAAGGTTTATTCCTTTCCTTGCCCAGCCTTTTACAACATTCGGAAAAGGGAATCTGTAAAAACTTGCATTTAGTTCAACAGAATTTAAATCAGAATTACTAACAAACCAGTCAAGAGTTTTATCTTTGTTCCAGTTATAGAACCATCCACTAGTTCCAATAAAGACTTGCATAAATTAAATAACCTTAATATTTATTTAGTAAATTTATTAGCTAATTTTTTGTACATACTAGTTGTCCTCTATTTAAACTTTCCAATAATATTTAAAATTATATAAAGAGTTCAATGATGGAATATATATTTGGAGATATACTACAAATATAATTTTGCAGTAAAATTATCTGTGAACTACCACCACTAAAATATTTCATATTTTAGAAGTGGCTTCTAACTCTTGGTTAGTTTTGGGCTTGTCCACAAAAACCCCGTCATTCCCGATATACGAAAAAGACCTCTTTAAGATATTTCTACAACCATTAGCATCAGCAGAAAAGAAATCCAATCCACAATCCTTGCACTTGAATCTTGCCTGTGATGGTCTTGAAGTATTTAGAGAGCCACACCTTGAGCAAGTCTTTGAAGTATAACCTTCTGGTATTTTCATTACTGAAATTCCTTCCCAATGTGCCTTATATTCGAGCATTTGAGTTAATTCATAGTAAGGCATATTGCTTACTACTCTGTTGAATCTTCTACCTTTACCTTTAGCAGAGTTTCTTATTCCTTTAAGGTCGCCGACACAAATCGCACAATTACTGGCGACAGCAAGAGAGACAATTTCTGAGGCGATTTCCTCAAGTCTCTGCTTTACAATTTTCTTTTCTTTACCCCCAATATCTCTTATCTTTTTTAGCAATTTCTTTTCTCCTAAATGCTTTCTTATATAGTTGTATTTTCGTCTTATTCCTCTAATATCTTTACCCCAAAATTTAGGTATATTGTTAGCAGTAGACACGGTCACTGCCATATTTCTCTCACCTAAATCTATGGCTAAAACATTAGAAGTATTAATTGGTTGAAATTCTTTTTCAACTGTTAGTTGTAATTCATAGTAAATTCTGTTTTTCTTTGATTTTTTCTTGACTATTTTTGAATCCTTGAGTTTACAATTTGTCAAGTCAATATTATAAGTTTTAACTGGTAACCAGATACCTCCTCTTTTACCTTTAACAGGACACCTAAACCAGTAATCAAAATGTTTTGTTTTAGATACTTCAAATTTGAAAGTATCATTTCTCAAAAACATAGGATAATCTTTATTGTAGATTGGTTTGGAATATTTACCTATTGCCTGAATAGTTGCTGAATAGATTTGTTTCTTAATATTTTGAGTTATCTCTAAAAATTCATAATCCTGTAGTTGAGTATATTCTTGAACTTTGTTGTATTCTTTTTCTAATAATCCCTCTTTGTATTTAGTTGGTTTGAATATTCCACATTTGTAAGTCTTCTTTACTGTCGCCATATATATATTTACAAAAAACTTTTAATAAGCCAATTGAGCTACCACCAAAAACTATATTATCGGCTAAGATTTTGGAAGTAGACTTCTTGGCTATTTTAAGTTAAACAATTGATTTTTATAATTTCATTTTGTTTAAATTTTTCAAAGCATTTTCAACAGCATAAACAAAATTTAATCTTGTCCCAGTTTGCCCTCTTGATCTTATTCTGATATCTCTTATTCCTGCAAGTCTAAATATTTTTTTTATTTCATTAGGGGCACATAAACCTACTCCCTTAGGTGTAGGCATTAATTTTATTAGAACAGAGCCGGTTTTTCCAACAGTAACAAAAGGAATAGAATGTTCTTCACCACACTTACATTCTGCTGATCCACAACCTCTTCTCACAGGAAATAAATTTATTCTTGCATTTCTCATGGCTTTTTTTATAGCCTCTTTATTAGTTAGTGCTCTGCCAAAGCCGATTCCAAGATAACCATTTTTGTTACCGACAACAGCCATTGCAGATAAATTTATCCTTCTCCCGGATTTGTGAATTCTTACCGTTCTACGAGCGGCTCTTCTCTGAATTCCACCACCCTTTCCAGGACTTCCCCCGATATAAATAACTTCCTCCTCCAAATCCGGAATAAAGGAATCAACAATTTCCGATTCTTTTATTTTATAACCAAACTTAAAAATATCTTCCAAAGTAAGTTTTTTTTCAACAACAAGATTCCCAAGTTTTGTTTTTGGAACCCAACTCTCTTCCTCTGAAATTTTTTTCTGTTTCTCTATCTTTTTAAATTCTTTTTTTTCTTCAATTTTAGCCTCTTCAACTTTTTCTTGGTTTTCCCCTACTCTCTCTTCTATTTTCTCTTCTTCTTGATTTTCAGAAGTTTCCAACTCTTGCTCTTTTTTCTTTTCTTTTGATTTCTTTTTAGTTTCTGAACTTTCCCCTCTCACAATTTTACTCTCCCCCTCTTCTTTATTCTTTTGCATACTTATCTAAAATTTTTTGTTTTACTTCACCAACTTTTTTTGCTTTTTCTTCAGAGAGGTGTTTCCCTGATATTCTATCTTCAGATGGAAAATTATCTTTAGATTGGGGTATTTTAATGCCCCCCTCCAAGCAACCTTTTAACACAGAAAAAATTTTGTTTCCCTTTGTTACTCTTTTTGTACCTATATCAAAAATTCCTTCTTTTATTTTATTCTTTTTACAGATCAAGCCAAAAACCAAACCTGATAAATAAGCTGCAGATAAATTCTTTTTTGAGCCATTCCAGCCAAAATCTGACAATTTCTTTGAGTTATATGAGACTTTTGTTTTATCTGACCCATTAAATTCTACAAGTTGTAAATTTATATAATTATTTGTGGTTCTCACAACAACTCTTGGTTTTCCTGATTTTAGAAGAGTTAACCTTAACTTATAATCTGTTTTAGCTTCTCTTCTTCTCTTTAAAGGTAAAATCTTTCCTCTTTTCATTTATTTAATTAATTTAAATTTTAAGTTTCAAAGAGTATTAAAATACGCCTTGGCCGGGATTTGAATGCCCAGTTGTTTTTTGTAAAGAAAAAAACTCACCCGGGTCGCTGGCTTGACAGGCCAGTATCCTAAACCACTAGACTACCAAGGCATAATTTAACTAAAATCTTAATAATTCTATGGGCCCGTAGCTCAGTCTGGTAGAGCAACTGGCTCTTAACCAGTAGGTCGCGCGTGGAGCTTTTCAGTTTTACTCTCAAAATAGAACCTACCAAACCTCTTCCTATTAACCTTCCCTTTTTTTATGAAGCAAATAAGGGCACCATCGGAAGGTGAGTTCTGTTTGCAGTTTCCGCGAATTCAAATCGCGTCGGGCTCATTTAGATTTATTTAAAGTTTTTTATATACCTATTTATAAAATGGATGCTATAAAAACTCTGAAAAAATTTGAGTATTGGGATGTTATTCTTACGGTGATTGCAGTATTTGTTCTTTATCAACTTTTGGGTGTTGCTCTTGGAACTTCACACCCAATAGATGTTGTTGTTTCTGAGTCAATGCTTCCAAATATGAAACCTGGAGACTTAATTGTTTGTATGGAAGGGAAACCAGAAATAAATGATGTTGTGATTTACTCAGGAATAAAAAAATATCCAATAATTCACAGAGTAATTGGAACAAATGATAGTTACTGCAGAGAAGACAATCCCTGGAAAATAAAAATTGAAAATGGTACTTGTTATACTATTAAAGGAGATAATAACGATGCCAAAGATCCTCCTGCAAGTGAAGAACAAATTATGTGTGTTGTAAAAGCAAGAATCCCTTATTTAGGATATCCAAGATACCTTATATTTAAAGTTTTTGGTATATAAAAATGGAGTTCTGTGAAAAATGCGGTGGGATTTTAGTTCCAAAAAAAACAAGAACCGGTGTAGTATTTGTGTGTAGAAACTGTGGTAAAAAATATAATAAAGGCGAATATATTAAAGTTACCGAAAAAGTTCAGAGAAAAAATAATATAAAGATTATTGAGCAAAAGAAAGAAAATTTACCTACTACTGAGAGTCAATGCCCAAACTGCGGAAATAAAGAAGCATTTTGGTGGCTTCAACAGACGAGGGGTATGGATGAACCTCCAACAAGATTTTACAAATGCACCAAGTGTGGGCATATTTGGAGGGAATATTCTTAAGTTTATCTGAGAAGTGAAGAATTTATAAAAAGTAAAAATTAATAAAAAATTATATGAATTTCATCAAGTCAACTAACCGGCAAGAGTAGCCCCATTCATTGTCATACCAGCCAAGAATTTTTACTTGTTTCCCAACTACTTTTGTTGATAAAGCATCAAAGACACAGGACGCTGGATTTCCAACAATATCTACACTTACTAAAGGTTCTTCCGTGTATTCAAGTATTCCTTTCAATTTTTCTGATGCTTCTCTAAATTTTTTGTTTACTTCTTCTGCTGTTGCTTCTTTCTCTAGATTAACAACTAAATCTGTTATTGAGCCATCTGCAACAGGAGCTCTAATTGCAATTCCATCCATTTTACCTTTCGTCTCTGGAATTACTTCACCAATAGCCTTTGCTGCTCCTGTTGTTGTAGGAATCAACGATAAAGCACAGGCTCTTGCTCTTCTCAAATCTTTTTGAGGCAAGTCTAATATCATTTGGCCATTTGTGTAAGCATGTACTGTTGTCATAAAACCCTGGTCAATTCCGAAATTGTCATTTAAAACCTTTACCATTGGGGCCAAACAGTTTGTTGTACAACTTGCCATAGAAATTATTGAATCTTCGCTATTACTCTTATCAAAAGAATTTTCATTTACACCAAGAACAATCTGTTTTATATACTGGTCTCCCTTTGGTGGCGCAGAGATAATAACTCTTTTTGCTCCTGCTATTATGTGCTTACCTGCATTTATCCTATCCCTGAACAAACCTGTTGATTCAAGAACAACATCAACTCCTAAATCTTTCCATGGCAAATTTGCAGGATCTTTTTCAGCAATTATTCTAATCTCTTTCCCATCAATTACAAGGTTATTTCCTTTTACTTCAATTTTGTTTCCCAAAATCCCATGAATAGAGTCATATTTTAAAAGATGTGCCAATGTTTTTGCATCAGTCAAATCATTTATTGCAACAACTTCAAATTTTTCCTGAAATTCTTTATCCTTCAATGAAGCTCTGAAAAAATTCCTGCCTATCCTTCCAAAACCATTTATTGCTACCTTCATAATATATAATAAAATATATTTATGGAGATAAACAAAATTTTGTATCAGATTTACAAAAAAAGAGAAAAAGAAGTGCATAAATATGATTTTGGCTCCCTACTTGTAATTGGAGGCTCAAAAATTTATTCAGGCTCGCCGGCGTTCAATGCTTTGGCTGCTTTGAGAAGTGGGATTGACTTGGTTGAAATTGCTGCTCCTGAGAGGGCAGCAGATATTATAGCTAGTTTTTCACCGGATTTAATTACACATCCTTTAAAGGGGAACTTTCTCAGAAGAGGAGATCTAAAACAGATTTATAAAATTTCAAAAAACAAGAAAGTTGTTGTTATTGGAGGAGGTCTCGGTAGGGAAAAAGAAGCTTCCAAAGCTGTTCAGATGTTTTTGAAGAAAACAGAATTACCTTGCGTTGTAGATGCAGATGGAATACATGCAATTGTAAAGAAAAAAGATGTTCTAAAAAATAATTTTGTTTTAACACCTCATCCACAGGAATTTTATGTTTTGAGTGGGGAGAAAGTTTCAAAGGATTTAAATCAAAGACAAAAACAAGTGAAAAGAGTTGCAAAAGAATTAGAAACCATAATTTTGTTAAAAGGTAATGTTGATATAATTTCTGATGGAAACCAGAGTTATTTAAACAAAACTGGTACACCCTACATGACAAAAGGGGGAACAGGAGATACTCTTGCAGGAATTATAGGGGCTTTATTTGCAAGAAAAGTTAAACCTTTTGAGGCAGCCTGCTGT
>JAGXOK010000022.1 GCA_023659935.1 Candidatus Aenigmarchaeota archaeon LH_S6 | reverse complement strand
GTTTATTATTCTTATAAAGTTGAAGGTTTTAGAGGAGTAATGAAATTATTGGTCCTTTATTGGGTAATAACCCTGATAATAATTTCTTTTGCTTCTTTGGTGGGATATATGGCACCATCAGAAGAGGAAAGGTGGTGTAAAGATAGTGTTACAGGAAACTTTACTTATATCACAAACAAACATGGAGAAGAAGTAAAAACTATAATAGTTTGTGAAAATGGAAAATTAGTTAATAAAATACCAATCAAAACTTAATTTCTTCTTGAATATATTTATAACAATATAAACTCTCAAACCTTAGACGCTGAGGACAGGATTTGAACCTGCGACCCCCAAAGGGGACCAGCTAACTCTTTCCTTATTCTACTTTCAAACAACGGAAAAGGAATCTCCAGGCTGGCGCGTTAACCACTCCGCCACCTCAGCATAACTTTATTTTAATTTTTCTAATTTATGGGCCCGTAGCTCAGTCTGGTAGAGCACCAGGCTTTTAAAAACAAATCTTTAATAAGGTTTGTGTACTTAAAAGTTTTGAGGGTATTATTATAATGCTCCTATGATTTTATTTTGGTGCTAAGAAGAAACCTGGGAGTCGCGCGTGAAACTTCTTATTTACAGTTTCCACTTAAAAAACACTATCAAAGCTAGAGGCGAAGATAGGGTAAAAAGCCTTCTTTTTGCCTCTGGCAAAAAAAAAGGGAATAATGCTTTGGAACGAAAAGTGCTATTTGCAGTTTCCGCAAATTCGAATCGCGTCGGGCTCATAAAAAATCCTTTGGCTGGGGTTTTTAACCTTTATTAGCCAATCTCCTGGGTGCAGTTCTTGTTTTTTCAGAGAAAAAACAGATGTTCTATCTTTGATAGAACAACCTTTTTTAAAGGGTTGCCTCAATAAAAGCTTTCATTATGGCAGATAAAAAAGAAATCGAAGTTGGGAAACATTTTCTTGTCCCTGAACACAGAAAACTTTCAGAGGAGGAAAAAGAAGAAATATTAAAAAAATACAATGTAGCAGAAAAAGAGATGCCAAAAATAAGCAAAAAAGATCCGGCAATAAAACAACTGAATGTAGAAGAAGGAGACTTAATAGAAATTAAAAGAAAAGTTTTAACTACAGGAGAAACCTATTTCTATTATAGAATTGTAGTATGAAAGACAGAGATTTGTATGAGGGATTCAAAAAAATAGTTGAGAGAGATCTACCCAACATGGTTGTGAGTTACAACTTAGATTCTTATAACAAGTTTGTTCTTGAAGGAGCACAAAAAATTATTGATGAAATTGGAATTATTCCTTTGGATGAAAACGTAAAATTACTCCTATGGAAAATTGAGTTTGGTAGCCCAGTATTAAAAGAAGCGGACGGATATGATAGAGAGATTACTCCTATGGAAACAAGGATAAGAGGTTTAAATTATGCCAGTACTCTATATATATATGTTGTTCCGGTTGTGGAGGATGTTCATCAAGAACCAGAAAAAATTAAACTCTGTGATTTACCAATAATGTTGAAGTCAGTTTTGGACCCAAATAGAAATCTTAACAAAGATGAACTAATAAAAATCGGCGAAGACCCTTATGACCCTGGAGGTTACTTTATAATAAATGGAACAGAAAAAATCATTGTTGGTGTTGAAGAAGTTGCAAACAACAGGATGGTTATAACAAAGGAAGAAAAGAAGAATATTGAGATGGCGAGAATAAACTCGGAGAAAAACCAATATATACAGAGACACATGATCGAAAGAAAGGATAGAACTTTATACATGAATTTCTCAAATCTTAGGAATGTTCCTATGATAGTTGTTTTAAGAGCCTTAGGTTTGGAAACAGACCAAAAAATAGTTTTGGCAGTTTCTAACAACCAGAAAATGGATGAAGAAGTTTTAACTAATATTTACGAATTTGAAGAAGTTAAAAACAAAGAAGATGCTTTAGAATATCTTGAAAGGTTTGTAAAAGGAATGGGTAAAGAAACTCCAGAACAGAGAGTTCAGAATCTATTAAATAATTTTCTCCTACATCATATAGGAATAGAGGAGAAGGATCAAATAGTAAAGGCAAATTATTTATCTCATGTTGCAAACAGACTTATTAAAGTTGGTCTTGGAATGCAGAGGGGGGACGATATTGACCACTTAGCAAATAAGAGAATTAGACTTACGGGTTACTTCCTTGATATTTTACTTCGGTCCCTACTTCTTGGAAAAAATGGGTTATCGAGCAGGATAAGATATAATTATCAGAGGCTTACTAAGAGGAAAAAGACCCCTGTTGTTCAGGCTTTATTTGAGTCCAATTATATAAGTAAAAGAATTATTTCTGCTCTAGCAACAGGTATGTGGGTAGGTGGTAGATCTGGTGTTGCCCAAAGATTGGATAGAGTTAACTATGTCAGAAGATTATCAAATATGAGAGCAGTTATTTCAATGCTTTCTAGTTCACAGGAACATCTTGAGGCAAGAGAATTACATGGAACCCACTGGGGAAAATACTGTGCCCAAGAAACTCCGGAAGGAGCGCATATTGGTTTAAGGAAACACCTCGCAAATATGTCAACAATCTCAAAGGGATTAAATGATAAAGAAAACAAGAAAGTGCTTGATTTTGTTCTTAATAGGTTGTAATATGGTAGAAGTATTTTTTTGTGGCAGACTAGTAGGAAAAACAAATAAACCTAAAACCCTATTGAACTCTTTTAGGGAGCAGAGAAGAAGAGGTATATTACCCAAAGAAGCAAATATAACCTATCTCGAAGATATAAATGAAATAAGGATAGATACAGATGATTCTAGATTGAGAAGACCTTTGATAACAGTAAAAGAGGGAAAACCATTACTAACAGAAAAAAATTTGGAAGGAATTATAAAAGGTACTGTTGATTTGAACTCTTTGGTTAAAGAAGGTGTAATTGAATACCTTGATGCAGAGGAAGAGGAAAATGCTTATATAGCTCTTACTTTAAAGGATTTAGGTGAGGAAAACACACATCTTGAATTAAACCCTGCAGTCATTCTTGGAATTTCTGCTTCTATGGCTCCTTTTGCCCCCCATAACAGGTCAGATAGGGTTAATTATGGAGCAAAAATGATGGCACAATCTTTAGGAATCTATGCGATTAATTATTTACTCAGACCAGATACAAAAGCTTATTCTTTGATATACTCTCAGCACCCTATTATAGATACGGTTATATATAAATCCAACATTCTGAATGAGCATCCGCAGGGACAAAATATTGTTCTTGCGATAATGCCTTATAAAGGGTATAATATGGAAGATGCTATTATTTTCAACAAAGGCTCTATTGAGAGAGGTCTATTTAGGTCTTTGTTTTTCAGAACTTATCAGACAGAAGAAAAAAAGTATTGGGGTATTGAAAGTGATGAAATTAGTATACCAGATGAATCTGTAAAAAATTATAAGTCAAAGCCACAATATGAGAGTTTAGATGAAGAGGGATTAGCTCCACCAGAAACAGAAGTTGAAGGAGGAGAAATAATTATAGGAAAGGTTTCACCTCTAAGATTTTATGGTCCTGTTGAAGAATTCCTTTCAGAAACAGAAAATAGGAGAGATACTTCAATAACGGTAAAATCTGGTGAGAGGGGGATTATAGATAGAGTTATATTAACACAAACAGAGACCGGAAATAAACTAGTAAAGACCACAATAAGAGATATGAGAATTCCGGAAATCGGTGATAAGTTTGCTTCTAGATACGGACAAAAAGGGGTTATTGGAGCAATCGTCCCAGAAGAAGATTTACCTTTCACAAAAGACGGAATTGTCCCTGATGTAATAATAAATCCTTTGAGTATTCCAAGTAGAATGACAATAGGACAGTTACTGGAAATTGTATATGGAAAGGCAGCAGCATTATCAGCTCAGATACTTGATGGAACAAGTTTTAATGAAACACCAGAGGAAGAAATAACAAAAATTCTTAATAAATTTGGTTTCGATTCTAGTGGAGAAGAAGAGATGTATAATGGAGAAAGTGGAGAAAAACTAAAATCAAAAATTTTGATTGGACCTTGCTATTATCAAGCTTTATATCATATGGTTAGAGACAAGTATTTCATGAGATCAAGAGGACCAACAACAGTCTTAACAAGACAGCCGACAGAAGGAAAAGCAAGGGAGGGAGGTCTAAAATTTGGAGAGATGGAAAAAGATTGTTTACTCGCTCATGGTGCGGCTTTAACTTTAAAAGAAAGATTTTCATCTGATGAGAGGGAAATTCCAGTCTGCAAGAGTTGTGGGGTTGTTGCAATAGACAATCAGGTCAAAGGTATAAGTTATTGCCCAATCTGCAATAAGGCAGATATTGTGAGAATTAAAACCAGTTACGCTTTTAAGTTATTATTAGACGAGATGATGGCTATGGGAGTCTATCCGAAGTTGCATGTTAAAGAGGAGATTTAATAAATTGTTTTATTCCACATCTCTCTCGCAAGTTTTCCAGAATATTTTAATTTTTCCACAATTTTTTCTACTTTCTCTTTTTTCTTGTTATGCTCTTCAAGAAATTCATTTATTTTTTCAATAAGAATTGTTTTTAATTCTCCTGTGAGCATTTCACCTTTTTTGTATTCTTCCCTTATTCTATTTATTTTCTTGTCATCTTCTTCAAAAAGAATATTCAACCACTGGAATGCAACATCAATAGCAGGATTTCCACCTTTTTTTCTGTGTTCTTCTATTGTTGATTGGCCCCCCGAAAAAGCATATTTTATTATTTTCTTCTTTACTGTTTCCTTGTCATCTGAAAGATAGATTGTAGTTTCTTGTTTGCTTGCACTCATTTTCCCTGTAATTCCAGTTAGAGAAGGAAAGAATTTACTATGAATTACAGATGCTTTATAATAACCAAGTCTTTCAGCAATATCCCTCTGAATTCTCCAATAAGGGTCCTGGTCAATTGCAGCTGGAATTAAACACCTTTTTTTCTCAAAAAAAGTTGGAATAATTTGATAACTTGGAAAGAAAATTAAGCCTACATTTGATTGATTTGTAAATCCAAATACTCCTTTTACAGATGAGAAATTTATTAATTTTGAGGTCTTTAGAATTAAATTATAAGAATTTTTTATAAATTCAGTATCTCTAAAGATAAATGTTTTATCAGGGTTAAAACCAAGGGCTGCTATATCTCTTATATTATCCTCAGCATATTTTTCTATTTCTTTGAGATTTTTCTTTTTCACTAAAAATTTTTCATCATCTGTAATTTGAATATAAAGATTTACATTAAAAACTTCTTGCAACCATTTTGTAAAAATAAGGGGGGTTAAATGGCCGATATGCATCTCTCCACTTGGGCCTCTACCAGTATAAAGAAAAAAATCTTTTCCCTCTTCATAATCTTTTAAAATTAGCTCTAAATCTCTGTGTGAATAAAAGAAATTTCTTCTCAAAAACAGAGGTAATTTTCCAGAATTTTTTTCAATTTTGTTTTTTATTTTTTCATCAATCAATTCCGCTCCAAATTCTCTTCTAAGTTTTTCATAATCAACTTTTCCACTAACCTCCCAAGGAGTTACTTTGAAAGCCATAATAGTTCTTTCATTAAATTATTGATTATGCTCTTACTTTCTTCCCAAAGTAATTTTCAACCTTTGGTTGAAAAACTTTTCAGCTTCTGCTGAAAATAATTTTCTGCATGTTCCAGAATCAAATCCTTAATTAAATAACCTTTTTGGGTACCATTTGAAATACCCTGAATCAGAAACTTTACAGTAATCAACCAATTCTAACCTTTTCATCAATTCAATATGCTTTGGCTCCTTCTTTTCTTCCATCTTATTTTTTACAGCATTTTCAATCACTTTTACCTATTAATAAGACAGCCTTAGATTTATGATAAATTTATTAACTTCGTCAAATTCCTCTTCTGTTGGTTTTTCTGGCATTTTACATTTTAAATACGCTTTATCTAATTTGTCAAATAACTCTTTTATTATTAAATCGAGATTTCCTTCTTCCAAGTCTTTTAGAGGCTCATTTTCAAGACCTGCTTTTTTAATTTCAAGAAGTTTATTTACTTCTTTAATTTTAAAGAATTTATTTAATTCACAAATATTAGGTTTGATTACCCCTGTTTGAAGAGTATAGATACCTGCCATTAGCCCTCTGAACACATATAGATAGTTTTTAACTGTATTTCTTCCTCTTAAACTAAATCTCTTATAATTAGATTCGGCAAGTCCTTTATAACTATGGTACAAACCATTTTTACCAAATGAATTATTAATCAACTGCTTCAATTTAACAAAAGAGGCATTTTTATATAACTGTTTTGCATTTAACTCTTCGAGTATATTACAATTTCCTTTTAAAGCCAGACTAACCAATTTATTTAATTCAAATAAAACAATATCTTGATTATTTTCAGTACCGAGTTCTAATACTTCAATTGGTTTATATAAACCTAAAAAGCTCTCTTTAGCCAAGACAAAACAACCTCTAATATCTATATCTGAATCTTTACTACTCCAACCATATAGATGACTTCCACTAATATAAGCATTTAAAAGAATTCCGTTTCTACCTGCTACTTTATCTTTTAATTTACTTATTAACTGAATTTTGTCTTTACTTAACATTTTAGTATTTCTCCATTCTCATTTTTCCGTAGATATCTTGCTTTCAATACTTTTATGGAATTTATAGGCAACTTTAAATCATCTTCTACACCGAGTACAGATTTTATTTCTCTGAGCTCTTTTCTTTTTTGTCTATATAATATATAAGACTTTGCAACATCAGTGAGATTATTTTTTATCAGAATTTCCTCAACTATATCCTGTACTTCTTCAATATTTAAAATATTTCCATCATACTTCTTCTCCGATTTAGCCACAACTTGTTCAGCAACTTTATTCACTTTTTCTTCATCTTCCTTACCAACAGAGAGAAATGCTTTATAAATAGCATTTTTTATTTTATTTTTGTTAAAAGAAACAATTCTACCATTTCTTTTTCTGACTTTTGAAATCTCCATTTTCTAATTTAGAAAAAAGTATATATAAAATTAGTCTGATGAACATTGTTCACCTTTTAATAACATTTCAAACAATTGAATTACATTGGAGAGGACAAAAAAGCTTAAATATAAGTAAATACATATTATATTTAGGTGTGAAAGATGGTATCCAAGATAAAGACAGAGATTACTTAGGAGGCCTATTTTTAAGTATAGGACACATAGGAAAAGTTGTTGCACCTTTGATTGGAGGATTCCTCGCTGACTATTTTTTTATCAGTTACCTTTCTTTGTTTCAATTGTAATATTTGCATTTCTTTTAATTATCCTGTTTGACAAAAAAGAGTTTCACTTCAAAAAAATCCACAGAGGAGTTTATTATATTTAAGATACGCATTTTAGCGTTTCTTTTAAGTTCTATTTTATCCAAAGTGGAGTCAATCACATTTAAGTGGGGTTTTATTACCTCTATAATTTACAAAACTGCCCGCTTTACTATTCTTTACAGAACAATCATTAATATAAGAATCGTAATGTGTTCCAATTATTCCAACTCCAGAATTTTTTTCAATTTTGTTTTTTATTTTTTCATCAATCAATTCTGCTCCAAATTCTCTTCTAAGTTTTTCATAATCAACCTTTCCACTAACTTCCCAAGGAGTTACTTTGAAAGCCATAATAGTTCTTTCATTAGTAATTATATCCTTACTTTTCCGATAGCAAGGCATATAAAGAAGCATCTATCTTGCCATAATTTTGAAATGGGCTCGTCGAGATTTCCGATGACATATTTTGATCTGCCAGATTTGAACTCGAGTCTGAGGCTATTTTTGATCTTCCTCACCCAATAGGCAAGGCTAAACACCCGTTAGGCGATCACCCTAAGCCCCGATGCTAGACCATCATAGAACCTTTGTTAAAACCTTAAAAAGGCTTAACTACACTACGAGCCCATAACTAAAGAAATGTAAATATTTAATTCAATTATTAGAAGCTTTTTTAAGAAATCAATAGAATTTATATCTAACCAATAAATATTTGGGTTATCAGTAATGTATCCAATACTTTCACTAATTTTTTTCTGTTTTATCTAAATTTATAATCCATTTTTAATAGGTGTGTGGAGCAGTTCCCAGTCGATAACTAAACCAGCAGAAGTTTACTCCCCAATTTTCCTCCACCCAGTTTACTCAGAAGCATAATTTCTATTATTTACCCTTGCTTTCTTCCGAATCTGGGGGATTCATAATAAAAACCACCTCCCAAGGCTGGACTTCTCAGTCAAATTAGAGAGGCTTCTACTAATCTAATTACCTTCCAGGTTTTTCAACTCCTGCTATAGACGATTTCAGGTTACAGGCTACGCCTAACAGCCCAGTCTAGCCCCACACTATTATATTTGGATAAAAAGAATTAAAATAATTCTTATTTTTGACCGAAGCCTTTTTGATAAAAGTACCAAACAAAAAGCTCAACCACAAACAGAGTAACCACAACTCTTACAAGTTTTACAACCTTCTTCTCTGATCATCTCTGCACCACAATTTGGACATTTATCACTATTTTCCTCTTCTTTTTTATCTTCAGAATAAAAATTAATAACCTGCTCATCTCTGCTTCTATCTCGGTAAATTGTTATTCCTTTACATTTCATTTTCCAGGCAAGCATATATATTTTTTCAACATCCTGAATTGTTGCAGAGTTTGGCAAGTTTATAGTTTTTGACACAGCGTTGTCAGTATATTTTTGGAAGGCTGCTTGAATTCTTAAATGCCACTCCGGAGAAACATCATGGGCAGAAACAAATATTTTTCTGATATTATCTGGTATTTCTTCAATATCCTGAATTGATGCCTTACCTGCAACCTTCTTTATAATTTCTTTACTGTACAATTCTTTTTCTCTTAACACTTGTTCAAATAGTTGATTTGTCTCAGCAAGATTTTCTCCAAGGGACCCTGCAACATTTCTCATATAGGAGATTGCAAAAATTGGCTCTATTCCCGCTGAACAGTTGGATATAATCCCAATAGTTCCAGTTGGGGCAATTGTTGTGATGGTAGCATTTCTCATACTCTTCTCATTTTTCCAGGTTGATTTTTTGAAATTTGGAAAGTTTCCTCTTTTCTCTCCAAGTTCTCTTGATTTATTTCTGCCTGTTTCTGTGATAAATTTCATTATTTTGGAAGCAAGTTTTTCTGCTTCTTCAGAATTGTAAGGAATCTCAAGTAAGATTAACAAATCAGCAAACCCCATCATACCCAAACCTATTTTTCTGTTTGCCTTTGTTTCTTTCTCAATTTCTTTAATTGGAAAACAGTTGATATCTATTATATTATCCAAAAAATGAACCGCTTCTTCAGTAATATCCTTCAATTTTTTTCAGTTAACTTCATATTTTTCCTGAACTTTTTTTACCATTTTTGATAAATTTATACTTCCTAAATTACAGGATTCGTAAGGTAAAAGAAAGTCTATGATTTAACAGAGCCTTTCTCCCATTCAATGATTTGTCAGGGAATAATAGTTCACAATTG
>JAGXOK010000021.1 GCA_023659935.1 Candidatus Aenigmarchaeota archaeon LH_S6 | reverse complement strand
GTTTATTATAGTTTATTCCTATGTCAAAGAAATTTGTTATTGACGCAAATGTAGTATTTTCTGCGTTAATTAAAAGAAGTTTGCCTTTTGAGTTAATAAAAGATATCTTTTATATTAACAGTTTTTAAATTAAGTTTTTTGCAAACTCTAAATCTTCTTTCCCTATCATTTTTTGATTTCTTTGAGTTTTACTGGGTTTTTGTTTTCATTTGGTTTGCAAATAAATGTTTTTCTATTTAAATAGTTTTGATTTATATTATTATTGGTGGCTAAGATGGGACATGCTTGGGTTGAAGTTGAAATATCTGATTTGGAAAAGAAGAAATCAACTAAAGTTAAAGCTTTGGTGGATACTGGCTCTACTTTAACTATACTACCAGAAAAATTGGTAAATGAACTTGGAATTAAATCTACTGAAGAAGCAGAAGTAGGAACTGGAGCAGGAGTAATAAAATTGAGAAAGGGAAAAGCTTTTGTAAAAATAAAAGGTAAAGAAGAGATAACTCCAGTTCTAATTTCAGATATAATAGACAAAGTTTTGATTGGAGTTGTAATTCTAGAATCTCTTGGTCTTAAGGTAGATCCATTAACAGGTGCATTAGAGGAAACTCCTCTTCTTTTATATTGAGTTTCTTTTTCATCTAAAACCATACCATAAACCTTGTGTTCTGGAGAAACCAACAAACTTGAGTTATTCTCTAAAGTAATTTTATACACTTTGGAGTTCAGAGATTTTTAGCAGTAAGAAATTATCCAATTTATTTGTTTTGGGGTGCAGACCTTTTTGGTTTATATGATAAAAAAGGGTTGCATTACTTATGGTAGAGATGGAATCCTTATTGGGAAGAATAGGAAAGCTTGAGGGTAAAGTTAAAATGCTAGAGAAGAAACAGGACTTGTTAGAGGAATTTTTACCTACTTTGGATGACATAAAGGCTTTGTTAGAAGCTGAAAAAGATTTAAGAGAGGGCAAGCTTGTTTCATTGTCAAAAATAGAAGAAGAAAGATTATAATTATCGTCAAAATTGGAAAGAGAGAAAGTATTTATATGAGACTCCAATAAACCATATGCTCAGATCTTACAATTAATTTATCACCACATCCAATTTCTAAAGATTTGACTTTTATTGGGTTATTCTCAGAATCCAAAAAGTAATACTCCAAATCTGGGTTCTCTTCCAATTTCTGGTAGATTTCTGTGATTTTCTCCAAAGAGAAATTATCTAATTTATTTT
Organism: Candidatus Aenigmarchaeota archaeon LH_S6; assembly: GCA_023659935.1. GTDB lineage: Archaea > Aenigmatarchaeota > Aenigmatarchaeia > QMZS01 > QMZS01 > QMZS01. The sequence goes on along the minus strand of JAGXOK010000021.1, from coordinate 8,770 downwards.
TTTTGGGGTGCAGACCTTTTTGGTTTATATAATAAAAAAGGGTTGCATTATTTATGGCAGAGATTGTTGTGGAGATTCCTGATGAATTGGAGCAAGAAATTAGAGAGTTCAAAGAAAATTGGTCACAGGTTGCTCTAAGAGCAATTGAGTTAAGAGTATTTGAATTAGAACTCAAAAGGTCTGCAGAGTTAAGGAGGGTGTTTATTGAAGCAATTGCATCCAAAAGTAAATTATCTGAAGAGGAGGCTGACAAGTTTGCAGTAGAATTAGGGAGAAAGATGAAGAAGGGTAGGTTCCAGCAACTTAAAAAAGCAGGTTTGATATAGAAGATGTTTGTTGTTGTAGATGCTAATGTTATTATTTCTTTACTAATTGCTAAGGGGAGTAAATATAAATTGTTTTTCTCTGATAAAGTTAATCTTGTCTCTCCGGATTTTATTTTGTTTGAAATTGGTAAGTACTGGAAAGAAATTTCTGATAAAACCAAACTATCTGAAAGTGATTTAAGGTCAGAATTTTTTGCTGTTAGAATGTAATTGAAGACATTCTCATTATCAGAAATAAAAGAATTTATTGAAGAAGGCTCTATTGTTTCCCCAGATCCAGATGATTCTGAACACTTTGCCTTGGCTTTAAAGTTGAACTGCCCAATCTGGTCAGAAGATAAATTATTAAAGCAGCAGGATAAAATAGAGATATTGAATACAAAAGAACTTCTTGAAAAATTACAGTTGATTTGATTTTCTAACTTTCCAAATGTTAGTAAAATAGATTTATTTAAATACTCGCTATTACTGCTTATGGCAGAGATTGTTGTTAAGATTCCTGAAGAATTGGAACAGGAGATGAAACTTTTTCCAGAGATAAAATGGAATCTTCTTGTTAGGAGATTTCTCAGGTCTGAATTGGGAAGAATGCTTGAGTTGAGAGAAATTGTATCAAAAAGTGAATTTACTGAAGATGATGTTAAAGAACTATCAACAAAAATTGATACCTCTCTATATGAGAGATTCTTGAAATCAAGAGGATGAAGAATGTTTGTTATAGTTGATACAAATAGAGTTCTCTCTGACGAGAGAGGTTTCAGAAAACAATCAAAAGTTAGAATATTCTCAAATAATGACTTATTTAGATTGTTGGCATTTTGATTGGGTTGAATATTAATTAATTTTCCATAAACCGAGCCTTTAGAAAAGGCTCGAGCCAAACCTTGAGATTGGTTAATTAATCTCCCATAAACTTTATGTTCTGGTGAAACCAATAATTCTGTTCCATCCTCCAAAGTAATATTGTACTATTGTACATTTCTCCAGAAGAATTAAACACAGCGTAATCCCCTGGTTTCTGCCATTCTGGTTCCTTAGTTTTCTGATTTAGAGTCAAAACTTTTTCCTTTCCGCTTAATTCTAGGAATAATCTCCATCCCTCATCTGTCAGGATTTGCATCTGTCCATCATAACATTCTCCAATATGAGAATTATTATTAAAATTCATTCCCAAGACTAAAGAATCATCATAGAATGTGTAATTTGTTGTGTTCCAGTTGAATTTGAAAGAGTCTAAGTCAGATCCATCTATTGTGATGTTTGCTTCTGTCCAGTTTCTTGATACTATTGTTCCGTTGGGTTCTGTTGATAAGGTGAAAATTACTGCTCCAAAAACTATTGAAATTAAATAAATAGAAATAACTGAGATTGCTAACAGTGTTATAATTAATCCAATTTTAGAAAATCCCTTCAATGAAAACCAATATAAAAAATATCTTTTATATTAACAGTTTTTAAATTAAGTTTTTTGCAAACTCTGAATCTTCTTTCTCCATCAATTATATTTAAAGAGTGCAGGAGGGGAGATTCCCGAAACTTGTTTTCTTTGAAGTGTTGGACTTTCTTTTACAAAAGAAAAACCTTATTCGAACTCCCGAACCGACTAACGGACAGAGTCCTTAGCCCTGCGCCTTTTTATGTAAACTTCTTCTTTTTGACCTAAAAGTTTTTCTTGAAAGAAAAAGCCTTGACCACTTGGCTACCCCTGCATAAGGTTTTATATACAATTTTTATTAAATTATGAGCAAGAGAAAATCAAACTTTTTATATACATCTTTGTTAAATTATGAGTAGAGGAAAATTAAAGTTTGTTGGTGTCTTGGTGATTTTGGTTATTTTAGGGTTAGCTTTTGTATTTCTTAAGTCTGTTTCAACACATCAGGAGTCTGGTGTTGTAGGAGTTGAAAAATTCTCCTCAGAACAGGAATTCAGAGACTATCTGAAAGAATCAGCAAAATCATCAAATTTGGGACATTACGGTATGGGTGGTGGAACTACTAAGGCTATGGCAACGGCAGAACAAACTGGTGCTCATATAAAATCAGAAAGAGGTTTGGGTGAAGAGACAGCAGAACCTGAGAGGGTTTCTAAAACAAATGTCCAAGTTCTTGGAATTGATGAGCCAGATATTGTAAAAACAAATGGCAAGGAAATTTATTTTTCTCCAAATAGTCGGAAATACAGAACCTATAGAAGACATTATGAAAATAAAAGAAAAACAAAGGTTGTGAATGCCTTCCCTCCAAATGATTTGAAAAATTTGGCAGAAATAAACAATACAGGGAAACTTTTATTGTATGAAAATATTTTAGTAGTTCTCTCCGGAGATAAAGTTTATGGTTATGATGTTTCCTCCCCAGAAAATCCTGATAAGAAATGGGAAATTAAATTAAACAGTAGTTTTGTTTCAGCAAGACTTTATGATGATAAAATATATTTAATAACAAAGAATCAGATCAATCAACATACCTCTTACCCTATTATACCCCTTACTTGTAAGGGAAATCCAGTTCATGTTAAGTATAATAAAATATATCACCCTGTTAAAAAAATTCCTGTTGATATACTTTATCACACTTTCTTAATAAATCCATCTTCAGGTGAAACAGAAGATTCAATTTCTTTTTTAGGCACTTCAAGTGATTCAGTTGTTTATATGTCAAATAATGCGGTTTATATAACTTATTCTTACCATGAAGATTCTTTTAAAATAATTCATGACCTCATAAATGATGAATGTAAGGATTTGTTTCCTTCTCATATAATTGAAGATATAAATAAGTTGAAAGGATATGATATAAGTAATCAGGCAAAAATGACTGAATTACAAACAATCCTGGAACAGTACATGAGTTCATTAAGCAGAGATGAGGAGACAAAACTGGAAAATGAACTTTCAAATAGAATGGAAGATTATTTAAAGGAACACATAAGAGAACTTGAAAAAACAGGAATCGCGAAGATAAACCTTGATTTGAAATTTGAAGCAAGTGGAGAAATTCCAGGAAAACCTCTAAATCAGTTCTCTCTTGATGAATTTGAGAATAATTTGAGGGTTGCAACAACAGTTGGAGTGCGGGGGGAAACCACAAATGACTTGTATGTTTTAGATGAAAACCTGAATATTATTGGAGAAATAAAAGATTATGGTTTGCAGGAAAAAATTTATTCTGTGAGATTCCTTGGAGATAAAGGTTATATTGTTACTTTCAAACAGATTGACCCTTTCTTTGTAGTTGATTTATCCAACCCAACAAATCCTGAAATAAAAGGAGAATTGAAAATCCCTGGTTATTCATCTTATTTACATCCTCTAGAAAAAGATAAAATATTGGGTATAGGAAAAGAAGGCTCAAAAGTTAAAATTTCTCTTTTTGATGTTTCTTCCCCAGAAAATCCCAAAGAAGTTAGTAAATATAGAGTACAGGAGCATTGGTCTGATATTTTAAATACTCATCATGCATTCCTGCTTGACAAAGAACATGAAATATTTTTCCTTCCTGGAAGTAAGGGTGGATATGTTTTCTCTTATGAAAACTACGAAATAAAACTTGAGAAAGTAATAACTGATATAAGTGCAAGAAGAGGTATTTATCTAGATGATTACTTATATATAGTTGGAGATAACAAAATTGTGGTCCTGGATGAAAATACCTGGGAGAAACTAAATGAATTAGAACTTTAAAAATCCAAAATTCTCTTTTGCTCCAATAACTTGCTTTTCTTTATATATTCCTCTGGTTTAACTCTCGTTTTTAAGTTTAGTAAAAGTTCTTTGAGAGAATTAAATTTTTTTGGTTGTTTTCTGAAAGCAGTCCTGATGTTTTCCCTAACTTCCCAGACTCCAACAGGAATTTCATAACCTTCGCCAATTTCTCTTATTATTATTGCTCTTGCCTGCTTTCTCATATTGTACAAACCTTCTGAAACCGCAAATCTTGCAGCATAGTAACCTCCACTTTGCAAACTTGCATAGTGTTTTCTTCCCTGATAAAATTCAGACTCAACCGTAGTCTCTGGTGAACTGCTGTCTGAATTCCAAACTGTTCCAGGGAACCAAGTTTCAAATAGCTCAAATTCCCAATTACCAGGGAGCAAAATAACATAAAAATGATTATCTAGATAAGAATTCTCAAATAATAGGTATTCATTTGTCGAGGAAAATTCTTTTATCCCTGTGATAAAATGTTTGGAGAGTAAATCATCTATCGCTGTAATACTCCATTTTGTTGGAACAAGTTTTTTCTTTATTCCTAAAACTCCAGAACTCAGGATTTTTGAAATCTGTGAAACATTGAAATTTAAGTTATAAAATTCTATTACAGTATTGTTTGCTTTTATATCATCATCAATCAGTTTATAGACCTTTTTTCCGATTTTTGGATTATCAACAACCTTTATTTTATTTACTTCACCACTTGCCCCCATTGGTTGGAGAATTGGTGAAAAGGAGAGGGAAAAAGAAGGTTTTTTTCTGAAGTTAATTTCCAAATCAACCGGTTTAGTTGAAAGAGTTAGTTCCTGCAATTCTCTTACATATCTATCCTTTGTGAAAATATTTTTTTGTATTTTTCCCCTTACAAGAGAATATCTATCTTCAACTACTTTTTCCTGAGCCAGACCAAACATTTTTTCAGGAGTATCAACTCTTTCCAGATTGGATTCATCCAAAGAAACCATCGGACCAACAAAAACATCAGGATAATTCTCATGACCTACAAAAACAGATTTCGGGGAAGGCCCAAACAAAGTTTCCTTGATTTTCGGAGTAGTAAGTTTCTGATAATAAATTCTTGTTAGAATTGGACATTTATCTCTTCCACAGAGTTTTCTTGTTCCTTTACAGATATGACAGAGATTCATAAATTAAAAAAAACCCTATTAAAAATAGAATAGCGATCACACCTAACATAATTAAACCAATCTTGCGCTTTTACCCCTTTCTGGTTCTATGAATATATTCCTATTTGAATATAGCCAACAGATAGAAACACTGTCTAATGCAACAAAAATTATACCAGTGATGTCAACAAACAATGTTGAATAGATATAATAGATTGATAAAATAGATACTAAAATTGAAATAGATACTAAAATAATGAAAGAATACATCCAATCTTTTTCCATTTTCCACAATCCGTAATATAAAGCAAAAGGAAATAAAATACCAATTATGAGACCAATGAAACTTGTTATAGAAACTAAAGTTAAAATGAGAAGTATAACACCATAAGCAAGAATTAATTTAAGACCTAGTGGTCTTTCTAACTTTTCCTGTGCCATATTAATAATTTTGTTGAAAGTATTTATAAAGATTCTATTTCGGCACCCATAGTCAGCGATTGGACTTAACATCAGAGATATACGAAGCCCTTTTTTCTTTGTTTACCCAACCTCTCTTACTCACCCTAATCTTTTCTTTTAGCATATTTAATAATAAAAATCTATAGTTAATATTCACCAAGACCTTTTTGCCTGTATTTGAAAAATTCAACATCTGGTTCTTTTTTTAGAGGTAAGAGTTTTCCATATACTCCAGCTCCTCCTGGAATCTGCTGGATTTCATCCTTTCTAAAAGCCTCAATATATTCTCCCACTTTTTTGTCAATTTTTTTTAGTTCTTCAATTGGAGAGTCAATTAAAACTTTGATTTCATTACCAAATTTTTTGATAAACTTTTCCCAGATTTCAGAGACTGCTTTTGAATAAAAACTTTTTATGGAGTAAGCTGTTGCAATTATTTCTGTTAAAGGATAGATATGAATATATTTTGGTCTTTCCGGATTTCCTTCACAATCTGAGAGTTCTAAAATCCTGTCTTTTACTCCTTTATTTATTGTTCCTCTACACTTTCCACATATCCAGTTTAATCTTTTTGCATCTTCAAGTTTGTAAAATGTTAAGCATTTCTTACACCTTGACAAATGATATTTCCCGTGTTCAGGGTAAAAACCACAATTTAGAATTACTTTTCTCCCATCTTTTTGGAGTAAGGCCTTTTTTAATTCTTCAAAACTAAATTCTTTGATTTTGAATCTGTTAAATTCTCTTGCAAGTCTTAAAGGATAAGGTGAGTGTGCGTCAGAATTTGAAAGAAAAGTCAATCTGTGTAATTCAGAAATTTTATCCGCGAGGTAGGAGTCTGCAGAAAGACCAAGTTCAAGAAAGGAAATTTTTTCAGAATATTTTCCATAGCATTCTTTTAAAGAATTGAAGTGTGCATAAATCCCGAAGTAAGGAGTGAAAGCGTGAGCTGGACCCAATAGTCCTTCACTCTCCAAAACAAACTCAGCAATTTTTTCTCCTCCTATTCTCAACCATGGTCTACCATCTGCATCTAGATTATCCGAATATCTTAAAAGTTTTTCTCTTAATTCATCTGCTTTTGAAAAAGACGGAAGTAAAATTACATGGTGAACTCTATCTTTATCCTGAACTTCAACTTCTATAACAAATTTTGTTTCACTTTCCCTGTAAGTATAAATTCCTTCCCCTTTTAGGTTTTCTTTTAGGTGTGCTAGCCACTTGTTATGCAGGCAGTCCCCTGTTCCAAGAAACTGAACCCCCTTTAATTTAGCCTGTTCTGCAAGACTAGGAATCTCCATTCTCTTAGAAACAGCCCGGGCATATTTTGAATGGATATGTAAGTCTGCATTTATTTTAAGGAAGTCCATAACTATTTATTTTCTTCTTAACAAAGTTTTTACGATTTCCAAGAACTCTTTAACTACAGAAATTCTAATGAAAACATCAAAAACATCTTTTTCAGATAAATCATAATATTCGTGAGATAACAAGTTTCTATAAAAAACCAGATTAGATAATTTTCTTTCCAAATCCTTAGAAATAAATTTATTTCTGTACATTAACCTGAAAATATCTTTGTAAGTAGAGGGCATACCTAATTTATTTGCAGATACTATTTCATCCCCCAAATCAATTACCCTATTTGTTATTGAAAACAGAACCATAGATAATGAGTAAAAATTTTTTCTGCTTTTTAAGTCTACAACACTTCTAATGTTTAAACTATCTAAATCCTTAAAATATCTCTCTATATCTTCAATTATCTTAGTTATTCTTTCTGTATCATACATGTTTATCCAAAGTTCTGTCATAATGCCTGTCAATTATAGGTTTAAAATCCAGATAAGACTTGAGTGTATTGGATCTTGTCCTATGCAAAAACAGTTCATCTTTTTGATATAATACTTTACCTTCCTTAAAAATCCTAAACCTTATATTAAGCGGCAAATCAGAGAATATAGAAATGTCTATTTTTCTTGAAGAGCAACTCAAGATTTCTTCTCTTCTCTTTTTTTGAATATCCTTGTCCGTAATCACACAAATATCTATGTCAGAAAAAGGTTTTGTTTTTTTCCTTGCATAAGAACCAAACAAGTAGATTCCCTCCACCCCTTTTATATTTTTAATTTCATCCACAACCAACTTAATTTCTTTGTTCATAAACTAACCTCTAAGTTTGTTTATATATGAGAACTTAAAGAAAATGTGTAAGAATGGTCTAAATATTCTCTTAGAAACAGCCCGGGCATATTTTGAATGGATGTGTAAGTCTGCGTTTATTTTAAGGAAGTCCATATAAGGGTTTCCTTTTTAAAAAAGAAAAATTATGTCATTCTAATTTTTCCCGTTCAAAGACAATTTTTTCAAATTCTTTCGTTAAATCTACTCTTTCTAATTAAGAATTTTTCTAAATAAAAAATAAAAAAATTATTTGGATTCTTCATTTGCTTTTCTTTCAACATCTTTTCTTACTCCTTCTTCTTTCTCTCCACCGAAATATTCTTCCCAGATCTGTTTCTCTTCTTCTGGCAATTTCTGCCAATTTAGGTTTGAATCTTTTACTTTTTCCCAGGCTTCCTTTGCTGTTTCATAAGTCTCTGAACCTGGACCAGCTGGACCAACAATTCTACCTTCGTCGTAATCTATTGAAATTTCTACTCTTCTAGCTAATTCCTCTCTATCCCCTATCCTTTTCTCAACTTCAGCAAAAAAAACATTAGAAATAGGGTTTATCCCCTCTTCTTTCGCTATTCCACTCATCACAGCCCCAGCAGAATAATATGCTTTTGGGTCCTCCTTCAATTTTTCAGTGATAAGATCTCGGTCTTTCTTTGGAAGTGCTGCTACATATTCAGTTATTTCCTTCTTCCTACTGCTAATAGTATCCTTTGTTTCTCCAGGTGTCTTTCTACCATATGTATTCCCTGTCATCCTTGCTATCTCATAGCAAGCATCCTGTAATCCTTGAATTTTTAAATATGCTTCTTCTCCCTTTCCTGATAACTTCAGTGGTTTTGTTGCCTTTGCAAAAGAATCCATTATGTCTTGGTATGCTCCTTGGTATGCTCCTATGTATGCTTCACTTTTTGGATCTTCTCCCATATATTTATTTCCTACCATTTTCACCACTAATATAT
>JAGXOK010000020.1 GCA_023659935.1 Candidatus Aenigmarchaeota archaeon LH_S6 | reverse complement strand
TTTTGATATTTCCTTAGCAATTTCAAATTTTTCCTCTAATTCTGAATTTATTTTAGTTTTATCTGGTTCTGGCCAGCTTTCTAAGTGAACAGATTTTTCAAAAAGATTATTATAAAGTTCATCTGATATAAAAGGTGCTACAGGTGCAAGTATTTTTAAAATTTTATTAAGAACATACAATATAATTTTTCTGACTTCCGGTGATTCTGCCCTGTCTCTTACTAATTTTATATAAATACGGGAAAAATCATTTACAATGAAATCTATAGTTTTTCTTATTGCATAATGAAATCTGAAGTTTTCCAAATCTTCTGTCACTTTCTTAACGAGAGAATTAACTTTTGAAATAAGCCAGATATCTGGTAATTCTTTTACATTTAGTTTTTCATCACCTGCCCCTTTTGAATAAGAATTGACAAAAGTTACAAGGTTATACAAGGTATTCAGATTATTCTGTATTATTTTTGTTTCCAGCATAGAAAATTTTAATGTTTCCCATGGTGCGTTTGCAGAACAAAGATGTAGTCTCAAAACATCAGCTCCGATTTCTTCATAAGCATCTTTTGCCCAGACCACATTTCCCAAACTTTTGGACATTTTTTCTCCTTTCTCATCCAGTGTCCAGCCATTCATACAAACTGTTTTGTAAGGCGCTTCCCCAAATAAAGCAATTCCACAAACCATCAAACTGTTAAACCAACCCCTGACCTGGTCCTGACTTTCATCAATCAAATCAACTTTCCAAAGTTCTTTAAATAAATCTTCATTTTTAAAAGGATATCCTAAAGAAGCAAAAGGTGAAATACCCGAATCAAACCATACATCTAAAATGTCTTTTTCTCTTTCCATTTCTCCACCACAATCACATTTCAAATGAATATTATCAACAACAGAAACAGAAATATCGAAATCCAAGGATAACTCTTCTATTGCGTTTTCTTTCAATTCTTCTCTTGAGCCTATTATTTTTATAGATTTACATTTCTTGCAAATCCAGATAGGCAAAGGTATACCCCAAAATCTTTGTCTTGTTATTGGCCAGTCAGGAGAACTTTGGACTAGATTAGAATATTGTTCTTCAACAAAATCCGGAAACCAATTAACAGATTTTATTTCTTTTAAGATTTTTGGTCTTAAGGTATCCATTTTAAGAAACCATTGTTTGCTCTTCCTATAAATCAAAGGTGTTTTACATCTCCAGCATACAGGATAAGAATGCAGTAGTTCTGTTTTATAAAACAATAAATTTTTTGATTCTAGATAATCCAATATATCCTTGTTTGCTTTCTCAGTGTTTTCACATTCAAAAATTCCTGTCCCTTCTTCTAGTTTTCCTTGTTCATTAACTGGCGAAGGATTTGGAAGATTATAATATTCGCCTATACTATTGTCTTCCATTCCATGACCCGGAGCAATATGGATAATTCCGGTCCCGGTTGAAATATCCACTAAGTGTCCAAACTCATTTTCACCCTTAATTTCTTTTTTCACCTTGATTTTACTGGCAACTCTTTTTTTCATTAAGGGGATTGAAAGAATAACTCTGTGTGCTTCTTCCGTTTTATCAATTTCTTTCTGTAAAGGAATATCTAACAAAGGCTCATATTTTAAGCCCTCTAATTTCTTTCCATCAAATTTATCAAGAATTGAATATTTCAAATTTAATTCGTCTAAGAGTTTCAGTCTTTTCTCTGCAAGAATTATTTTCCTTCCTTTAGTTTCAATCCTAACATATTTTTCATCTGGATGAACACAGAGAGCAACATTTGCAGGAAGAGTCCAGGAGGTTGTTGTCCAGGCAAGCAAATATTCGTCCTGACCTTTAACCTTAAAAGTTATAAAAATAGAATGAGTTTTTAATTCCTGATAAGTGTCTGTAACCTCATACCCACTTAATACTGTTTCACAATGAGGACACCAAAAGTTTGGTTTTTCACCTGAGACCAAAAGTCCTTTTTCATATATTTTTTTTATCGCCCACCAACCGGATTCCCTATAATAATTTTCACTTGTCAGATAAGGAAATAAATAACCCCTCCAGGCACCAATTTTTCTGTACAAATCCATCCATACATTTTCATTACCTTTGGCAAATTTTCTGCATTCCTCTATAAATTTATCAACTCCTATGCTCTTAATATCTTTTTTCTCCTTAATTCCAAATTTTTTCTCTACTTTGTTCTCTATTGGCAAACCTCCACAATCAAAACCCGGCTGAAACCAGACCTTAAAACCCTGCATAAACTTGAGTTTCCCCCAGACATCCTTATAAATGGTTGTCTTAACGTGTCCAACATGAGGTGAAGCATTTACATAAGGTGGCCCGTCCAACAAATAAAATTTTTTCCTGTTTTTTCGATTTATTATTTGCTCGGGAAGTTTCTCTTTATCCCATCTTTCCTGTGTTTTTTCCTCTACTTCCTTTGGATTGTAAAGCATAAAATTAGTTAAAAAATTTAACTTTTGGTAAAAAATTGAAAAATAAAGGTATATTTTATCAATAATTTTCTGTATTTTTGAAACCATAAAAGTTTCTATATATTCCTCTTCTCCAAAACCTAAGTTTTCTTTTTTACAACTATCCGCAACAATTCTCCTTAGTCCTTGTTAATTGCAATTTGGAATCTCGCTAAGTAAGGGAAGTCTCTAGAAATTCTTTTTCTTCCTTAGTAAATTCTCTTCCCAATACTTTGTTTCTATGCGGAAATCTACCAAATTTGGATATAATCTTGTTGTAAACATTTGACGACCTATATATCCATTCAAATGTTTTTTGGTCTTTTTTATAAAGTTCTTTGAAAATCAGATTAGCTATTTTTTGATGTTTTAGCTTTTCAGAATGGTGGTATGGGAAAAACACAAACATAATCTCCAATGGTGGAAGTTTCTTGTATTCAGAATTCTCAAACATTTCTATTGTTATTTCGCGAGCAAGTTTGTCTGTAGCATATGTTCTACGATCATTTTCATCAAAAATCACTCTCGGAGATTGGTCGTAAATTAATATCAATGCAAGTTTTCCTTTGGTTGTTTTTCTCCACTGTTGGAGCTTATTTTGAAGTGCGGCCTGATAATACTTTTTCAGTGTGTCTTTTGATTTCAAAACTTTTTTAATTATCTCACTTCTGTTTGTCCAATCTTGAAGAAATAGTTTGAGTATATCCTTTGACTTGTATTCCATAATTGTTGTAAAGGAAAATAAGTTTTTAGAATTATGAAAGAGATGTGTTAGGAGAATTCTGCGCCGCACTGGATTGTCGCATTTAAGAAAGAGAAAAATAACTACTGGTTCTGTGATTCTGCAAATGGAATAATCTCTCTGACAAAAAAACAACTTAAGGAGGGCTGGAAAATAAACAAAAAAGAAAATATTTCTGCTCAATTAGTAGCTTACAAGGAAAAAAATATATATTTTTAGTATATGCCTTTTATAGGAATTTATCAAATCCCACAATTAACTCCAAATTCTCCCTCTTTGAACACCACTTTATTAACCCTGTTAGTTCCTTTTATGTCATCCAGAACCAGTTTTAATTTCTCAATTTCCTCCTTTTTTGCTGTTATCTCTATTTTGCTGATTTCTTTTCCAAGAGATAATTTGTTTGAGATTTTCCATTTGCGGACTTCTGAAGTTACATTTTTCAGCAACTCTCCAATTTTTAGACTCTCTTCATCTTCAATTATTTTTTCTGGAAGAGAGGATAGATGAATACTTAAGTTTTTCTCTGTTTTTTTAAATAATTTTTGATAAATCTCTTCTGTAATATAAGGAATAAATGGGGCGAATAACTTAATAATTCCAAGCAACAGTTCATATAAAGTCCATTTAGCACTTAATTTATCATTATCACTATAAATCCTGTACTTGACCATCTCAAGATAAAAATCGCAGAACTCATGTTTAAAAAACATTTCTGTAATTCTTCTTGCTTCACTAAGTTCATATTTATCAAAAGATTTGTGATAATTTTCAACAACCTGAGAAAACCTTGTTAGAATCCATTTATCAACTAAAGTTAACTCTGGTTTCTCTAATTTTTCAGTGTTTGGATGGATAAATCTTGAAGCATTCCACAACTTAATTAAAATATCCTTATTATGTTTCAAATCTTCTTCTCTAAAAGGTAAGTCTTCACCAACTTTAGCTGTTGTTGCCCATAACATTATGGCATCTGCGCTGTATTTACTATCAAAAGGTTCAACAATATTTCCAAGAGATTTACTCATTTTCCTTCCTTTAGGGTCAAGACCATGACCTGAAATCATTACATCCTTCCATGGAAGTTTACCTAAATGTAAATAAGATTTTAAAATTGTGTAAAAAGTCCAACTCCTAATTATGTCATGACCATTTGGTCTTAAACTCATTGGAAACGATTCCTTGAAAAAAGCTTCGTCTTCTTTCCATTTTGAATTAATTAGGGGTGTAATAGAAGAAGTAAACCAAGTATCAAAAACATCTAATTCAGGAATAAATTCTTTTGAGTTACATAGCGGACATTTTTTTGGTTTGTTTTTGGTTGGGTCTACTGGTAACTCTTTATCATCTGCTAAAACAACTTCTCCACAGTTTTTGCAATACCAAACAGGAAAAGGAATCCCATAATATCTCTGCCTTGAGATGTCCCAATCCCATTTTAGATTATTTACCCAATCCTCATATCTCTTTCTGTAAAATGCTGGATACCAATTTAATTTTCTGCCCAGTTCTATAAGTTTCTCCTTGTGTTTCAAAACTTTAACAAACCATTGTTTTGTAACTATAAACTCAATTGGCGTTTTGCATCTCCAGCAAACTCCAACCCTTTGTTTTAAGTCTTCTTGTTTATACAAAATGTTTTTTTCTTTCAAATCATCAATTATCTTTTTTCTTGCTTCTTCTATTGTCATCCCTCTATACTCTTTTGCCAATTCATTCATTTTCCCCTCCTTTGTAATGCAGATTTTAAGCGGAAGATTATATGCTTTCCACCACTCAATATCTGTCTTATCACCAAATGTACAAATCATCTCCGCTCCTGTGCCGAATTTAGGGTCAACTTTTTCATCCCTGAAAATTTTAACCTTTTGGCCAAAAATAGGAACTATCGCTTCCCTACCCCCTCTATATTTTTCTGGATGAACTGCTATCCCAACACAAGCTGGTAGAAATTCTGGTCTTGTTGTTGCTATTTCTATTTTATTTCCATCCTCTACTTCAAAAGTCAAATAATTAAGAGTAGTTCTTCTCTCCAAATCATCCACTTCTGCCTGTGCTAAAGCTGTCTGATGAAAAGGGCACCATATTGTCGGCTCTTCCTCTCTATAAATTTCACCTTTTTTATACAAATCAATAAAAGATCTTTGAGCCTGCTTCTGACAAAAGCTGTCAATTGTCCTGTAAAGCAAATCATAATTCCAGGAAAAACCCAGAGAATCAAAAATTTTGCTATATTCTTTTTCAAGTTCTGTTGCAGAGTTGAAACACAGCTCCCTGAATCTGTTTCTTTCAACCGTGGCTTTGGACACTTTCTTAGTTTCCTCAACATATCTTTCAGTTGGCAAACCATTATCATCAAAGCAAGCTGGAAAAAATACTTCAAAACCTTGCATTCTTTTGTACCTTGCAATATATTCAAAATGTGTATAACTCATTACATGACCAATGTGCATCTTTCCTGAAGGAGTTATTGGTGGAACATCTATAGAAAATATTTTCTTTTTAGAATTTATATTAAATTTATATATTTTTTCTTTTTTCCAAAAATCTCTCCACCTATTCTCAATTTCCTTGAAATTGGGTCTCTTCGGCAAATTTTCCATAAATTACAAAGATAAAATTAATTAACAATTTTAGAATTTTTGCTAACCAACTTTTTTCTACTCAATCTTTGATTATGTTAAAAAGGTTATCTATTTAAAGTTTTATTTATGTTTATGGAAGAAAATAGACCAATAGATGCATTGAATAACTCTAAAGGAAAAAGAATCCTATTGAAATTAAAAAATGGAACAGAAATCTCAGGTACCTTAAAAGCACAGGATTTGCATATAAATATGTGGCTTGCAGATGTTGAGTTAAAAAGGAGTGAAGAAATAACAAAATACAAAGACATGCTTATCAGAGGTGATACTATTCTTTATGTTGTTCCTTAGCGTCTTCAATTTATTGGGTTAATTAAATTTTGAAGATAATTTAAATATGTGTGAGTATGAAATAAGTGAAAAAATTGCAATTGAAAGTGGAAAAAAAGCACTTAATAAGGCTCCCTGGTTATATAATAGGAGAAATGATAAAGCAAAAGGATTTTTTGTTGAATTAAGAGATAATGAAAGGGTTCATCCTGGTTACTGTTCCGTACACTGTGTTGATGGAAATGGAACAAAACTTTATTTGAGTGCTTGGAGTGATAATTATAAATTAGCACCAATAGATGGTATTGCAATGAACGCTAATGATATGGCAACTATTCTTTATGCTTTCCCAAGCGAAGTGGATATTTATATGGCTTGCCAAACTCAAGTTGAAGAAGAAAAAATGGGAGAAATTATGAATGGTTTTGTTTATGCTTTAGAAAGAATTAGAATTCCTAATGCCCCTTGGGATATAAATATAGGGAAAATAGAGACAGCTTCTCTTGACGAAATGATTTCATTAGGTATAGAAGGTAAAGGTGTAGATTTTGGAATAGTTATGACTGGATATGTGGATAAAGATAAAATTCCAAACTTAAATCCTAAGCCAGGTAATATAATGGTTGGTGTTTCTTCAACAGGCCTGCATAGCAATGAATATACTGAAGCAAGACATGCTCTTTTAACTCCTGATGTTGAACCAAGGGAAGAATGGAAAAGTCAATATAGAGGGAGGTTTAGTTTAGGTAGTAAACCAGAAATTTTAGAGGGGAAAACCGTTTTAGAAGCCTTACAAACACCAACAGCACTTTATTTGGTAGAAGCTGCTATGGTTGGAAAAGAGTTTGATAATAGAGATATTTACGGAGTAAATATTACTGGAAACGGATTGCATAATTTTAATAGGGTTGGGCAAGGTGTTTCATTTGAAATCACCGACCCGATGGAAGAACTGCCAATCCATAAATTGTTATCCCAAGAATCTAAATGGAATCCAAAACAAGCATATACTAAACAAAATATGGGTATGGGTTTTGCTTATATTGTTCCTGATATAGAAACTGCGGAGGGGGTTGTTGATTTAATCAGTAGAAGAGGAGAACATAAAGCAAAAATTGTAGGGAAAGTAGAAAAAAGTTATGAAGAATACTTGAAAACAATTTTAAATTATAAGGGTGAAAAACTAGAATTTGTTGGATATAGTGATTAATAGAAAAAATAATATCAAAATTCAGCGATAAAGAACTTATTTAGTGATAATTTTATGAAACTCCAAACAATAAAGGAGAGGGAAATCAAATTGTCTATCCCTGTTGAAGAAAAATTAACAAAGAGGATGGATGTTTTTTATAATCCTGAGATGAAATTTGACAGGGATTTGTCTGAGGTTATTGTAAAAATTTTGAAACCAAAGAAAATTTGTGATTTGTTTTGCGCTTCTGGAGTTAGAGGTTTGAGATATGCTTCTGTTTTGAAAAATTCAGAAGTTGTTTTAAATGATAAAAATCCAAGAGTTGTTGAATTTGCAAGAAAAAATGCAGAGTTAAATAAATTAAAAGTCAGAATAGAAAACAAAGATGCAAATAAATTGGTACTTGAAGAAAGATTTGATTTTATTGATATTGACCCTTTTGGTTCCCCAATTTATTTTCTTGACTCTGCAGCAAAATCAATAAGAATAGGAGGGACAGTTGCAATTACAGCAACAGACACAGCACCCCTGTGCGGAACTTCCCCCCTAACTTGTTTAAGAAGATATGGAATCAAGAGTTTGAGAACAGATTTTTCAAAAGAAATTGGACTAAGAATCTTGATTTCTGCAGCAATTAGAAATTTTGCAAAATACGATTTAGCGTTTAAACCAATTTTCTCTTATTACCGAAGGCACTATTTCAGAATCTTTGGAAGAATTGAGAGGGGTGCTGGCAGGGCAGATAAATTATTAAAACAATTTAGTTATTTCTCTTACTGCCAAAAATGCGGGTGGAGAAAAGAGGGAATTTCTGAGAAATGTGAGTTTTGTGGAAGAAAAACAAATTTAATCCAGGAAATTTATCTTGGTGACTTTGCTGACAAAGATATCTGTAATCAAATTTTAAAAGAAATAGGATGTTTGACAGAGATAGATAAAAGTTTGCCTCCAAAAGTCAAAGAAACAGGTACTCATATAAGTAGTTTAATAAGAAGAGTTAGAGATGAGCAAAATTTTCCCCTCTATTTCGATATTCACAAACTTTGCAAATTAAACAAAAAACAGCCGAAGAAAATGGTAATTCTACTGGAAAAGTTGGAAGGAAAGAGAACACATTTTTCCGAGACCGGGATAAAAACAAAGAAAAGTCTTGGGGATGTTTTAGAGAGTTTGAGTTAATCCTTAAAATAATTATCATCTATAAAATATAACCCAAAAAGTAGGTGTATAAATAGCTCTAATGCCGCACCCAAATCTTTTCCATTTGGTAGAAAACTTCATTAAGTCCTATTTTGTATTTTTCATGAGTATATATTAAAATTTATTAATAAAAAGGTTTCTAAAATGTGACCCGTAGGTGACATCCTCACACCAATAAACTAGTGGGCTTCCAACTTTTACTTCACTATTCTTACATCCTCTTTTTATTACAATCAGAGTGCGTTTTGTTGGAACTTACGAGATTAATGACAATTCTCAAAGGATAAACAAGCATTAACAGAAGGTAAAATAAGATATGAAGGCGTTGGATTTTTAAATTCTTTGAGATTCGGAGTATACACCCTCCTCTTTACTATTTATTCCTTCTTTGATAGCTTAGTCTAACCTCACAAAAGTTTATACTTGTTAAACTCAATTCAGAAAAAATTTTTTAATTAGTAGAAGCTTACAACTATTCAGAATCCTCTTTTGATTTAGTTGGTTCAGACTCATCTAATGCAACATTTGCGGCTTTCGGACCTCTATCTCCTTGTTCTACATCAAAGGTAACAGAATCATTTTCATTTATACTAACACCTTCCTTTAATCCTGTTTGATGCACGAAATACTCTTTTCCATCCTCACCAGCTATAAAGCCAAATTTCTTCATTTCATTAAAAAATTTTACTTTTCCTTTCATTTTCGTACCCATTATTTTATTATTAGAAAATCTTTAATAAGTCCATCAAGCGGTTCTATCTCCTGGGATTGGTCTTAAATATAAGTTTTTGCTGATTTCTCCACCAAATCCATTTCCACAGACTTCTTTTATCTATTAAACAGATTTAAAATAACAAAAACATATAATTATAAGAATAACCCTAACCTATGATAACACTATATACAAACCTAATTTAGAGGCTGATTGGGGTTTCTCTTGTTTGTTGGAAGTAGAAAATACTTCAAAGATTCTTTTTGATACTGGAACAAATGGAAAAATACTTCTCATTGACACTCTCCCCTCACTAAAGTTGGGAGATTCTGAGATCGCACTCTGAACCACAAAAGCCTGCTGACTTCTTTATGTCCTCTGCCTCAGTTATAGGGCGTGCCAAAACAACCCCTAGTTTAGACATATAGCCTAAACCTCGTTGGTCTTTTCATTGTATAAGCACCTTACCTCTTATTTGGTTGTTGCCAACGGTTTTAACAGGTGTAGTGTTCTGAAGTTTTAACCTTTCTCCAGCACAGCTATAGAGAAAGAACTCCATAAATATATACAGAAAACTTTAAATACCCCTTTTTTAGCCCAATTCATCTACACGACTAAAGTCGGTAGCTTTCTTGGGGGTTATTCTGTAACATGGAAAAAGTTGGTATTAATCCCAACTCAATTGATGAAATATTTATTTCACACTCACATTTTGACCATACGGGCGGGCTCTCAGCTTTTCTTGGTAAAAATAACAAAGTTAAGGTTTATATCCCTATTTCATTCAGAGGAGTTCGTAATGCTAAAGAAGTAATCTATGTAAAAGAACCAATCAAGATTCATGAAAACACTCGTCGTTTCGAGGGTGCATCATTGCGAAGCAATGAATGTATTTTTTCAACTGGGGAACTGGGTGGAATTGAGCAATCTTTATGTATCAAAACAGAAAAAGGAATTGTTGTAATCGTTGGTTGCTCTCATCCAGGAATCAAAAATATTCTTGAAGCTGCTTCACAATTTGGAAAAGTTTATGCTCTTATCGGTGGTTTACATGGATTCAGGGAATTTGATTTACTCAAAGATTTGAAATTAATCTGTCCCTGTCATTGCACCCAGTTTCAATCAGAAATAAAATCTTTATATCCTGAGAAATATATTGAGGGTGGAGCTGGTAGAGTAATTGAAATATAAAATCAGTTAAGATTCCAATTATAAAGGAATTAAAATCAGAGATACTTCAAAATAACAAAAAACCTATAAACAAAAGAAATCAAAGAGAGGATTAAAATCAACAAAACCCCATAATTTAGAATAAACCAAAATTCAGATATAATTAGAAAAATAAATAGAAAAAGGAATCTGTCTGCTCTTCCAAAACCTGAATAAAGTCTTTTTTTTGTTAATGCCTGTGCCTGAGTTCCTAGGTAAGAAACTAGTAGGATGGTGATTATAGTTAAAAACCCAATTATAATATTAATATCTGGATTTAAGGTAACGCCCAAAAAAATAATTACATCTGAAAATCTATCAAAAGAGTGGTCGAGAAAATCCCCCTTTTTTGTTTTTTTATATTTTTCTGCAATTGCCCCATCTAAAATATCACAATAACTATGAAGAATTAAAAAAAATACTGCAAAAAGATAAAATTCCTCAAAAATAAAATAAGCTACTGGGATTGATAGGAAAAGTCCAAGAATAGAAACATGATTTGGATTAATTTTTTTTAGAAAGGGTTTTGTAATTTTTTCCTTAAACCTAAGTTTTTTATCTATCTTATCTAACATAAAATTAAGTATATATAATTATGCAAGAAAGATGGGTTGCGAAGAAGATAGATATAAAGAGTGTAAATAGTGGAAAATTTGTTCGGATTGACAGGACATCAGAAGAAAACAGGTACATCCCTAACTATGTTGAATCTGGGGGAATGAAAATTTCAAGAGTGAGAGTTCTGGCAACTGTTCTGGATAAATTTGTTTCTGAGGATGGAAATTATGCGACTCTGACTCTGGATGATACAACAGACACAATCAGGTGCAAAATATTTATGAAGAGTAAGTTTGAGGATAGTAGCTCTAGACAGAAACAGGTTGATTTAGAAACAGTAGAAAATATTGAAAAAGGAGGTTTGGTTGATATAATCGGAAAAGTGAAAGAGTATAACGAAGAAAGACATATTCAGCCTGAGGCCATTGTCAAGATAGAAGACCCAAATTTTGAGGTTTTAAGGAAATTAGAGTTGGAGAAGTTGTGAAGTATGATTAAATAAATCAAAAAGAGGAAGGTTGACAATTAAGCAAGGTAGAAAATGAGCAGGGCTGTGTTATAGGAAAATGTATTGATTGCAGAATAAAATGTGTGACATCCTCCACCACCAAATTGATTTTTGGAAGTGGCTTCCAGCAACTAGTAATGGTTGTGAGACCTAGTTACATATAGTTCCTGCTTCCACGACCCGACTTGCTGACTGGTCAGTAGAGGTCAAATCTCCACAGGCGTGAATTCCCACTCGTCCAGCGGTATTTATT
>JAGXOK010000001.1 GCA_023659935.1 Candidatus Aenigmarchaeota archaeon LH_S6 | reverse complement strand
GTCTTCAAGAAAAGCCAAATGCAGGTGTGGAGGAAAAATTATTGTTGCCAAATTAAAAGACCAGTGGTTTCTGGATTATAAGGCGGAAGGATGGAAAAACTTGGCATATAAATGTTTAAAAAATATGGTAATATATCCTGGAAAATATAGGCAAAATTTTGAGGGTGTATTTGAATGGCTGGATAAAAGACCCTGTGCAAGAAAGAGGGGTCTTGGAACAACACTTCCTTTTGATAAAGATTGGATTATAGAAAGTTTGAGTGATTCAACAATTTATATGAGTTTCTATACAATTGCACATTTAATAAAAGAGAATAAAATAACTCCAGAGCAATTAATACCAGAAGTTTTTGATTTTGTATTTTTAAGTAAAGGTCAGATAAAAGATGTAGCAGAGAAATCAAAAATCCCAGAACAGGTTATTGAAAAAATGAAAACCGAATTTGAATATTGGTATCCTCTTGACCAAAGGCATACTGCAATAATGCATATTTCAAATCATCTGAGTTTCTTTATTTTTCATCATTCAGGAATATTTCCTGAAAAATACTGGCCAAAGACTATTACATTAATAGAGCCTGTACTTGTGGAAGGAGTTAAGATGGGTAAGAGCAAAGGAAATGTGATTCCTCTGGCAAAAATCAGTGAAAATTATGGAGCAGATGTATTTAGGTTGTATATGGCATACCAAGCAGAATTTGGTGCAAAAGTAGACTGGAGAGAAGAAAATGTTCGGGCTGTAAAAAAACAACTACAAAAATTATATAATCTGATATATTCGGTTCATCCCAGAGAAAGTAGAGAGGAAACAGAATTGTCCATACATGGAAAGGCTTTTTTATCCAAATTTACAAAAACCATAAAACAGACTACAGAGTATATTGATAATTTTGATTTACGGAAATACGTACAAACTGCATTTTATGAAGTTACAAATGCTGTTATTAAGTATCTTAAATTATCTAAAAAAGAAGAGCAAAACAAAATTCTACCTAAAGTTTTTAAAAATTGGTTAATACTCCTCTCTCCTGTAATCCCCTACACCTGTGAAGAAATCTGGGAAAAGATCGGTGAGAAAGGGTTTGTATCTTTGAGTAAATGGCCTAAGGTTGATGAAAAAGAGATTGATGAAGAAGCAGAAAAAAAAGAAGAAATTATCCTCAACCTTTTGGAAGATATAAAAGTTGTGATTAATTTGGCAAAAATAAAGCCAAAGAAAATTAAAATTGTTGTTCCAGAGAAATGGAAATATAAACTATTCTATGATTTGGAGAAAAAACTTAAAGAAACCAGAGATTCTGGAAAATTAATGAGAGGGGCAATGAAATTTGAAGAGGGCAGAAAGAATTCAAAGAAAATTCAGAAATTAGTTAAAAGAATTTTAAATACTGGAATTAACGTTTTCGATTCTGAGGAAGAAAAATTATTGGAAGAAAATAAAGAATTTTTTGAGGAAGAATTTGGTTGTGAGATTGAAATCACAAAAGAGCCACTTAAAGAAAGCTGGCCAGGGAAATTTGGAATTTTGGTTGAATAAAACTATAGTTATGTAGGTGTCTAAAGGATAAAAATAATAATTTTTACTCTACTTCTGTTAGCGGGGTATTTTATAAATAAGAAGTTTGGGTCAACAATAGGAAGAAAATTAATTAAATTCTTTCTGGTTTATGTAGGTCTTCCTTGTCTAGTTTTATTCTCAATTTCAAACTACAAAATAGTTAACTTTGGTTTAATATCCCTTATTATTTTATTTTCTTTTATATTGAATATAACTATCAGCAAACTTGGAAATAATATTCTAAATTTGGAGCATAAGGGGTCTTTTATATTGCTGAATTCTTTTTCAAATGCTGGTTTTCTTGGTCTACCAATCTGCTGGATTTTATTTGAAGATGTAGGTTTACTCTATGGATCATTATATGTCTTAGTCGGAACTTTAATACACTACACCCTCGGAATATTTGCATCTATTCATTCAGAATCTAAAAAAGTTAAAAACTCTATAAAAGAAGTTCTAAGATTCCCAGTTGTTTGGATATTCGGTGTAGTTTTTTTGCTAGTAATTTTTGAGGTAAATATCCCTCTTCCTGTTATCGGTTTTTTGATTTTATAGGAAAGGTAACATTGGGAGTAGCTGTCTTTTATATAGGTTCAAATTTAGTAAAACCAAAAAATATAGGTAGTTTTTTCAATGAATGCTTATATGTTGCAATATTTAGATTTTTAGTATCTCCTTTGTTGATATTAATTCCTTTGTTATTCTTTGGAGTAGAGGATTATCTAATATTAGTATTAGAGGCGATGATGCCACCTGCTATAGGGAGTACAATTATTGCTGGATATTACGGACTTAACGAGAAATTATAGGGCAAATATAACAACTGTACTGACAATTGTATTTTTATTCATCCTATTTTGTTTGGGTATTTTTATAGCGCCCCTCCTCGGCACTCTCATCTGATGAATAGATGAGCGAAAATTATTTTTTATATAACTCTAAAGCCTCAATATATAACTGTTCTCCAGTATTTCTTACAAACCCGGTAACATTGATAGTCCTTCCAATATCATCAGGTGGAGAGAAACCCGGAAACTTACCTGTCACATATATTCTTCCAGTTGTATCACCTAAAACCCAATCATTCCTTGTCATTGGTGGAGATTCGTTAATATTCCAGCCCTTATAAACTCCTTTTATAGCAACCTTATTACCAGTAAATTTGTAAGGGTTATTCCTTATTTCGGAGATAGTAACTTTCTCTTGTGTTGTTGAAATTGATATTAAGGCAAAGCTAAGCACTGATATTACTATTATCACTGCAATCACTAAAACTATTTCCCCTTTCATGTTTTTTTTGAAAATAAAGTTTTATTCGAACAGACTACTTAATCCTGCTGCTGCTTCATCTGCTTTCTTTTCTTTACCTTCTTCAGATTCTTTTTTCTCTTCTTTCTTTTCTTCTTCAGCTGGAGCCTTTGCTGGAGCTGCTGCTACTGGGGTTTGCGCAGCAGAACTTAAAACTTCTTCTATATTTACATCCTTCAGATTTTCCACTGTTGATTTAATCATTGGTTTATCTTCTTCTAAACCTGCAGCCTTAACAATTTTGGCTATTGCATCTTCTGTAATATCTTTTTTTGCTTCATGTAATAATAATGCCGCGTGTATATTCTCAAGACCCATAATAAAATAAAAAACTTTAAAAAGACTACTTTTTATATAATTTTTGTCTTTTAAGATAGGTTCCCAGGTGAGATTTATCCCTGAAAAATCCTCCTCCAGCTTTTCTATATAAATCAGTATAAATTGATTTCTCAATTTTTCCTTCCCCAAGCAGTTTTTTTAATTCTAATCTTAATCCTCTAATTTTAATAATCCATCTTCTTTTTTTATCAAGTCTAGAGTATTTTCTTCCTTTTCTCCTTCCTATTCCTTTTGTTTCTTTCTTGCGAATTGATAGATTTTTTTTCTCTGGAATTTCTTTAATTGCCTTCTTTTTGATTAAATTTCTAAAATCTGCAGCGGTTATAGATTCATCTATATCTTTTTTCTGGGCAGGGTCAAACCACACTCTTGACTCTCCAACTTTTAATACCCTTGCTGCCAATCTCTTCTTGTCCATAAGCCTTTTACAATAAAATAATTTAAAAAGGCTTAGCCAAAAAATGAAATTGGGTAATAAGAAGCCTTTTACAACAAATAAATTAAAAAAGGTAAAAGCCAAAAGAAAACAAAAATAAATTAGCTTGCACAGCCACCAGAACTTGAACTCCCGACTCCACCGCCGAATCCTGTAGAAGTTGTATCTGCTGAAAGTTTCTGGCCGCACTCTTTAGGTGGATTATTAAACGCTGAACAAATTGCCTCTTTGATTGCTTCCGGAGACCTGCCAACTTTTACAACTTTGCTATTTATTACAAAAGTAGGAGAACCCTTTACTCCATATTTTTTATTTAAATCTGCTTCAACATTAAACCTAGGGTATTTTCCTTTAATCCAAGTGCTTTTATCCTTGTACATTCCAGTAACATTATATTCTTCATCTATTCTTGCCATGCAGGAATTAAGTTTTACCTTGTCAACTTTTGCTTCTAAAAGACATTTTGTATAATTTCCGTCACCACCAGCAAAGCAACTTGCGTAATCATAGAATTTTTCAGTTTGCTCTAGTTGGATGCAGTACTGCCTTAAATTCTCATCTAATTCTTTCTTTTCATGCATTGCATACCTGACAAAATTTACACTCATTTCTGCATTATCTTTCAGCAATTTATAAACTGGTAAATATGCCTTCTCTGCCTGCAAACCATAAGGACAATAAGCCATTATAAACAGTTTTACATCTGGCTTGTCTGTTTTTGGAATCTCTAAATTCTGTTCTTGCCCTTGATTTTGTTGTTGCTGTTCTCCTTGTTTAGGTCTCTTACTAACTTCTCCTATTGGAATTCCCTTTGGAAAAAGTAGTTCTCCATCTTTCGTAACATAATAGCTTTGTTCTACTTCCCCCTGTTTACCATTTATCTTTACACCAATTTGATAAACTCCTTTTTTTGTATCTGTTGCATTAACTAATTTTATACTAACATTTTGACCTTTTGCCTCAAAAAAATTAGATATCCAGTCAACTGCTTTTTGTCCAGCTTCATCTGCAGTCAATGTTGATTGCTTTTCTATAGAAAAAGAACTCAACAAAGCAACACCAGCAATTAATCCAATTACCAGACCAACTACTAATACCCCAGAATATTTTTGTATTTCCTTATCTCCCTTAATTTTCTTTGTCTTTTCCTTTACTTTTCCTGAATCTTTTTTTGACCTTATCTTCTCTTCTTTTTTCTCCAAATCCTTTTTCCTTCTCTTTTTAGCCATAATAGTAAAAAAAAATAAATAATAGTTTAAAATAAATTTATCTTGTAGCCCTCTGCTTTTTTCCTATTCTAAGCATCTCTAAACTAATTCCATTTACAGCACAAACCCTATATCTAACCCCTGGAATACTTCCAACTGCTTTACCTTGAGAGCCACCAATTCCTTCAACGGTTACTTCATCATGCTCCTGAATTTGATTTATTGCTTTATCCCTTGGCAAATGTGCTGTAACTTCCTTACCATTCTTAATCAGTTTTACTCTGACACATTTAATCATTCCTGAATGAGGCTGTTTTTGTTCAAGTTGCCTTTTACTTAAAACTAAGCCTTTTGCTTGGGGGGAACCTTTTAAAGGGTCTGTTTTCTTGTATAAACCAAGGGCTTTTACCTTATAACCTCTCTTACTACACTTCATTTTCTTTCTCTTCTCCCTTAGTTTTCTTGCATTAAATGTTCCCATTCTCCTTCACCTTTTTTATTTTTAGTACTTAATTTAACTTGTTTTTAAATTTAAATAAGAAATCCCTACCAAAATCAATATTCTTTTCAATTAGTCTATATTAAACAAATTTCCGTTTTCATCTAATTTCATTATTTTCTCTCCTTTTTGATTTAAGAAATAAAGAGCGTTTTCGTTATCTGCTTCTGTGATTGTGAAGTTTTAATGAATTATTTTTCTAATAATTCTACAAACTCTTCCTCTGAAATATGGGCCTGCTTTAAAATTCCTTTTATTGTCCCAATTTTAAGTTCTTTATGCAATGGAACAGTACAGCCTACCTTTCCTTTTTCTGTTTCTTTAATCAAAATTACGTGACTTCCTTTTTGCCTCTTTACTATGAATCCCTTTTTTGAAAGAAGTTTAATAAGTTTATGACCTGATAGTTTCTGAAACTTTGGCATGTTCTTTAACCTCAAAAACAGTCATGATCGGTTTTTCTTCCTTCTTAATTGGAAATTCTTCTAAATAGAGTTCTGTTGCCTCTTTTAAATTTTCTATTGCCTTCTCAATACTATAATCCTGACTAACAGTTCCCACTTCCGGACACTCAGCAACAAACATATCTTCTTCTCTATGAACAATTGCTGTAAATACAAGCTTATCTTCCTTCATTTTTATCACCCCAAATTAATTTGTTTTTAGAAATTAAATAAGTAAGCCCTTTGTTTTTTAGTCAAGGTTTTTGGCCCAAAGCCTTTTGTAAAGTATTTCATAAAATGCATGCTTTTCTCTCCTTTTTGATTTGTCTCAGATACCCGCTACTCTGTGGTGGGGATTAAAACCCATCTAACTAGACAAATATTCTACTTCAATTATATTTTGTTCATTGGCTTTCAAAAAATGTTTATCTGTTGAGATAACCTTATCACAACGTTCATAAATGAAAGTTGTCAAAATTAAAGAATCTATTGTTGGGATTCCCAAACCATATCTATAACCTGCGGAAAGTTCTGCCGTTCTTTCTGAAACAGGAATTAATTTTATGTTCGGGAATAGTTTCAATAAACTTAAAATTTCCTTTCCAGATTCTGATTTTCCATTTCTAAAGAAATAAACTAAAATTTCATTTATACTTAACACAGAAACTGCTAATTCTTCTTCACCATTAATAACTTTCTCCCAGATTTCTTTTGCTCTTGAATTATCATTTTTCAGTTTAATAAAGAATCCTGTGTCAACACCAATTACCCTTTTCTATCTTCTCTCTCTTTTTATATTGTCCCATTCAACATCTTTTAATCCTTCTTTTAATAAATTGACAATTTTATCTCCAAATATCTTTTTGGGTTTCTCTAATATTATATACTGATATCTTTCTCTAACAAAAACCTTTTCTCCTGATTTTAATCCAAACTTTGCAACTATCTCAGGTGGAATTACTACTTGTCCTTTCTTCCCAACTTTTAATTTTTCCATCTTCCTCACCTAAATTAATTTAGTTTTAGAATATTTAAAGAAAACTATCCACCAAAATCAAAATTCTCTTTTATCTTCCCTTTACAAACAAATTTCCGTTTTCCTCCCGGTGTTTGTATGGAGGTTTGGACTTTCTTTGTTTTGTGACTATTTCTCTATTTCCACTAAAATGTTTCCCTGCAGGTCTCTAAATTCTCCTTTTGTTGGCAAATACACTTCAAATTGATTTGTTTCTTCATTACAAAACTGAATTGCTTGATTTTGTTTTTCTTTGGGTATTTCCTTTGCTACTCTTTCAGCAATACTCTTCCGGGTTTCCATCTCAAAACTTACATAAGGTGGATCAACTCCTCCAGTAGTAGTAATTTTTCCACTCACATCCAAATCCCCTTCAATCTTGACGCCTTTACCACCAGTGAAAAGAGCCGAATATAAACTATCATTATTACTAGCAAATATTACTTAGATTTTTATCTTCCATAACTATATATAAAGAAGTATAAAATATTTTTATAAATTTTCCTGATTAAATCTTGCCTACTGGGATGACATAAAGAGGATCCTCCTCTATTCCTAAAACTTCTTTAACTGCCTGGTCTTCAAAGGCTCCAATCATCACTGTTCCTAAGTCTATGGCTGCTGCCTGAAGATGGATATTCTGTCCAACATGACCTGCTTCCATATGAACATAGCGAACGCCTCTTTTTCCATAACCACTAGTTGTTCTGATATAATTGGCAGCAATAACGATCTCTATTGGTGCTTCCCTGATCATTTCTTGTCCCAAGGCAGCTCGAGATAATTCAGACCTAACATCCTCTTCTTGAATTTTCTCTAAACTATGTCCAGTAGGGGAGTAATGATAAATTCCTGGTTGCAATCCTTCTACTTCTCCCACTACTAGATAGGTTTCTAAGGGGTAGGTTGCGCCAGCAGAAGGAGCAGTCCTCCAATAACAATTTCTGCCCGAAGTAGCCCAGAGTAGCTGGGAAACTTGTTCTAAACCTAGGCTACCTCCCTTATAATCTCTGACTGACCTTCTTTTATTAAGAGCTTCTTCTACTGAGATTTCGCTTTTAAACTTTGGTTTTAGAAGACCTATTAGCTTTGCCATAATTAACTTCTCCTTTTTGTCTGGTTAGAACCTAAATAAGACATTTTCAACATTATATATTCTTTCTAAAAAACTTTTAATTGCTTCTTTATCTCTTCTAACTCTCTTATTATCCTGTCTGTTAATAAATAATTTTAATGAATTACCAGAATCCTTAATTTTTACTTTATCTGAAACTACTCTCCTTATAAATTCCTCTTTGGTTTCAAAGTATGGAAAAAACACCACTTGTTTACCTATATGTTTCTCAAGTATTTTCAGTTTGTTTTTCCCTTTCCTAAAGATTTTTGATATATTCTTTTTAGGCACAACGAAGTAGATAATATTACAATTAACACAATCTATCGGAGCAACTCCGGTAACCAATTCAAATAGGGAAATAAAGTGTAGACTACTTTTATCAAATGTTCTCATATTTTGTTACCTTTCTCCATTGAATTTCTTTTAACCAACTTGCCCAGCAAAGCTCTTCATCAAAAATTATCATTTTTGTATACCTGCAACTGAAACTGGAAAATTTTTACCAAGTAATTTGCCCAAACCAACAGCATCTACATCTAATTTATTTGCCTCTATTTTTTTAAATTCTTCTAAATCCATAACATATTTTGGTGCTGTATTAGATAGATAAATTCTTTCTATTTTATTTTTTTTCAGCAATTTTAATGTCTTTTTTGTTCCAAGAACAATTTTTCCTTCTCTAACTTCTTTTTTTAAATCATTTATCCTCCTATCTTTTTTTATAATTTCCATTTTAGTTTTACTGTCCCTGTCCCTGCAGGACTTAGCTGGTCTATCATTAAATTGGCCATAGGAGTACTTAACGTATCTTTTTTATTTGAAACTGCTGAATTAAAAAGTACTTTTATTGTTTCTTCAAAATTCAGTCTGTTTAACACACTTTTTTTGTGTTTCATAATTCCATATCTATTCATAGATTCTACATCACCGTTAACACACATAGCATCTGCTGCGACACCCATATACCCAGGATCTACTTCAATACCTTGTTCTCCCAATGTTTTTTTGATTTCATTTACTAAAGTTTCCCTAGCAGCTTCTACTCCAAGAACACTTTTAGTTTCTTCAATATCTGTTGTTGTTGTTCTTGTTGAATCAACCCCATCTAATAGTATAATTTTTTTGAAATGCCCTCCTTTAACCTGTATAATCCACTCTCCCTCTTCATTTAAAATAACAATCTGCTTTGCTCCTTTGATACCTTTTATATGTATATTCAACAATTTTTGTTTAAGAATTCTAAATTCAGAATAACTTTTAACATTATCAAAGCAGATTTTGTTTCTAACCAAATTACTTTTATATTTTTTCACAAATTTTTTAATTATACCTATTACTGCTTCAGAAGTCAGATAAAATTTATCTAAAAGATTTTTATCTAAAGTAACTTTTACCTGAGAATCCAAAATTTCATAATTAATATCTGAAATGATATTCTCTAATTTTGATTCTGTAATTTCTGTTGCAAGTTTCTCTGCCTTTTCTTTTGAATTTTCAAGTAGGTAAACTGTTGTTGTATTATCTACTTCTTTTCTAAGATCTAAAACTTCTATTAACCTTGGCAAACCTGAAGCCATCCTTATACCTGCAGATGCAGCAAAGTGATAAGCTCTCATTGTCATTTGTGTAGCAGGCTCTGATAAAGATTGTGTAGCAATAATTCCTAAAGATTCCCCCCTCTCAAATTTTGCTTTTTCTATTAACTTTTCTAATTTATTCTCTAATCCTCTTTTCTCTTCTCCACTTATTTTGTGCTCTGCACAATATTCCTCAAACTTCTTTTTCATTTCTTCTATCATAATAAATCCTCAATTTTAGTTTTACCTTTATTAGATTTCCAAGGATTAATATTATTTTCAAAGGGAACAAATTGTACTATTTGATTTTTTTCATTCCTAACTGTAGAATCCTGCATAACTCTTAAATCATGTAGACAATTGACAAGCCTTCTTTCTAAATAACCTGAATGTTTTGTTTTGACTGCTGTATCTGCTATACCTTCCCTACCATGCATTGCATCAAAGAAAAAGTCTGTTGGTGAAATACCTTTTCTATAACCTCTCCCTACAAACCCATAAGCACTAGGATCCACATCATTTTTTTTGAAATGAGGTAAAACTTTTCCATAGTAACCCCTAGTTATCTTTTCACCTTTTAATTTCTCTTGACCAACAACACCAATAATCTGAGATACAGAAATCAAACTTCCCCTCGCACCAACCTCTGCAGCTATTCTAGCATTTGA
This sequence comes from Candidatus Aenigmarchaeota archaeon LH_S6, assembly GCA_023659935.1. GTDB lineage: Archaea > Aenigmatarchaeota > Aenigmatarchaeia > QMZS01 > QMZS01 > QMZS01. The sequence goes on along the minus strand of JAGXOK010000001.1, from coordinate 83,069 downwards.
GTCTTTTGATAGATTTTGTTTTACAAGTTTTTCTATTTCTTCAGGTATTTGCTCCAGTTTTGATTGTGTTTCATTAGAAGGTTTTTTGATAAAATTATTTATTTCTTTTGAAACAATTTTTTCAATTTTCTTATCTTCTTCTAAGAAATAATCCTTCAATGAAATTGTATAAGCATAAGTTTCTGTAAAATTTAATCCTAGTTTAATCAAATCTTCAATAAATCTAGCAGCCTCATTACCTCCATATAATAGTTCAATCTTGTTCAACAGTTCACCTTTTTCTGCTCCAATCGCATTCTTATCTATATATCCTTTTATCAAATTTCCATCTTCTATTATTAGTTCCTCTCCAGTTTTTGTTTTTCCTTTAAAATTTATTTTTGGTAGTAAAAATGAAAATATTTCTTTTCCTGAATAGGTATCTTTATCAAGTCTTATTTTTATATCTGTGGACATCAATAAATTTGCTACTTCCTTTTTTGACAGGGTAGTACTATCTCTTGTTAAAAGATAACTTGCAATTAGATGGTCATGTTTAGCCCCTATAATAGGTAACCCATATCTTGGAGTCCTTATATGTTTATTTACATCCATTAAATATTTTAGTTCTACCCTTGCTTCTTCTGTTTGTGGGACGTGTAAATTCATTTCATCACCATCAAAATCAGCATTATAAGGAGTAGTAACAGATAAATGGATTCTAAATGTTTTTCCATCCATAATTCTAACTTTATGAGCTAAGATTGACATCCTATGCAAACTTGGTTGCCTGTTAAATGTAACCCAATCCCCATCTTTTAAGTGTCTCTCAACTACATATCCCGGGATAATTTCCTCAGATATCATCTGTTTTGTTTCTTCACTAATTTTCTTTTTTAAGTTGTCTGTACGTATAATATAATTTGCTCCTGGATATTTATCAGCATTTAAAATTAATTTTTTCATTTCTTCTATGTTATCTTCAGTAACTATCTCTGGTATTGTTAAATTTTTTGCAATAACCTCTGGAATACCAATTTCGTTAATGTTAATAAAGTTATCTGGAGAAATTACACTTCTCGCTGAAAAATTTACTCTTTTACCTGTTAGATTAAATCTAAACCTGCCTTCTTTCCCTGTTAGTCTCTGGGCAAGTGTTTTTAAAGGTCTCCCACTTCTGTGTCTTGCTGGAGGAACATTAGTCAAATCATTTTTTATATAAGTAGCAATATGGTATTGTAAAAGTTCTATTATATCACTAATTAAAAAATCAGGGGCTCCTATTTCCAAAATTCTTTTTAGCCTCTCATTAATTCTTACAACATCAACAAGTTTGTGTGTTAAATCATCCTCACTTCTTTCACCGGTCTCCAAAACAATTGAAGGTCTCATTGTTATTGGAGGTACTGGTAAAATAGTTATAATCATCCCTTCAGGCCTCCCCCCTTTAAAATTCAGTCTTTCAAGGTCTTCATCTAGAATTTTTTCAAGCCATTCTCTAACTTGTCCCACAGTTAATTCTTGGCTACTTAAACTAAAAGTTGTTGGTTTAACAAATTTAACTTTTTCCTGTTTTGCCCCGCAGTGAGGACATTTTTCCTTCGCATTTTTTGCACATTTATTCAATCCTTTTATATCTGAAGGAGCAAGAACCTTCCTACACTTTTCACAAGTTGCCTGTAAAAATTGATAAATTTTTGGTGCAAGAATAGGATGTACAACAGGTTTTACTAAGTCTATATGCCCAAAATGACCCATACACTCCCCAATTCTATAACCACAGGTTCTGCACTTAACTCCAGGGTCAATAACGCCCATTCTTGGGTCAACAATCCCATGCTCTACAGGATAACCATCAGCATCATATAATTCTGGTCTTATTACTTCAACAACACTCAATTTCCTTATTTCGGTAGGAGACAACAAAGAAAATTCTACTCCACTAATTTTGTGCATTATTTATATTATATCTAAACTTTAAATAGCAAGGTTTTAAAAGTTATTAAGTTGTCGCATCTAAAATATTTCAAGTTGGTTGTATAATAAACTTGTTGCTTATTAATACTTATCACAGAATGAACTAGCTTTCAAAAATAGTGGTTGTTTAAGTCAAACTTGAAAATACAGAGAAGATATCTTACTCAGAACTATCAACCAATAAAAACACCCTTATTACGCGACAACTCTAATAAATACATATAATTCAGAGGATAACAACTCAATATATGAAAGATAATAAATTGGGAGTTGGAAAGGAGAGTGTATCTTTGTAGTCATAAAAACAACAACTCCCTATCTACAATTCCTCTCATCTTACGATATTTTGGATCTATCTGCGTACTCCAAATCCACTAATTAAAACTATTTTGCAAGATTCTATTTATTAATCTATCAACTAAATTATTTAAGTTTTATATAATTTTATGGCAAAATCAAAATTTTTGAAAGTAAAGTGTAAATGTGGTAATGAGCAGCTAGTATTTAATAAAGCGAGCACAGAAGTAAAATGTTTGAAATGTAAAAAACCACTTACAAAACCTACAGGTGGAAAAACAGAGATTCTGGCAGAAGTCATTGAAAATTATGAATAGCGAGCCTTTTTGATGAACTCTAATACAAAAGTTCTATCAAAACCAAAAAGAAATGGGAGACTTGAGCGAAAACCCTATTTTAAATAAATAAAGTTTTAAATAACAATTATGAGGATAAACTATAAAGTTCCAATTCCAAATTCAGAAGCAAAAACCCTTTTGATGAAAAAAATAAAGAAAAGGGAATTAAACTACGAACAGCAACTTGCCTACGAATATCTAAAAAATACAACAAAATTATCAAAGACAGATGCAGATAAATTAATGCGGGAATTGCAAGGAAGTGGTCTGAAAGAAGAGAAATTAATAAATATAATAAATCTGCTTCCTGAAGATGAAGAAACCTTAAAACTAATTATGAAAAAAGAAAAGGATATAAAAACAGAAAAATTAAAGGATACTCTTAAAATTGTTAAGAAATATAAATAATATGAACCTAAAATATAGAAAAATTCTTGATAAAAAGATTATACCTAGGATTAGGTTTGAATTATATATCTAAAAAGGTGCTAAATTATGAGAGAAGAGAAGATAATTGTTTTAGATTACCTACATAATGGATACCCCAGAATGAAAAAGATAGAACCTATAATACAAAGTATTGGTTTTAACTATTTTACTTTGCTCGAATTGGTTGCAAACAAGGAAGTAAAAGTAAAAGAAGAAATTAAACTAGATGATAAAGAAAAAGTAAGATATATAAGAAGAAGATTGGAAGAAAAAAATTTAACAAATTTTGCAAGGAATAATCTAAAAGAAATTGTTAAAGAAATTGTTAAAATGAGGGAAAAATATTTTATAAAGTTTTTTAATGAATCAACAAGGATATCAATCAGGATGCATAAACTGGAATTAATTCCCAGTATTGGAAAAAAACATGTAAGACTTATTTTGTCAGAAAGAAAAAAACCTTTTATTTCTTTTGAAGATTTAAAAAAAAGGATTGGGATAACTACTGAGATAGAGAGTTTAATAACAAAAAGAATTATTGAAGAATTGAAAAGAAAAGAGAAATATTATTTATTTGTTGGTCATTTTCCAACACCAACCTCCTTTAAAAAGTAACTAACTACATGGGGTCTGTAAAAATCAATTGCTAGAGGGGGAAGATACATATTTGTGAGTCTGTCATCAAAATTGTGCTCATAAGGACCAAACCTTGAAAAAGCAGAATCAAGACCTAAAGATTCTGTCATCTTTGATAACCTTGTTTTAATATTTCCAAATTTTTCTTTTAATTCCTTAAATTTCTTTGGTTTTTTTTCCTTATTTTCTTCCTCCCATTTTTCTATAATTTTACCAGCTTCTTCTTCTGAGCTTATATTTTCTTCACTGGTAACACCTAACAATTGATTTATTTCTCTGTCAAATTCTTCTTGCAAACTCTTTAATTTAAGTAAAAGAACAAGCAATGCATTTTGGCTCACCATCCAATTTTTTGTTTTAAAAGTTACATCTTCTATCTCATCTCCTGTTGGTGCTCTATAGACTATTCTTATATTTGTAACCTCTAAAAAAACATAATATAATCTATTCTCTTTCATCCACCCGTTTTCAGGATTTGTAATATCCTTAACATTTTTATCAACCCATTCTCTATCCTTCATAATCCAGGGATGCTCCTTTGCCAGACCTTTATCTTCATTAAAAATTAATTTCTCTTTTGTAAATTTATCATAAGGGTCTATCCCTGATTTTATTAAATCATTTATATTCAGACTTCCTATTCTTGGCTCTATTCCAACAATGGGCTGCCACGCTACAACACTTATAATATTAGTAGAAATAGCCTGTCCAGGGGAATGGTAAGGAGTAGTTAAAGTTTCCCTAGCTGCTTCTGAACTGGACAGTCCTTCTTTGTAAAGTCTGTGCCTTGCAACCAGAGGTTTTAGCCAGTTTTTATATTCTTCTATTGATTTTTTTCTTGAGTTTCGCTGTGCTATTAATCTCCTAAATCTGTTTTCAACTTCTGGAATAAATATTGATTTCCAATTGTTATATAATCTCTGCTTTGTTGATAGGATAACAGCCTCTGCCCTGGAAATTTTTAGTTCATCTTTAATTTTATCTACTTCTTCTTCCCTAGATATTCTTTCTCCAACTGTCATAAAATCAGAAATTATTGTTGGCCACCTCGCAACAATACTTTTCATTGCATTCGCTCCTGTACTAATATCAACTTCATCTACAAACATCGCTCTCAAAGAATGCTCATCTCCTGTTTTTATAATTTTTACTAACTCTTCATATTTTCTGACATCATGGGCAAGCAGTTCATAATCTGAAACAGCACTTGAAACACTTGCAAGACCCTGCTTGATCCTCCCCTCCATCTCTTCTTTCTGTCTTTGAGTAAGATTATAGTAACTAGCATCAACAGGAGAAACTTCTAAATTTTCACTTACCTTTTGGACAACATAACCTTTGTCTTCAAGATTAAAAAGAAAATTAATCCATAAATCAGTTCCTTTTCCTTTTGGTAAGGTAAAATTGAATTCTTCTCTTGTCTCAAAAGGAGCAACACAAATATATTTTCCAAAATATTTTCCATCTTTGGAACCATCCTTAAACATCCGTTCAATAAGAGGTTTATCTCCCATTTATACCACCAACCATAATTTAAAAAGCCAGTAAATAAACACCAAAGAGCAAAATAAAAATTCCCATTATAATAAAAATATTTGAGAAACTTTTTGGCTGGTAATCCCCCGGCTGTGGGAATTTAATTGTTATAATCAATCCTATTCCTATAAGAAAAATACCAAATATTTTTCTGATAAATGCTAAAAAACCTATTTTATAAATTATTAGAAAGATTATAAAGGCAATTAAGCAGATAAATAAAATTATCAAAGTAGTTAAATCTATTTTAAAATTTCTGAGGTTTAACATAAATATAATTTTTCATTGTTATTAATAAAGTCTAAAAAGAAGAGTAAAACCTTTTGATAAGAAATAAGCATTTTTCTTTGAATGTATCCTCCCTTCAAAGCGATGAATACCCCCTGTTAATAGACAAGGCAGGAATTAAAAATATGACTTATTTAACTTAAAAAATATTGATTATGGGATATATTCCTACTGGGGCGAAATTAACAATATGGAATGATTTGTATAAAAGAGGCTCAAAGCCAGGGTTGAAAAATCTCGAATATTTTTATGAAGGAAAAAATACAAAGAGGTTGATTGAATTTATCCCAAAACTAGTACAGACTATTTTTGCTCCAACAACATGGCAGCAAAAAGAAGTTAATGTTAGCGAAGGTGGTTATAGGGTTTACTGGTATGTGTTTAAAGATTTGGATAATTTTACTTATTTCAGAGTTGATGTTGAAATTAAAATAGAATATAAGGGGAACACAGGAAAAGCAAAAATAAAATTAAGCGAGCCTGTTGTTGTAACAGAATATCCTCAGGAAACTTATTGGCAAAAAACATTTTTCTATGAACTTTTAAGAGTTTTTTGGCATAATGTATTTTATAACAAAAAAGTTGATGAATACCTTAACTGGGCAAAACTAAAAGTTTCCTGCTTTGAGGAAAAATTGCTCAAATATTTTGACAGATTAAAAGAGAGTTGATATGAGAGATATAATTTTTGAGGATAATCTTTCTTATCCAAGAGAAAAGGAAATTATAAAATTTCAGGGAGAAGAGCCTTTCAGATTATATTCACAGATGAATAAGCTTCTCAAAGATGTTCTTGAAGTGATGGGAAAAGATGTAAATGAGATGAAACTAAAATGGGATGCAACAACTCCAGATAAATCATTTTATGTGAAATGGAGGGTTAAAAGAAAAATTGATGCCTGGACAAAGGCTATTTATGAGGTTATTGCCCAGGGTAAACAAAACTCACAAACAAGAAAAGGAGACATTACAATTGCAATAGTACCTTCATTCAGAACAGAAATCAAAGGAGCTTTCCTACAAAAAACTTTCTGGTGGATTTATTATTTCGTTTATTACAAGAAAAAGAGAATTAAGGATTTCTACTATGCAAAAAACCTGACAAATAAATTAAAAATAACTATTGGAGAATTGTATGGGATTAAGCCGATGGAATCTGTATAAAATAAAGAATATAATGTGAAAAGGAAGAGACATTATTTTATAAATTTACAAATAAGAAACATTAAAGTCTTTAGTTTGGTGTTCCTTTGACATATTCTTCAATTCTCAAATCAGTACTTTTCAATATCTATAATTTCAATAATTGTTCCCCTATATAAATGCTCATTCGATCTTTACTGACTCTTGCTTTGAATTTCACTTTTAAACCATCTCTCTGAAATTCCTTCGGTAGATTTATAGGGTCATAAGATTTGTTATCATTACTAACCAATCCATAAAATCCTCCCTTTAAAGGGATATATCTTACTGTAGCTATTCCAGAAATAATACTCTCTTTTTGCTCTTTAGTTAGTAATATAGGTCTGCTTAAATACACAAACAAACAAATTCCTACAAATATACAAACTTCTAAAATTCCATAAAGTAATCTTTTGTTTTTCACCACACTAATAACCCTATATAATATAATTAATACTAAACAATCAAAAAATAAAAAAATTAAAATTTCATCAAAGACTTTACAAGTTTGTCTTTTTCTTCGTCCCTAGCTTTGAATAAAGCACTTAAAACGGTTTCAATAGAACTAACTCTCTTATCTAACTTACCAACCATTTTTTTGATTTCTACTAGAGCACACCATAGTTGTGCAATCTGGACATTTTCTGTATCTTTATAGGCACATCTATGCTTTTTAATTGCTTCAAGTATCTGGTTTAGTTCTTGCTCCGCATCTATAGACAGCTCTTCTTTCCAGTCCTCTTTTTTACCACTTCTATTTAGCTCAAGCATCTTGTTCACCTAATGATAATTACCTAGAAAACTTTAAATACTTTTAAGTAAAGACTATAATCTAAAAATATTCTGCAATATTGTTAATCCAAATGTTGTTCTCAGAAATTATAAATTTGAAATACTACAAAAACCAGGGATTCAGAAAATTTATACTTTTTGGTAAATATAAAGAATATATTATGGAAGATTCTATTTTAGTTATTTGTGTTGACAGAGATAATGATATTGGTGAGAAACTTGAAGTAGGGGGTCCAGTATTTGGTAGAAAAGATAATTTAGAGGTTTCGAAAAATCTTGCTCTTGAAGACCCTGAAGAGAGTGATGCAAATTCAATATTTGGTGCTATAAAAGAATATGATAGCCTGAAGGCACAGAATAAAAAAGTGAATATTGCTACTCTTATTGGAGATAGTAGAGTGGGGACTATTTCAGATGAAAAAATTGCAGAGCAATTAGATAGCGCAATAAAAAAATACAAACCGAAAAAAGCTATTTTTGTTTCTGATGGTGCAGAAGATGATTATATTCTTCCAATACTTCAATCTAAATTAAAGATATTATCAGTTAAAAAAATTATCGTAAAACAAAGTTCCCAACTTGAAAGCGGTTATTATATGATTATAAAATTTTTTAAGGAACTTGCACATGACCCACAAACAAGCAAATTATTTCTTGGAATACCTGCTATAATATTGGTATTATATGCTATTCTTGGTGGTTTAGCATGGAGATTTATATTTGGGCTTGTAGGTATTTATTTAGTTATAAAAGCTTTTCATCTGGAAAATTTTGTTAGTGCTTTTATTGGAGAATTAAGTGCAACTCTTTCAAAGGACAAACTTTCGTTTTTTTGTTATATCCTATCCGCTGCATTTATTATAATAGGTTCTGTACTAGGCTATAATAATTATAATCTTTATTTAAATTCTAATTTTCTGATATCTGCTTTAAGTTTCATTCATGGATCTCTAATTTATTATTTTGCGGCAGGATTATCTATTTTAACGGGGAGGCTACTTTATACTTATGACAAAAAACAAAAGGGAATAAAATATCTCACATATTATGCCTTACTTTTCTCTATTTATATTGTTCTTGAAAATAGTGTAAAATATATCATTTTACCAGATTATAACGTGATCTATCTTATTACCTCGATTTTATTAGGGTTTATAATTATTTTAATAGCTTTAATAACAGAGAAAATTGCTTATTCGAGTTAAATCTATGTTCTTTCAATTATATGTAAGATAAGTTTCACGCTCACCAAAATTTTGGGGTAATAGCCTTATTTTTTAAACTTACTCAAAGACCACATAACTCCTATATCAAATAGCAAATTTATAGTTTTATTTACATTTATATACAGTAATATATATAATTAATTATATAACTAACATTAAACAAAATACATATGTTCTATATAATATATATTATAAAATATAATAATTAATAAATCTAATAAAATATATATATAAAAATATAGTTATTTTATCACAACTTATAAAAAACATATATAAAGCGTTACACATAAAAAACACAAAATTACCCCCTTTTTTTAAGGTTAAAATAGTGTCTATACCAAGGGGCTAAACGCTCTAAAGATAGGGAGAATTTGGCAGAAATCCTAACTGGCGCGTATCTACCTTCCCTGTCTATTATACCCAGCCTCTGCATTTTGTTTGCTGCATCATATGCTGTACCCCTAGGTAGATTGTGTTTATCTATAATTTCACTTATTGTCTTTGACCCTTCTGTTAATTCCTTTAAGATAACCAGAGAAGCAGATCTCATACTCTTTTGTGACCCAGGGAAAATCACAAGCACAAAATCTTCCAGACTAAACTCTCTCAATTTTATTTTTTCACCTTGATAAGTTGTTATTTCCATAATCTATTATATACCGACAAAATATATAAAAGGGTGTTTTTTTGGATAAGTTCTGTCGGTTTTTCCTGTATGTTTAAATACTTATAGCAGATAACCAAGATAATTCATAAAAAACCCTATAAAAAGAGGGAACTTGGATTTTTGTCGGTATTTACTGCATTACTCTATGACTTTATTTTTCCTTGTTTTTAAGCTCTGTTGGGTTGAGTTTTGACAATTTTCTGATAATCCCTTCCAACTGCAACATTAAATCCTTACCTTCCTCTGTTAATTCTATATATTTTACCCTGCTGACTTTCATAAATTTAACCAATCCAAATTTCTTGAATTCGTCCAAAAGTCTTACACTATGGGAATATGTGCAGTTTATCTCCTTTGAGAGTGTACTCACATATTTTGCTTTCTTTCCAGTTGTACCTAATGCCAACAACAACTTTGCAGGCTTCTCTCTTAAAAATAGAGATAATGCACTAAACCTCTCCTTTTCTTTTTCCATAATTATTTATATATATAAATATATATAAAACCTGACTGAATAGTTTATAGCGATTTTTCAATCGTTGCTACTATATATATAGTTTAAAGTATATACTAATTATTATAATTATTATATTAAATATAATACTATATATATTACAAATAATATATATTTTGATATTAACTCACATTTTTTATTGTGAGAGTTTATAATCCAAGTTACAACTAGTAAAATTAGACCAGTAAATTATTCAGAAGGTTAATATAAGGTAAATACTAAAAACTACCCAAACTACTCTGTTTCCCTCCTTTTTCCCCTAATCTATCAATGAATTTCTGCACTCTTTCCTCTGAAAAATTGTGCTCTTCACACAGTATTTTTTTTATTTTCTCTGGTTCTGGTTTTCTGGATTTAATCTCATATTTTTCAAAAATTGGAGGGTTTAGAAAGAAATTATATAAGGTTTCCAAAGAGATTCCAAAATCCCATTTTACCTCCGTTTCTATTTCCTTTAGAGAAGTTGTTTTTTTGACCAATTCTACAGCTTTTTTTGGCCCAATCCCTTTTATTCCAGGATTGTAATCTGTCCCAATTAATAATCCTATCAAAATTAGCTTTTCTTTAGTCAAACCTATTTTTTCCAATTCTATTAGTTCTAAGGACTCTGCCCTGCTTATCGAGAGATTTCTTAAAATCCTTGGTGAGCCAAAAAGTAAGGAATCAAAATCCTGACTTGCTGTTGCAAATGCTTTTCCGTCCCTGCAGATTTTTGCACACTGGGCTTCTCCCTCACTTTTAGCCTGAACAACAGGAAAACCAAGATAACTTAGCAGAAGTTTACTTTCTTCAATCATCTCATCTGAGAGGGTAGAGCTCATTCTCGCATATTTTTGTGCTTCTTTTATTTTCCTTTCACTCAATGCAATCTCCCATTTCTCTTTCGCCTCCTCTCTTATTTTTTTCCTCCTCTCAATTTCCTGTTCTTTAAAATCAGGTGGCTCCCCATCAAAAACAAAAATCAGATCAATCCCCTTACAAGTTAGATTTATTGTCCTGTAAAAAAGTCCGGATAAATGTGAGGTTACTCTGTCCTTTCCATCTTTCAAAGGAGTCCCATCAGCTTGCCTAATACTTGAAAGAAACTGATAAATTATATTATAACTATCAACTGCCAAACTCTTCCCAACCAAAAAATTGAAATCTACCTTTTGTGACTGTATTATTGAAGATAAGTTAACTCCCATTATTTAAATAGATATTTTATGAAAACTTCTATTTATCTGCCCATCAAATCCCTTGCGTCTTTCTTCCTATTTTCCTTTTTCTCCAAATATTCGATACACTCATCTTCAAGACTCTTATTTGTTTCTGCATCAATAACTTTTTTCTCTCTGATTTTTATAAACAAAGGAAACGAGCTTGCCTCGCCAACTAAAACAGCCTCGCCAACATCTAAGGAGGTAATCTGTCTCTGGAGTTCACTAGTTATCCCCTCACTACTCTCTGAAATGTGTTTCAAATCATAAGGGTTTGTTATCTTCAAAAACATAAAAGTGTTACACTGGGATAGACTTGTTGTGCATAAATGAACAGGTCTCTGGGAAATTAAACAAAGTAAAGCATTGAATTTTCTCCCCTCTCTTGCAATCTTTTTTATAATATTTTTTGAGAAATTTTCCTTGCTACTTCCTTCAGGAGCGAAATTGTGTGCCTCTTCAATAAAAGCAATAAAGGGAGGAGTTTTTCTTTTTGCTCTTTTGTTAAAAAGTTCTCTTAGAAAATAGGCAGCAACCATCTTCTTTTTCTTATCATTTGTTATTTCAGAAATGTCCAGAATAGAAGCCTGTCCAGGGAGAATTATAGTATTTACAGAAGGGATATCATAGTAACCAAATAGTCTTAAAGAATTAAGAAAATAAAAATTCTGGATTAAAACATCTTTTGTCGCCTGTTTTATCCTCTCACTCTCCTCAATTTTTTGGATTATCTCTTTGATTCCAAAAACATCCTCGGTTTTTTTCAGTTCTTCAATAATTTTTATCAGATCTCTTTCTTGTGCAAAACTCAAGTTCGGAAGAAAAAGTCTATAATAATAACTGGAAAGGTGTGGAATTCCAATTCTGATATCCCTGCCTTTAATCAGATTTGCCTTTTGTGAAAAATTTTCATCATAAGCAAAACTTGAATATTCTCCGTGAGGGTCAATTATAATAACACCAACTTTACCCTGCTCATCAGTCCTGTTTAACAGTTCTTCAACCAAAACAGCAGTTGCATAACTTTTCCCTGCCCCAGACAAAGAAAGAATAGCAATGTGTTTCTGAAATAGTCTGTTTAAATTCAGTTTTACTTCTAGAGCATGACCACTCACATTACCAATTTTTAATCCCTGCTCATCAAATTTAAACAATTTTTCTAAATTTTTATTCTCTGCAAGTTTGACTGCTTCTCCAGGGGACACAGGATAATTGGCTTTTCTTACTCTTTCATCCAAAATTCCGAGACAGTATACTTTGCACAAAAGAAACTCCCATTTGTCTGTTGGAAAGTGTAGGTTAATGTTTGTCTCATAATTTGAAATTGTCTCAGGCTGCATAAAGTACCTGTTTGTCTTTGTTATCTCCTCAATTCTTCCAACAAGCAACCCTTCCCTCGTCTTTGTCTGAACAAATAAACCCCTCTTCACTTTACTCTCCTTTGTTGCAACAAAATAAAATATAGTTGTATTGGGTGTTTCATCTTTGCATACAACTGTGCCAAATTCCATAAGATTTTTTGTTTTAATTTTAAATGTTTTCTAATTAAAGTATCTTAGGGAATCTTAATTAGACAAAAACCAAACTCAGAGAAAATTACAGAAAACCACAAACAAAAATAGGTTTTCAAGAGTAAGAAAGAAAGTTTTTAAGTTAAAAGAATATTATGAAAGATGTTTTAATAATAGGAGCAGGACAGGCTGGTCTATTTGCAGCAAATGAATTGGCAGGTAAAAAAGATGTAATAATTGTTGATAAAGGCAAGGATGTGGATAAAAGAACAAATATATTGTGTGGTGTTGGAGGCTCAGGGACTTTCTCTGACGGAACCTTAAATTTAAATCCGGAAATAGGTGGAAATCTTATGGATTTTACAAACAGAATAGGATCATGGAATTTAGTTAACCAAGTTGATAAAATTTTTATTAAATATGGTACTCCAAAAGATTTACAATATTATGATCCTACAAAGATAGAAAGACTAAAGAGAGTAACTTTATCTTATGGAGCAAAATTTGTTGAAATAAGGCAGAAACATATTGGCTCTGATAATTCTCCGGAAGTTATAAAAAATTTTAAATCAAACCTTGAAAAAAGGGGTGTAGAATTTTTGTTGAATTCCGAGGTCTCTGGTTTGATTATTGAAAATAACTGCTGTAACGGAGTGATTCTAAAAAATGGGGAAGAAGTAAGAGCAGAAAAAATTTTGTTGGCTCCCGGGAGAGTTGGTGCAGAGTTTATAAATAATTTGGTTGAAAAACACAAAATTGAATTTTCTTATGGGAAGATTGATGTTGGAGTGAGAATAGAAGTTCCCGCAATACTTACAAATTCTATAACAGAAATAAACAGAGACCCGAAATTTCATATTTACACAAAAACTTATGATGATTTTGTCAGGACATTTTGTACTAATGAGAGAGGGTTTGTTGTTAAGGAAGAGCAGGATAGTTTTGTGACTGTAAATGGGCATTCTCTTAGAAAAACAAAATCAGAGAATACAGACTTTGCATTTTTGGTTAGGGTTAATCTAACAGAGCCACTTGAGAACACAACAAAATATGGAAGGTCAATTGCAAAACTTGCAACCACGATTGGAGGAGGAAAACCACTAATACAGAGGTTCGGTGATTTGAGGAGAGGAAGGAGGTCAACCTGGGATAAAATAAAGCGAAATCCTGTGAATAATAGTCTGGAAGAGGTAACTCCAGGAGATATTTCAATGGCCATGCCTCATAGAATTGTAAAAGATATTTTAGATGGTCTTGAAGTCCTGGATAAAATTATTCCGGGAGTTGCATCTGATTCAACCCTGCTTTATGCCCCAGAAGTAAAATTTTATGCAATAAAGCTGAATATTGATAAAAATATGCAAACTTCAGTTAAGAATTTATATGCAGCAGGAGATGGGTGTGGTTTATCAAGAGATATTATAAATGCTGCGGCAACAGGTATTTTGGCTGGTAGGGGGATTTTAGCTGAATAATACCAATTTATACTATATTTATTTGAATAAATATATATATGAAATACAAATTAAAAGGAATTTCTCCGATAGTTGCAAGTGTCCTTTTAATAGCGTTTAGTACTGCAATTGCTGCAGTTGTCGGAACTTGGGCTATGGGCTATACACAGGGTCAGTTAACAGATATAGAATTGTGTGAAGATATAAATGTAGAATTTCTTAATGTAAGTTATGATTCTTCATCAAAAGAGGGTAGCTTTAGAATACAAAATACAGGGCCAACTATAGATAGGTATAATGTTTATGTTTTCGCCAGTAGTGATTTAGAAGAAAAAGTAAAGGAAATAACAACTCCACTTAAAAAATCCGAAAAAAAGACAATAGTATTTGAAACTAAACTGGAAAGAGTAAAAGGTGTAAAAATAGAAATTAGTGACTGCTTTGGAAAAAGTTTTTTTGGATTAGTAAAATAAATTAATATACCTAATTGTGTACAAGACTTTTAGTACTGTAGAAGAAGTAGAAAAGTTTGCATGGAGATCAGTGTTATAGGTGGAAGATAGTATAAGAAAAATGAAATCCCTATGTGACTGTAATCTTCTTGTTCCGTAGGGTATTACAAGATTGGGAAAAAAAAACCTTTTAGTAATAAATTAATCTGTCTGGATTAAAAGAAAAAGTATTTAAAAGATAAAAAGTTTTAATTATGCAAGAAGGAATTAACCTCACTGTTGGAGATTTGTCTGCAAACAGGCAGGATTATGGAAGAGGATTTTCCAGACTAAGTTCTGATTTCATGACTAAAATAGGAGTTAAAGAAGGTGATTATATAGAACTTGAAGGAAAAAGTAAAACATATCTTATTGCTGTGAGGTCTTATCCAAGTGATATAGGCCTTGATATTATAAGGATGGATGGCATAGCAAGAAGAAACTGTAAAACAGGTGTTGGTGAAAAAGTAAAAGTCAGGAAAGCAAATTTGAAAGAAGCAAGTAGAATAGTTATTGCTCCTGCTCAGGAAGGAGTAATGATACGTACTAGTTCAGAGTATATGATGCAAAATTTATTTAAAAGACTTTTATTTAAAAGACCTTTTTCAAAGGGGGATATTTTTGTTCCAAGTCCAGTTACAAGAAGGAGGGGTACAGACTTTTTTGGAGATTTTTTTGAAAGTCTTCTTAGTGACCAAAGTAGGTTTTTTACTCCATTTGGAAATATAAAATTTATTGTTGTTAATATTTCACCAAAGGAAGGAGGATATATAGGTGAAGAAACAGAGATAGAAATTTCGTCAAAAGCTGTTGAAGTCAAAGAAGAGGAAATGGTTCCAGAGGTAACTTATGAAGATATCGGCAGTCTAAAGAGAGAAATAGATTCTGTAAGAGAAGTTATTGAATTACCTATGAGACACCCCGAACTTTTCCAGAGACTCGGAGTTAAACCCCCACAAGGTGTTTTATTACATGGACCTCCTGGTACTGGTAAGACTTTGTTGGCAAAGGCTGTTGCAAATGAGACTGGTGCAAGATATTATTCAATTGCAGGGCCAGAAATAATGTCAAAATGGTACGGACAATCTGAAGAAAATCTGAGGAAGATTTTTGATGATGCTGAAAAAAATGCTCCTTCGATTATATTTATTGATGAGTTGGATGCAATTGGTTCTAAAAGAGAAGAAGTTACAGGTGAAGTAGAGAGGAGGGTTGTCTCACAACTGCTTACGATGATGGATGGATTAAAAACAAGAGGTAAGGTAATTGTTATTGCCGCAACAAACAGACCTGATTCCTTAGACCCTGCATTGAGAAGACCTGGAAGATTTGACAGAGAAATAGAACTTGGAGTTCCAAACCATGAGGGAAGATTGGAAATTTTACAGATTCACTCTAGAAATATGCCTTTGGCAAAAGATGTTAATTTGAAAAAATTGAGTAAAAAAACCTATGGTTTTGTTGGTGCTGACTTAGAATCTATATGCAAGGAATCTGCAATGCATGCTTTGAGGAGAGTCTTGCCTGACCTTTCTTCTCTGAAGGATAAAGAACTGCCAAAGGAAGTGATAGAAAAATTAATAGTAACAAAAGAAGATTTTGATTATGCAATGCAGAAAATTGAGCCATCTGCAATGAGAGAGGTTTTAGTTGAAATTCCTGATGTAAAATGGGAAACTATTGGTGGATTGAAAGGAGTCAAACAAAAACTAAAAGAAGTTGTAGAGTGGCCTTTGAAATATCCCAACAAATTTAAGCTCTTTAATATAACCCCTCCAACAGGTATTCTGTTTTATGGGCCTCCTGGAACTGGTAAGACTTTACTGGCTAAGGCTGTTGCCACTGAGTCTGGTGCAAATTTTATTTCTATTAAAGGTCCTGAATTACTTAGCAAGTGGGTTGGTGAAAGTGAGAAAAAATTAAAAGAAATTTTCAGAAGAGCAAAACAAGCTGCTCCTTCAATAATTTTCTTTGATGAGATTGATGCGATGACTCATACAAGAGGAACAAGTAGGACAGAAGTTGTGGATACTTTGGTTTCTCAGTTACTTGCAGAACTAAGTGGAATGGAAAAACTTAAAGGTGTAATAGTAATGGCTGCAACAAACAGGCCTGATATTGTTGATCATTCCCTCTTACGTCCTGGAAGATTTGACAGGCATATTCTGGTTCGTGCTCCTGATGAAAAAGCAAGATTAGAAATTTTAAAGGTTCACTCAAAAAATATTCCTTTGGCTGAAGATGTAAATTTAAATGAACTAGCAAAAAAGACAAAAAATTTCTCTGGTGCTGATTTAGAAAGTTTATGCAGAGAATCGGCAATGCTTGCGTTGAGAGAAAGTTTAAAAAATAAAGAGGTAGAGGAAAAACATTTTGAAGAAGTTTTAAAGGAAATGAGACCTTCAATTCCAGAATCTGTAGCAAAAGTTTATGAAAATTTCGAAAAGGCGTTCAGTACTGCAGTAATTCAAAATGAAAAAGAAACTCCTGAATATGCAGGTTAATTAATATAGATTATAAATCTAAACTAGAAGAAAAACATAAACAAAGATAAGTTTATCAAAATAGTTTATACCCTTCAGTTTTTTAATTATTTCCTTTCCTAAATTTTTGATATTCATAATCTGTTAATTGAAATAATATTCTATTTTTCAACAATTTCCATTAATTTTTCCATTCTTGAAACAAATTTTGCGGTTTTTTCAGCAATTTCATCGATGTCTTCCCAGTCAACTTTTATTTCACTATGCTCGTACTCTTTCCAGTATTTGACAATCTGCTCGCAGTATTTTGGATATTCAGGCTCGAGTTGTTTTTTCCTTATAAAGTGGATTTTCAGGTTTTCTGCGAGTTTTTTTGGTGTTGGAGGGGCAACTCCAACCAAGATTAGAGGAGACTGACCCGCCTCAACAACAGCATTAAACAAATGCTCTAGAATTTTAATTTTAAACAGGGTCTCAACTCTCTTTATCCTTACAGGAGCCTTTTCAATTAAATCTCTCATTGCTTCCTTTGTTCCTGGAATTTTACCCTGCAGCAACAATTTTTTCAAAGGAACAAAAAACCCGCTTGGATCATAAACTGGGATTCCTTCCCTGATTTCACAGAAAACTGTTGGGGAACCATGTTTTATCAACTCCCAATAATCAGAAAGCAAATAAAAACTCGAATAAAGAGAAATTCCATATTTCTTTTTGATCTTCCTTTCCTCTTCTAAAACTTTTGTTTCAATTTTCTTTTTTGTAATTCCATCAACTTTTTTTGTGTCATCAAGTAAAACAATTGTCAGCAAATCCTTGGACCTCTCGGTTTCCTGTTTCAGCAACCAGATTGCTTTTATAACTCTCCTATATTCTTTTAGAATCTTCGAGCAAAAATCCTTTACTGCATTAATTTGTTTTTCTTCAATTTTTGCAGTATTTGGGGACATAATAGTGTTTATATATTAAAAAAGAAAAAATTATTTTTCTAATTTTTTTCTAACTTTCGCGAATTTTTTTTCTGCTGCCTCTGCTTCTTTCTGCTCTTTTTTCAATTCTTTTATTTCTCTGTTGATATAGTTTGCATACGATTTTATAACTTCACTAGCTCCTTTAGCTACAGGAGCCGTATCGCTTTTATAGCCTACACTATCCTCAAGTTTGTGTAACTTCTTTTTTGAATTATAGTCTAAATGAGACATTGCATTTTGATAGTTGCTATCTGCTTTATCTACCTCACCTTGCTTTGTGTAATCTACCATCTTAGTTAGATATTCTGCTACGTTTTCTCTTTTTTTTCTAAGTTCTTCTGCCATAATATATATTTAAACTATTTAAATACTTATTTCTTCCTTTTCATTAAAATCTCCTCTAAAATCTTTTATAAACCCGTTTTCTGTGGTTCACAACGATTAATACAACTCTAGGTTCTTTCTCATCTATTTTATAAATAATTCCCTATTCTCCACTTCCACAGTTTTTCTTTGGAAAAAACTAGTTGAGAACCATTGTAAGGATTATCCAGGATGTTTTCAATAGCCTGTAAAATTCTGTCTCTAATCCTAGATTCAAACTTTTTTAGCTTCTTTATGAATAGTTTTGTATATTCTAATTGATAATTACTCATCTTTTAATTGTTTTCTTAAATTATTTAGGGTTGTTGGAATGGTTTCTTTATTTTTATATTGTTTTAACCCTTCCTCCAAATTTTTCCTAAAATTTTCATCAGATAACATTTCTAAAGTATCTATAAAATCATCTAATTCTTCTCTGACTCTTAGAAGATGAAAAACAGATTCTTCAATTATTCTTGACTCTGCAAAAATTTTTGGGTTTATTCCTTTTAATTCTCTGTGAAGAGACTTTTCTATTTGTTTCTCCATAATTTATTTTGTTTTAATATATTAAAAATTAAAAAAAATTAGTATTAGGTATAGTTATCTTTGGTTTTCTTACCCTGGTACCATCTATCTCCTGATCCATATGCTACTACCTTATCTGCAACGGTATGTATTAAACGCCTACTTAACCGTACCTTTTCTTTTTCATCAGTGATGGGTTCAACTTTGAAAGCAGTTTTACCATCTTCTGTGGTATATTCTTCAGACTTCTTATACCCAAAAACTTCTATTTCTCCCTTAGGACCTCCTCTACGACTTAGCAGATTATTTGCACTTTCATATACTTTGTATACCAGTCTTTCGTTTCTGTAGTCCGTAGTTTTTGGAACCTGCTCAACCCCAGTAGTATAGACCTGTTTTTTTCCAAGTTCTTTTGCCATAATATATATTTAAACTATTTAAATACCTATTTCTTCCTTTTCATTAAAATCTCCTCTAAACTTTTTGTGTAAATAATTGAGGAATAAATGTCTCTTTCTGGGATATTCCCAAGTTTTCCTTTTTCTGCAAGATTTTTCATTTTTTCGAGTTTTTTTAGCAGATTTAAATAATCTGTTGAAATCATCCCTGTATTAACAAATTCTTTTTTGAATTTTTTCATGGTTTCTGTATCTAATTTGGGCGATTTCAGTTTCAGAGCCTTTTTGCAAACTTTAATTGCTTTCTCATAGGATTTCTCAATAATGTCTTTCTTTTTTGCAACTTCAAGTATGGAAAACAAATCGTCCATCTTGTCAATAAAAAGAATTGCTCTGTTCAAAAGTTTTTTTATCTCTTTTCCGCTTAATTTTGTAATTTCTCTGTGGTTTATTTTGTTTGTTGTTTCATAGAAATCCTCAATGCAGTCTGCGACTTTTTCCTTTAACAGACCCCGGCTAACAAAATTTTTTCTTAATTCTTTTGGAATATCTCTTGCTGCTGGGGGTGCAATCCCAAAAAACATTAAAACTGCTTGTGCTGTCTCAACCATTGCAGATAATAATTCTTCTGTTACTTCATCAAGCATCATTCTCTGTGCTTCTTTGTATCTATAAGGAGCCCTCTCAATCAAAGCCTGAGCCTTCTCTTTAGTTCCAGTCATTCTTCCCTGATTAATTAAAGATTTTAATGGAGTTATATAATCAGAAGGATCATAGATAACATAAGCGTCTTTTAAAGATGTTATTACCCATGGTTCTCCACTTCTAAGTGAATCCCACCACATAGATAAAGGTTTTGGGGACTGAAAGTGCATATCCACCTTATATTTCTCGTCTCCTTCTTTTGAAATAATCCCCATATCCCCCTCCAGATAATCAAGAATTGATTCCTTAAACTGCTCAGAGGTATCATCAACAATTATAGCGCAGTCAACATCATTGGTTATCTTCTTCTTTCTAACAGATGAACCATAAACAAAAATTGCCTTAATTAGGGGATATTTTTTGACAAGTTGTTGGCACTTCTTTTCTAGGAAAGATAAAACTCGTTTGTTCATAAATATATAAAAATATTATATAATGCGATGTATGAAATTGATATAGAAAGTTTCTTTACTAATATCTGCAATTTCTTTAATATTACTCTTTTACTCAACAAAAACTCCATTAACCAAACCATCCTGTCCTGGTCTTGATGTAACTCTGACTTTTCCTTTCTCAATCTCAATAATTGCTCCTTTTGTGATTGTTTTCTCCCGCGCAAACCAAAAATTTGCCTTGTTTTCCAAAACCTGGAGAATTTTGTATTTTTTCCCTCCAACATTAACAAATTCTGTAGTTAGCAACTTTAATTTAGTATTTCCACCTCTAACTCTATTTACCTTTACTTTATTTTTCCCTATTTTTGTTGAAATAAAATAACCTCCCCTCTCAAACTTCTTTTTTTTCCTATTTTTTTTTGCTATGCCTCCGGTTTTCTTTTTCCTACTTCTCAAGTGCCAAAATACCATAAATATCTTTAAATCTTTTAAAAAAACAACGAAATAAAAAATAAAAATCTTTGGGTCTTCACTATATTTCTCTATTTATAAATTAGATTTATTCATCCTCCCCGTCTTCAGATTCCTCATCTTCGTCGTATCTCATTTTTTTTATATATAGATAAAATATTTAAAGATTTTGAGTATTCAATATATATATTCCACAACCGAAAACAATAAATAGTTTTATTTCATTAATCCGTAGAGCAATTAAAAAGCACCCAGAGAAAACTGCCTTGGCTTCTTTCCAAAAACATTTTCCAGTTGATTCTCCAAAAGTTTTAGTTGTTCTTTTGTATAGTCTGGAATATTATATTGCTCTGCAATTTTTTTGCTTGCTTCCAGATATTTTGAGATTGTACCTTCTGAAACAGTTAAAACAAGATTACCACTACATTTTAGACATTTGCCAGATAGGGGAGGTCTCCTATAGATTGTATTGCAGTTAATACATCTAAATGTTTGTCTAAAGAATGTTCTGGAATTTCCTTTTAAGTCTTTCAAAAAATGAGTTGATAGAATTTTGTAAGCGACAAGTTTTTCATCAACACATTTCAATTTTTCTGCTAGTTTTAATTGGATCATAACTTTTTCAACCATATCTGTAACATCCTTATATCTTGTCAAATGAACCCCTGTATTGAAATCTGTTGTTTCTGTTGTATATCCAAGACCAGAATATTTATTTTCTAAATTAAGTCTGTCAGCAACCCTCTCTATCTTAACATCTGATGGATAAACCTGTTTTTCTGTTTTTTCATAGAATTCTTTTGGGTATCTAAAAGCAATATCTAAATCATAAACTTCATCATCTACTTCTCCCAAATCTAATATTGTTGTTATTGTCAGAGGAGCATCAGATATACTCCCCTTCTTGGCTGGTAAATATTCTTTTGAAAAATTCAGAAGACAGTCAAGCATCAAAATTATACCATTTTCTTCTCCATCGCAATCCCTCCTAGTTGCAGCAAATAGATAAGGATGTGCATAATGACACCTGTTTGCTGTAAATCCAATTAATCTGCAGACAACAGGAGAAATTATGTGAGGGGCAATATTCAGAAACAAGTGTCCTATCAAATCCTCTTTCTTTTTTACATTGTAAAAAGGTCTAGTTTTATAAAAATTTTTAAGTTCTTCATCAACAAATTTTGTAATAGATAAAAAATAATCAGCTGCACTCTTTTCACCATAGTTGGAAATTACAAAATCCTGCGGAAAAAGTTCTAATACTTGCTCTTCACTTACCAATTCCTTCCTATAAATATCTTTTTTATATCCCAATTTCCTTAATTTTTCAACAGATGTCTGAATTTCTTTTGGTTTAAAATGTGTTAAAGGAGCATTAACGATATCATATCTAATTGTTCCATCCCTAAAAACATATAAATTGTGTTTTGCTCTTAAAATACCTTTTTCTATTGGCTCTGGGACCTTGTGTTTTGAACTGGTTCCTCTAACCCCTTTTATTAGAGGTAATCTGTGCTCATTCAAGTTTTTGTAAGCCTCATTTAACAAACCTGTAACATTTATTTTTT
Organism: Candidatus Aenigmarchaeota archaeon LH_S6; assembly: GCA_023659935.1. Classification (GTDB taxonomy): domain Archaea; phylum Aenigmatarchaeota; class Aenigmatarchaeia; order QMZS01; family QMZS01; genus QMZS01. The sequence continues at coordinate 60,674 of JAGXOK010000001.1, read as the reverse complement.
TCTTAACAATTTTTGGGTTTTTCAGATGTTTTCCGCATCTAAGACAGTAAGGAAATATTGAACTCCTATGCTCAGGACAGGTAAAATCACTTGTTTCTGCTGTAATCTGGGAAACTTCAACCATATTTCTCATCTTACCACCCTCCTGACCCACAGGAAATAATATCTGTGGGGAACCCTTCATCTTTCTCTCTTGTGCTTTCTCCGGTCTTCCCATTCTTGCTCCTATATATCTTGTAACTTTGTCTTTAATCTCAAGTTTTGAGAATTTATTTACAAGAGCAAAACCACTTAAATCACTTTTCCTAAGTTCTATCAAATCAACTCCCTCAAAAGTTTTTAGAATAGGTAAAAAATCTTCAATAATAATATATAACTTGTCTGGTGAAACAAAGTGTTGAATAACTGCTTTTTCAAGTAGTTTCTTTTCCTCCCTATTTCTTAGGATTAGTTGATTATCTTTTTTCTCTCCAGAATTCAGATATTCTATTAAACTTGCCAATTCTTCTGAAGAGAAGTTATCATAGAAATAAAGATATTTTGGGTGTAAAGGCAAAATCTGAGAGAGTTTTATTGCTTCCTCGGAATTTATGTCTTTTGGGTTTTTTACTAATTCTTTTACTCTTTCCTCACCAATTAATTTTGAAGTTTCTTCTATTTTTTCTTCCAAATCAAGTTTCCACTCTTCTTCCACATAAGGGCTCTTAATTAATTTTTCACTGTTTTCATAGAAGTCTCCAAAAGAAATTAGAATATCTCCAATAAAAAGAATTTTATCAATTTCCTGTTTAATTTCTCTTGCCTTTGTTATTGTATCTATTTTAATAACATTCCTACTTTTTAGTTTAACAATAGGTCCTTCTATGTAATCACAAACTGCAACAGTACAACTTTTTCCTGGAAGTTCAATTTTCATCTGTGAGCCTATTGCAGGAAAAGAGTCGAGTATTTCTAAAGTTGCAGGGTGGAAACCAAAGCATCCTGAACCTGTATTTCTAGTTCTTCCATACCTCAGTCTGAAACCTCCTTTCATTGTTGGCATGGAATATACTGGCCTGCCTGCGGGAACCTCTTCAAGGAATTTGTATTCTTTAGAGCCTTCTGTATTCTCTGCTTTACTCTCCTTCAGTTTTATAAAATCTTCAAGCCAGTTCCAAGTCTCTGTTAGACCAAACCGAGCTCCATAGCTTTTTAGTTTTTTAAGTAGTTTGTTTGCTTTTAGGGATAGACCATCTAAATAAATCAAACACATTCCACCCCTTATTCTTGCTGTTTCAGCTCTCTTTAAGTCTTTGTACTTTGATACCTCTCTTTTCTCTGTTGGTTCTCCAGTGATACAAATTGGTACTCCTCTAACAAGAAAACTAATTTCTTCTTCATTTGGCTTGTACTGCTTTTTTGTTACATAAGTTAAATAATCCGTAACCTCAGTATAATACCTTTCTATTTCTGCCTTTATTGGCTTATACCTTTCTAATCCAAGGGTTTTTCTCAAATAATCCGCAATAAATAAGGTAAATACCTGGGCTGTTCCTCCTGCTGTCCTGATAGGTCCAGCGTAATAAACATAAAGAAAATTCTCTTTTGGGTCTATTTTTACTCCTGTTATTCCTTCTATTGGGGCTCCAACAACTCCCTGTGTATTATAAGCACATCCTAATCTCAAACCAGCTAAAATTGCCTCTTCCTTGGATTCAAACTTGCAAAATTTTTCTGTGGCTATTTCCTTTGATATCTCCAAAGCAACCTCATCCCCACCAATGCTATATTTTTTTTCTAGTTCCAATATTCTGGAAATTATCTCTTCTCTGTGTTTATCTAACTGAGGATAAACTATTGCTAAAATATCAATACACCTATTATCTTTGTCAGCAGCCCTTTTACTCTCTACAAAAAGTTCATAATCTTTCCCACTCTCCTTAGCTTTCCCAGCAATATAGTATAACTTATCAATTTGTAATTTTAGATTTTTAAAATATTCTTCAGTCATAATATTCTTTTACTACTAAATTTATGAGTGAGGAAATTGAAGTTAGGGAAATTGCTAAACTGGCGAGGTTAAAATTAACTGAGGAAGAAATTAAAAAATTTAAAAAAGATTTACAGGAGGTTAAGAAACAATTTGATAAAATCGACAAAATTGAAGTTAAAGAAAGACCATGCTTTCAGCCTGTTGAATTGAAAAATGTAGTAAGAAAGGATAAAGTGAAGAGAGGATTTTCTGTTGAGGATACATTTTCAAATACAGAACACAGGGAGAAAAACTTTTTTAAGGGGCCAAAAGTTTAGAGTTAAAAAAATATAAGGAAACACTTGCTGGGAGAATACTTACCTTTTATCTTCCAATTTTTACTTTTAGAGAATTTGTAAGATATTTTGGTTTGAAAGAGGATATATCTGCAAAAAATTTATTTAGAGAATATGAATTAAAATTTATAACAAAGAAAGAAAAGTATAAGAAATTATTTGAGGATTACTTGGTAAAAGGAGGTTTTCCAGAATTGCTTGAAATAAAAGATAAGGAATTTATCAATAAATATATAAAAGAATCTGTGGTTGAAAAAGCAATTAGTGATATAGCAAGAATTACAGATTCTAACGAAAAAGTAATCTATGAATTATTTAGAATTTTGGTAAATAGTAATGCACAATTATTTGAAATAATAAATATCTCAAGAATTTTAAAAATTAACAGAAATCTTGTATCCTTTTATATTAACTTATTAGAAAAATCATATTTGATAAGAATTGTTTACAATTTCACTGCGAGTGTTGCCAAGCAGGTGAGAGCAAACAAGAAACACTTTATTGCTCATCCTTCTATTGTTTTGGGTTTGTTGGATTATCCTTTTGAAGTTATAAACACAGAAGTTTCAGGACATCTGGTGGAGTCCCTTATGGTAAATAATCTTGAAAAAATTTCCTTTTGGAGAACCCAACAAAAAGATGAAGTAGATATAATCCTTAAGAAACAAAATAAATTAATTCCAATAGAAGTTAAGTATAAGTCGCAAATTACTAAAAATGATTTGAGAAGTCTTTTAAAGTTCTGTGATAAATTTAAGTTAAAAAAAAGGTATTGTTGTTACAAAAGATTTGTTTAAGAAAGAAGAAATTGATAAAAAAGAGATTTTATTTATTCCGGTTTGGTTGTTTCTTCTTACTAAATAAAAGAATTCGGAGACTTCTGTTAATCCAAGGTTCCTTCTTACTTTCTGATTGGCTTTTAAGTATTTGTTTATCTGACAGTTATTGAACTCCTTAAGTCTCTGATAAATCAATACTCTTATTCTCGCTAGATTTCCATAGCCTCCACAATGTGGAACCACCGATTTGGTTTTTGTAGTTTCACCTTATGCTTCTACCTCTGCCTTTCTGTGGTGGAACTATCTCTTTGTTTATTAACAACCTTATCAAATTACTAACTTCCACCTATTAATTTGGTTAATTCCCTACACCCAGTATTTTTATTAAATTATAAAATCCTTATTAAATATCAGAGTAGCACTATGAGAAAAGAATTTATTCACATTTGTTGTTAGAGTTACAATAACCTGATAATCAGTTATAATTACACTCTTCCTTAGGATGGCAAGAAGATACTCCACTTTGTTTTACACAAATTCCTTTGGCACAACTTTTTCTACATCTGCTATAAATATAATCTTTTTTTCTACACCATAATCCTGTTGAGCATTCTGTATTACCTTCACTTCCTTTATCACAGCATTTACCTATTCCAACAAAAGATGAAGGAAGGCTCTCACCACTAGATTTAACTAGTAGAACCAAAAGGAAATCTGTCTCTACATTTCTGCTCACATCCCTCTGCTTCCATACTTTCATTTGAGTAATACGACCTGCAGGCAGTAAGTAAATTATCCGGGTTTCCATCCTTAGTTATATCCCCAACCATAATACTTTCTACTGACTGATTACTTTGTAGATAAGTTTTACAACCATTATTTAGAGCACTTTCATATCCTACTGAAACAAAAGGATTTGTTCCTGTGATGAACATGTACCCTAAGAAAACAAGAACCAGTATTGCAAGAGTAATTACAATTACAGAATTTATAGTCAAACTGATTCCTTTCATTTATTAAGTAGTATTTAAATATTTAGTTATGGGTTCAAAAGAAGAAACAAACTTGTTAAAAAAGAAGGCGAGAAATTTTTTTGAAAATGCTGAAAGTTTAGCAAATAAAAAAATTTTTGATTTAGCAGCTTTTAATTTGGAGCAGGCGGCACAACTTTTTTTAAAATCTTTTTTGTTAGAGAAAAAAGGATATTATCCAAAAACACATTCTTTGAGGATTCTATTATCACAGGTAGCAGAATTGGATAAAAGAGCAAAAAAATTATTGGAGGATGAAAGTTTAGGATTAGCATTATTAGAAGATGCATATATAACATCAAGGTATTTTGCCAGAGAGTTTGAAATAGCGGAGATAAAAAAACTTGTAGAAGTAGTTCAGAAAATTATACGGTTAGTAGAATGAATGAAGTTTTCAAAAATTGGGAGACTTATGCAAAAGAAATAAAAAAACTAAGTACAAAAATTTTAGGTGATACTCATGTCTATGGATTTGGTAGTGTAATTAAAAAAAAGTACAGTGCCTGCAGTGATATAGATATTTTAATTTGCTCGTCCTCTATTCCAGAAAAAGGTTTGAGAAGAGCCGAAATAATCGCAGAAATAAGGAAAGAATTAAAATTACCTTACGAATTTGAATTACATTTGCTAACTTTAAAAAAATTTGAAGTTTATAAGAAAATGTTTGGTAAACTTAAAGAAATTAAATAATATTATGAAACTAAAAGGAGTATCTCTGTCTATTGAAACAATTATTGTAATTGTTATCTGTGCTCTGGTACTTATAACTATACTTTTATTCTTTTCTGGGACATTCACTCCTACTGCAAAAGGAGTAACTTCTGAAGCACAGTTGGACAGTGAATGTATGGATTGGCAGGGACATGGATATAGTTACAAGGATTTTTCTGAAAATGTAGATAAATATCCCGGACTTTTAGCAAATTATAAAGGAGCTATAACCGCAAAAAGAAGATGTGTAAGGGACATAAATCCAATAAATCTAATAAGATGTGGAGAGGGAAATTGCACAGAAACTCCATTTACTTCTACTTCTCCTTGCTGTTGTATAAATACTTCTGGAACATGTGGCGGTGAATGTAGTTATTACAATAGTCTTACTTGTCCATAATTGTTGTGTTTGTAACTCTTACTAATTTCATAATTTTCGCTTAAGCCGAGCCTTCCTGATTTGCGAAGCAAATGGGTGCCATCCGAAGACGTGCATTTAAATTATTTATAAAAGAGAAGGTTTATGGGAAAAAGAATTATTGCTAGGAGAAGGGGTAAAGGAAGTTCAACTTATAGAGCAAAAGGTAAATTAGAGTTGAAATTACCTAAAAGAGAAGGAAAAGCAAAAGTCGTTGATATAAAACATATATCTGCCAGAAATGCCCCTATTGCAAAAATAAGATTTAAGGATGGAATAATAAGTTTTATTGCTGCACCTGTTGGTTTGGCAACAGACCAAATTATAGATATTTCTCCTGATGCAGGAGTTTCTACAGGAAATATTCTTCCTCTCGCCAGAACTCCGGTGGGGCATTCTGTTTATTTTATTGAGTCTGTTTATAGAGATGGTGGAAAATTTTGTAAATCTTCAGGCTCTTTTGCAATTGTAAAATCACATGAAAAAGGATACTCTTTTCTGATATTTCCTTCAAAAAAGATGAAGAAACTAAGCGGGAATTGTAGGGCAATTGTTGGAAAACCTGCAGGATTTGCCAGAAATACAAAACCTTTTCTAAAGGCAGGAACTAAATGGAAGTTTATGAAATCAAAAGGAAAACTTTATCCTAGAACTTCAGGAAGCAAGATGAATCCTGTTGACCACCCTTATGGAGGTAAAACAAAACCAGGAAGCTCCACTTCAGTTTCAGCCAATGCACCTCCAGGACAGAAAATAGGTTCTATTGCTCCAAAAAGAACTGGAAAGAGAAAGAAGTGAGCATATTTCTAACTTTAATAATGTATACCTGTCTTTATTGGCAGTCGCAGTTTTCACTTATTTATGTTTTAGGATTTATAATTTAGAAATTGCATCTTCCAGTCAGGACAATCAAGGTCTTTTAACTCTTCTTTTTCAATCCACTTGTATTTTATATGTTCCTCACTTAAAATAATTTTATCTGAGTTAGATTTGCATAGATATGTTTTTCCATCCAAATGAATTCCTTTCTCTGGCAAATCTAAAGACCACTCATTTAATACTCTTTGAATTTCAATTTTAAGTCCAACTTCTTCTTTTACCTCTCTTTTCAAAGTTCCTTCATCAGTTTCTTCTTTCTCTTTTTTTCTTCCCCTAGGAATAAATTTTCCTTTTCTAAAATAAGAAACTTATTATTATAAAAAATTAGTCCTTTTATAGATTTATAATGTTTTAGACTTTGCATTTTATCCCTTAACAACCCCAACAGGAACAACCCGAACAACTTTCTTTGAGATTCCCGCAATGTCAACTGCTTTTGCAACTTCGTCAATATCCTTATAAGCATTTGGTGATTCTTCAGCCAGAATTTTTGGGCTTGTGGACTTTGCAGTAATTCCTCTTTTAGCTAATTCTTCTCTAATTGTATTCCCCCTGAAATCTCTTATTGCTTTGCTCCTGCTCATTACTCTTCCTGCTCCATGGCAACTCGAGTAAAAAGTTTTCTTTGCTTTTTCACCTCCAACTAAAATATAACTTGCAGTTCCCATTGAACCCGCAATTAAAACAGGCTGCCCCACTTTTTTGTAAGTTTCTGGTAATAACTCATGTCCGGCAGGAAGACTTCTTGTTGCTCCTTTCCTATGAACATATAATTTTCTTTTCTCACCTTCAACTTCATGTTCTTCCAGTTTACAAATATTGTGGCACACATCATAAATTAGTTTCATATCCATTTCCTCTCTAGTTTTTCCAAAAACTTTTTCAAAACTCTCTCTAATCCAATCTGTCATCACAGTTCTGTTTGTAAAAGCATAATTTACCCCTCCTTTCATTGCTTCAAAATAATCCTGTCCTTCCTTAGAATTTGCAGGAGCACAAACAAGTTGCTTGTCTGGAAGCCAGATATTATATTTTTTTGCAGCCTTTTCATGAATTTTCAAATAATCTGTGGCAATCTGATGACCCAAACCACGAGAACCACAATGTAACATTACAATAATCTGATCCTTGTCAGTAACACCAAAAATTTTTGCAGTTTCAGAATCAAAAATCTGGTCAACTTTCTGAATTTCCAGAAAATGATTCCCTGCACCCAAAGTTCCTAATTGTGGAAGACCCCTCTTTTTTGCCAAATCAGAAATTTTATCTACACTTGCACCAGACATATTACCGTATTCCTCCATATGTTGCAAATCTTCTTTTGTTGCATAATTATTTTCCATAGCCCATCTTGCTCCTTTAACAAGAACTTCATCTAATTCATCTCTTGACAATCTCAATTTCCCCTTTGAGCCAACCCCTGTTGGAACATTATGAAACAAAACATTAATTAATTGCTTTAATTTTGGTTTAATTTCTTTATAGGTTAAATTTGTTTTAATCATCCTGATTCCGCAGTTAATATCAAAACCAGTGCACCCACTTGAAATTACACCTTCCTCAGAGTTAAAAGCCCCTATAGCTCCCATAGGCAGACCATAACCCCAGTGAATATCAGGCATGCCGTAGACAGGCTCCACAACCCCAGGCAGACAGGCAACATTTGTGAGTTGTTTTATTGCCTCATCCTCAGCAGCTTCAATAATTTTATTGGTAACAAGTATCTTTGCATTTACCCTCATTTTTTCCCTTACTTCTTTTGAAACCAAATATTCTACATCAGAAATTTTCTTTAATTTATCTTTCATAATAACTTATAAATACTTTAAAATAATATTATGGTAGTTAGTTACACAGCTTGTACTGTACTTGGGATTAGTGGACAACTTTGTACGCTGTTGTATGAAGTGATTTTTCCATGGGTTCTGACATTCGCAATAATCTTCGGACTATTAATGAAGTCAAAGTTGTTTGGTGAATCTAGTGAGACAACAGCAAGAGGAGCTTCAGGACTAATCGCCTTGGCTTTAGGATTTTTCCTAGTATCATTTACTCCCTGGGGTTCTTCAGTTGGTCAATTCTTTATATCTGCTTCAGGAATGACAATGATGTTTTTGGTTGCAGTTTTAGGAATTGCTTTGGTTATAGAACTGGCAGTACCAGGTTATGTGAGTAGTATAAAAGAAGGTAAAAAGGGTTTGTTACTGGTAATAATAATCTTCGCTGCTTGGGCAATCTTAGGTGGATTAACAGGAGGTGTTGGATGGTATTCAGGATTTGCAGGACAGGATTTAGTTGCATTAATAATAATCTTGGCAGTAATTGGAGTAATGATGTGGTTTGTAATGGGCGCAGGCAAGGAACAAGCAGAAGGAGGAAAACCAGCAGGAGGACAACCACCAGGAGGATAACCTCCTTAATCTTCTTTTTATTTTTGAAATTTTAAATTAATAACTTAGTATAAACTAGAAAAAAACAAAATTTCCTTGTTTGGAGTGTCGGCCTTTTCTAAAGGCTGACATTATTCTTTCTGCAAATTTTCTAATTCTTTAATCTTCTGCTCAACTTTTTCCTCTATACCCAAACTTTTTGCAATGTCCTTACACCTATTTCTAATTGTAACTTCTGTTACTCCAATTGCTTCTGCAATTTTTCTTTGTGATACAATTTCTCCATTCATTATTGCTGCAATATATAAAGTTGCTGCAGCAAGCCCTATAGGACCCTTTCCTGAAATGTCTTCTTCACTTTTTATATTTTTCAGGTATTGCTTTGCTTTAATTTGAGTTTTATCACCCAATTTAAGGATTGTTGCACATCTTGGGACATAATTAACTGCTTTTGCAGGAATAACTCTTAGATTTAGTTTTCTTGCAACATACCTATAAGTTCTTCCTAAATCTCTTTTGTCAACTCCTGAAACATCACAGATTTCTGACATCAGCCTTGGACTACCATATTCTCTTGATAAAGCATAAACGAGGGAACCTATAATAGCTTCAATACTCCTGCCTTTTACTAAACCTTCTTCCAAAGCTTTTTCATACATTGACCCTATTTCTTCCTGCAAATTCTTTGGCAGGCTCAAAGCAGAGGCAATTCTTTCCAATTCAGACAAAGCATAACCGTAATTTCTGTCCTTACCACTTACAAGTCTCTTCTGCCAGTTCTTTATTCTGAAGTATTGTCCTCTTTTTCCAGCAGAAACTTTAAACAATTCTGCCTTGCTTTTTCCGATTTCTGTCCCAATTCCTTTATCATGTCTCATCTTTGTCAATGGAGCTCCTGTTCTTGCAGTCTTCTCCAATTCCTCAGTATCAAAAGCCCTCCAGTCCTGTTGTGTATCAATCATGCTTTCATTCAGTATTAATCCGCATTTTGAGCATGTCTTCTCTCCTTTTTCATTATCCACTAATATTTCTGTTGACCCACATTCGGGACATTTCAAACCAAATTCTTTCTTTCTTTTAAACATGTTACACCACTTTTTAGTTAAAAAAGAGCATTTAAATATATGTATTTAAATTATATAAAGGTTTCGGTGATAGAATATATAGTTTGTAGTATATAGATTTAAAAGTTTTAGTAATTATTGAATGAAGAGAAGAAATAAAACTAAATATCAATCTAAACAATTATGTCATTGAAATTTCCATTTCAGAAAAAAAGGGAAAATCAGGATGAGTTGGTTCAGAGAGTTGAAGATTGCATTAAAAATAGAAAAAATCTATTGATACACGCACCATCTGGAATTGGAAAAACTGCCGGAGTTCTTTATCCAGCTGTAAAGTTAGCATCTGAACTTGGATTAACAGTATTCTTTCTGACGCCGAGACACTCCCAGCATCTGATTGCCCTTGAAACTCTAAAGAAAATCGGAGAAATAAAAACTGTTAATATAATAGGAAAAAGGTGGTTTTGTAATTATTTTTATGATGATTTGGGTTCATCAGATTTTCAGGAACTCTGCAATTATCTAAAAAAAGAAGAGAAATGTGAATTTTATAATAAAGTTTTCAAAAAAGGAGAACTCACAGAAGAAGCAAAAACCAAAATTAATGAGGTCTCTAAGGAAATTCTAAATTCAGAAGAACTAAAGAAGAAATGCAAGGATTTTTGTCCCTATGAAATTGTTTGCCAGTCTGCAAAGAGAAGTGTTGTAGTTGTTGCGGATTATTTTCATCTTTTTAATCCTTTTGTTTCAGGAACTTTCCTTGCAAAAATAAATAAAAACCTTGAAGACTCCATAGTTATTGTTGATGAGGCACACCAGCTTCCAGGCAGGGCAACAGATTTGATTTCCTCAAAACTGACAACTTTTGTTTTAAACACTGCTATTAAGGAGGCCAGCGGAATGCAGAGGGATGTTAGTCAAGATATTGATAATCTTAGGATTAGAATAGAGGAACTTGCAAAGGATAGATTAGAGCATAATAATGAAGCTTATGTCAGTAAGGAAGAGATAGTATCAATTCTGAATTCTCTTAGCCCTGAATTTTTGGATGAATTACAGGAAGTTTCAGATTTGGTTAGGGGAGAGGGAAAGGAGAAAAGTTACTGCTCAGGTTTATCAAAATTTATTGAAAACTGGATAAACAGCGATGAGAACTTTACAAGAATAATAAGAAAAAAAGATACAAAATATGGGAAGCAGATTGAATTAAAGTTAAATGCTTTACTGCCAGCAGCAATAACTTCAGATATAATTAATAATAGTTATTCAACAATTTTAATGTCAGCAACCCTGCAACCCTTGGAAATGTATGCTAATCTGTTAGGAGTTAAAAATTATGAGACAATTTCCTTTAAATCAATTTTCCCAAAAGAAAACAGGCTAAATCTGGTTGCGCCAATTGCAACAACAAAGTTTTCAAGGAGAGGAGAAGCACAATACAAGAATTATGCGGACATCATAAGCAGAATATTCAATGCTGTTAATGGAAACACAGCAATTTTCTTTCCATCCTATTATTTTCTGAATCAAGTGAGTAATTTTTTAGATAGTAGGTTAAACATTTTTAAGGAAGTACAAGAACTAACAAAAGAGCGGAAAACCAATTTACTCAAACAATTTATAGGTTCTGAAAAAGGATTATTATTAGGGGTACAATCTGGCTCATTTGACCAAGGAATTGATTTTCCAAATAATTCTCTCAAGTGTATAATAATTGCAGGAGTTGCCCTTGCCATGCCAGATTTAGAAACAAAAAGTAGGATAGATTGTTATAACAAAAATTATGGAAAAGGAATGGAATATGGATATATCTATCCAGCAGTACAAAAAGCAATCCAGGCAAGTGGAAGAGCAATAAGGTCAGAAAAGGACAAGGCTGTGGTGGTCTATCTGGATGAAAGATTCCTCTGGAGAAATTATAGGCAGGTTCTCAGTGGAGAGAACTTTAAGGTGAGCAGAGAGCCCTGGAAGGATATTGAGGAATGGAACTCTTCAGAGAAATAACAATAACTTTTGGGTATTCCATCAAGCGAACATAGTGAGTAATTAAGAACGACTGTCAAGGCGAGAAATCTGTATAAATGTTTATTAATACTCCTTATCAATTTACTTTCTTCCCTCTATTAATTTGGTTAATTTCACATCCTCTATTATTTAATTATCAATAAAATATTAAATTCAGATTTAATTAAAATTATAGGTAACATTTATTATACCAATAGTATCATCCTCTGGGAAGTTTATATTACCGCCATTTTTTAAAGTCTCTGTGACAGTATCAATCATATGAAAGGCCCAGATTAAAGCAGCTTCATGATATTCCTTATAAGTTACATCTGGTATTATCCAAGGTCCCCATTTAACAGAAAGATTCCCGCTTGGAATTATTCCCTGTAAATATGTAGGAGTTGGGATTTCTGGCAACCCTTCTCCATTAAGTCTGCAGAAAGCATAAGGATTGTAAAGAAGGTAATCTCCTCCAGAATTTTTACAAAACCAAGTAGAGTTCTGATACAAATTCTTATATTTTAGTTGAATAAAATTACTGGTTGCAGACTCACATTCACTCCAGTCAATTATTTTTTTATCAAAACTTTTAACTCTTGACGGTAATAGGGAAATTTGACCTTTATCTAATCTTGCTATTGCCCTACAAGGATAAATTAAAATATCTTTAACAGGACTTACTTTATCTTCATCTTCTTCCTTATATAAATTTTGAATATCTTTAAAATTCTCAAAAATAAAATCTTTATCTTCAAGGACATCTAAGTAATAAACAATCTGGAAATATATTGGATCTATTTCCTCTTCTTTCCACCTCTGTAACTTTCCTTTACTTAAGTTTACTCTGAAAATTGGTTTTATATATACATAATCTGGACAACATTTCTCACTAGTATTAAAACTAAAAGAGCAATTATATTTATCAGAATCTTCTTTACACTCTCCACTATCTATTAAATCCTTTATAGTTCTTGCTGCACCTACTTGAACTTCTGTATCCCTATGTTCCGCTTTTTTTGTATAGATATCTAATCCAGCTATTGTTACGATTTCATTTTTAATAAGGATTCCTGTTTCTGTTCCCCCACCATATTCAACTTTTAATTCAGGAGGATCACAGCAACTTGTTAATGTAATTTCATAATCCTTTCCATCCAAATTCCCTAGTTTTGTTTTACCTATCCCAAGTTCAACTGTTTTGGAATTATAATATTTTTCTGAGCTCTTATCAGTAAAATAACTAACAGATAATTTTATATTTTCATCTGCTTTGGCTTTATCAAATTTTTCATTTTTTAGGCTATAATGTTTGTAAAGTTCTTTTGGATCAATTGTTAAAGTAAAATTTACAGAGCCGAAGGGTTTTTTAGAATTTAGATAGTAGATATCTTGTCCATTTATTGAATCAGATTTTGCGGGTGCATTAGAAACTAGAGAATCAAAATTATCAGTAACTAAAGGATAAAATGCAATTACAGGAGAAATTGGTTTAGTGGTTTTGAATTTAAAATCTATATTTCCTGAAAAGCCTAACACATCAGATAATACTATAACAGTCGGGTTAGAAAAAAATATTAATTCCAAAGCTGTCAAGGCCCCTCCAGTTGTAGGCTTTTTTATATAAACATTATTGGTAGGGAAAATAAAATCTGTTGATTTACTATTATCCTCATCAAACACCTCATCAAAATTTACAGAATTTACATTCAAACCAAGAGTTTTTCCAAACCAGACAACTGGAGGTAAAACAAAAATCTTTGTATCTGCTGATTCCAAAGAAATCCCGACTCCTCTTGGTAAATTCATAAAGCCTTCTTTTTCTTGTCCTGAGAAAAGATAGGTAATAATTAAAAATATAACCACTAAAAAAATTAATACGAAAATAACTCCCTGTATCTTAGTAATCACAACTCCTCTCATGTTGGGGATGGTATTGCATTACCCATTGCTATAAAAATTACAGTAAGGATTATAAAAACCATAAATAAAATTATAATACTCGCAATCATATCGATAGTTATTCCTTTCATATAAGCCTTTTGTTGGTTAAGTTTACTAAAAAGGCTCAAGCAAAAAAAAACTCTTTTCATATTAAAGAGAGGGCTGAACCAACAGAAAATACAAGGAGAATAAACACTAAACCCAAAACAACATATAATATTATCAAACCTATATTCCCCATACTAAGGTACTGAGCCTAATAAAGCACTTAAAATATTTAAACCAAAACCTTTACTCCACAGGGCAAGAGAGACAAAAACAATAAGTACTATAAAAAATATAAGTACCCAAAATAGTACACCCATTGTTAAACCTTTCTTCATAACATATTATGAAAATATCAAAAAGAAAAAAGGAGCATCTGGAGATTTGTTTAAATAAAGAAGTTGAAGGAAAAAACTATTTTAATGATATTAACTTGGTTTATAATGCTCTGCCAGATATTGATTTTAGGAAAATAGATACCAAAACTAATTTTTTGGGGAAAAAACTTAATTTACCGCTAATAATCTCTTCTCTAACCGGAGGAACAGAAGAAGCCAGGGAAATAAATAAGACTCTTGCTAAAATTGCTGAAAAGAAAAAAATAGGTTTTGCTTTGGGTTCACAGAGGGCGATAATTGAAAATAAAAAATTGGATGAAACTTACTTTGTGAGGGATGTTGCTCCTTCTACTTTAATTTTTGGAAATATTGGAATAGTTAATTTAAAAGAAATGAAAATTAAAGAAATAGAAGAAGCACTAGATAAATTTGGGGCAGATGCTTTGTTTGTTCATTTAAATCCTGCTCAGGAAGTTACACAAATAGGGGGTAATTTAGATTTTAAAAATTCTGCTAAAAATTTAAAAAAAGTTGTTGAGAGGATAAAATATCCTGTTGTTGTAAAAGAGGTTGGCCTGGGAATCAGCAGAGAGGTTGGTGAAATAGTAAAAGATTGTGGAGTTAGAGGAATAGATGTTTCAGGAACAGGGGGAACAAACTGGATAAAAGTTGAAAAATTAAGGGGTGGAAAAATTTCAGATAATCTCTTAAATTTTGGAATTCCAACCCCATGCTCCCTATTAGAATTAAAAAATCTTGGAATTGATTTGATTTCAAGCGGGGGAATAAGAAATGGAGTAGACATTGCAAAATCTTTAACTCTTGGAGCAAAAATCTGCGGGATTGCTCTCCCTTTTTTAAAAATTTATGAGAAAGAAGGTGAGATGGGAGTTTTAAAATATATTGATGAATTAGAAAAGGAATTAAAAATAGTGATGTTTTTGGTTGGAGCTAAAAATCTTGAAGAACTTAGAAATACAAGATATATTTTAAGTGGGTTTGTAAAAGAATGGAGAGAACAGATTAAATAAACTAAACTAACAATTTTGGAGGATTCACATCAATTGTATATTAATATATTAATATTGTTTTATTATGGTGACACTTAAGATTAAGTATGGGTGGAATAAATGGTCATTTCAAGATAAATTTGAAGAGTTTAAACAAGAGTTTGAGAGATATATAAAAGGAGATAGATACTATGTTGGAAGATTACATTATAAGAATGCAAAAAAATATGGGGAAAAAGCGATAGAGTTAGGAAAAAGGGTTGGTGTTTCTACTGAAGATTTGCAAGTAGGTTTACAAGAACTAGAAGAGAAACAAAAAAATTATATTAAAATGGAAAAAAATAGAGAAAAATTTAAAGGATACTCAGCAAGGCATTCTGTAAAAGTTGCCAAAGAAGTTCAAAATAAAATTGGTGATAGAGACCCTACCAGAAAAGAACTGAAGGAATATGAAAGAAGTTGTTACGAGCAGGAATATAATTCTGATCCTAATAAATGGAAAGATGCATTTGAAAGTAAAGAGAGTTTTGAAAGATGGTTGCGTAGGAACCCACCTATTATCCAAGATATCCCTTATAAGTTAAGACTTGAATTATATAAAGATGCTGTTGAAGGTGATGAGGAAACCACAAAACGTCTTGAAGATGAGGAATCTATTAAAAAAATTCTTGAAGAAAAAAATAATAAAAATAAATAATTTATTTTCCAGGTTTGAAAAAGATTTCATCTGAGTGTTTTGCATTAATTCCTCTATTTCTAGCATATAAATAGAGATTCTCATCAGATGTTAACAAGCACTTATTTTTTGATGCTTCTACTAATCCAATATCAGTAAACCCAAGATCCTCAAATTTTTTATCTACAATTATTTCATCTTTCCCAATGTAAATCTCTCTTATTCCTTCTTTAAAAGTTTGTTTTAGGTTTCTCAAAAAAATTTTTGTTAAATTCTCATCTATATTTTTGACAAAGGAATAAACTTCTGAAAAAACTTGAGGAATTGTTGAAATTTCTTTGTTTTTTAAAAATTCCCAAAGTAATCTACACTTTCCTTCACCATACTTTTTTGTAATCCTATCTGAATTGGAACTTACTCTAAAAATTTCAGCTAGTACCATCAAGGCTGGTTTTGTATCCAGAACAATCTCATTTTTCATTCAATATCAGTGTGAACCGGATTTTTCTCAACATTTTTAATTTCTCCAGTTTTCTTGTCTACTTCAATTTTATATTCCAATTTTTTGGGAGAAAACAAATTTTCTTTAACTTCACAATTGATAATGAATTCTTCTTTAGTTTCTTCAGTTTTCAAAACATCAAAATCAAGTAAATCTATCAATTTTATATTTCCTTCAACCTTTAAATCAACACCTTTTAATTCTGCAAAAAAATTCTTTACTTTTGTAATTGCCACTTCAAGATTTATTTCTTCCATAAATTGATTAACAAATTATTTAAAAAATAATAGATCTATTTGGAATATTTCTAAATTTATAAAATTAACGTTTTTCCTGTCATCTCCTTTGGCTTTTTTATCCCTATCAAATCTAAAATAGTTGGTGCAACATCTTTCTGTCCTCCTCTACCAAGCTTTATTTTTTTCAAATCATTTGAGACAACTATAAAATTTACAGGGTTTGTTGAGTGTGAGGGTTTTGGTTTTCCATCTGGATATAGTTTGTCTTCTGCACTTCCATGGTCTGCAGTTAAAATAAGAGTATAATCATTTTCCAATCCTACTTTTACAACTTTTCCTGTATTATCATCAACTATTTCAACTGCTTTTATAATTGCTTTTTTTACTGCAGAATGACCAACCAAATCACAATTAGCAAAATTGACTAAAATAAACTCATATTTTTTCTTTTTAATTTGTTTTACTAACTCCTCTGTTATTTTATAAGCAGACATCTCTGGTTTTTTATCATAAGAGGGAACTTTTGGAGAAGGAATTAAAATTCTTTTTTCTCCTTTATTTAGTTTCTCAACCTGTGAATTAAAGAAATAAGTTACATGAGCATATTTTTCTGTTTCAGCAAACCTAAGCTGTTTTAAGTTGTGTTTTGCCAAAATCTGGCCAAGATTATTTTTTACAACTTCTTCCTCAAAAGCAAAGGGACAGTTGAAAGTTTTACTATATTCTGTCATTGTTGTAAATAAAATCTTAGGGTGATTTTCTCTTTCAAACTTATCAAATTTTTTAGAGATAAAGGCTTTAGTTAATTGTCTTGGTCTGTCTGTTCTGAAATTAAAAAATATCACAGAATCCTTGTCTTTTATCAAAGAAACTGGTTTTTTATTTTTATCAACAATAATAGTTGGTTTTATATAATAATCTGTTTTGTCTCCTCTTTTGTAAGCTTTCTCTACTGCTTCTATTCCGCTTTTTGCCTTAAAACCTTCTCCCAAGGTCAGCAATCTATAAGCCTTTTTTGTTCTGTTCCAGTTTTTGTCCCTATCCATACTATAATATCTTCCAACAACGGTTGCTATCTTCCCTAATTTTAGTTTTCTTGTTTCCCTCTCTATAATTTTTATGTATTTCTTCGCAGATTTTTCATGAACATCTCTCCCGTCTGCAATAAAATGAATAAAAACTTTTTTCACCTCTCTTCTCTTTGCAATTTGAATTAAAGCAATCAAATGATCTATGTGCGCGTGTACTCCTTCATCAGAGCAAAGACCAATCAAATGTAAACTTGAATAATTTTTCTTTGCAAAATCTACTGCCTTTATCAAAACTTTGTTTTTAAAAAAATCTTTGTTTCTAATTTCTCTATTAATCTTTTTATACATCTGTAATACAACTCTTCCAGCCCCTATATGAAGATGCCCGACTTCAGAATTCCCCTGAGTACCCTTAGGAAGACCAACAGATTCTCCAGAAGCTTTATTTTGAGTAGAAGGAAAATTTTTTAAGAGATAATCAAAATTTGGTGTTTTTGCCTGAGAAATATAATTTCCTGTACTAGGAGGAGCAATTCCCCAACCATCCATTATAACTAAAATTATTTTTCTCATAACTATATTTTAGAAGATATTTTATGAAAATCCTAATAACAGGAGGTGCAGGTTTTATTGGCTCAAACTTAATTGAAAAATTAGCTGAGAAAAATGAACTAATTGTAATTGACAATTTATCTGGAGGCAGGAAGGAATTCATAGAACCTTTTCTTGATAAAATAAAATTCTACAAAGTTGATTTATTAAATAATGTAAATGATTATTTTTCTGGGGTTGAAGAAGTTTGGCATTTGGCAGCAGACCCTTCTGTAAAGGATTCTTCAATAGAAACTTTTTTTAGGGATCTGGAAATAACAAAAAATGTTCTTGAAGCTTGTAGAAAAAATAAAGTCAAGAGAATTTTATTTACTTCAAGTTCCACTGTTTATGGAGAATCTAAATTAAACACACCAGAAAACTGCGAAACAAAACCAATCTCTTTTTATGGAGGTACAAAGCTCGCTTGTGAATCCCTGATTTCAAACTACTGCTCCCTCTATAAAATTCAGGGCTTCCTTTTCAGACTTGCAAATATAATTGGAAAAAACTCTACCCATGGTGTGATTTATGACTTTGTTAGAAAACTCTCAAAAAATAAAGAAGAATTAAAAATTTTAGGTGATGGAAAACAGACAAAAAGTTATCTCTCTGTTAGTGATTGTATAAATGGAATGCTTATGGCAAGAGATAAAGCAAAAGATTTGATTAATATATTCAACCTTGGAAGTAGAGACAAGACAAATGTGAAAGAAATTGCAGAAATTGTTGTTGAAGAGATGATTTCCTCAGGATTACTTCAGAAAAAACCGAAATTTAAATTCACAGGTGGAGTTGATAATGGAAAAGGATGGAAAGGTGATGTTAAGGAAATGCTTTTAGATATTTCTAAATTAGAAAAATTAGGTTTTAAGCCAAGAAGTTCATCAAAACAGGCTGTCAGAGAAGCTGTGAAAGAAACAATTAGTTCTTATCAATTATAATAATGTTTGTCTCACATCCATTAATCAAAAAGAATAAATTGGAAATCAGAGATTACCAGACTGAGATTACAAAGAATTGTTTAGAGAAGAATACTCTGGTTGTTTTGCCAACAGGTCTGGGTAAAACCCCAATTGCTTTGCTCGTTACTGCTGAAAGATTAAACAAATTGGATGGAAAGATTTTATTTTTATCCCCAACAAAACCTTTAATAGAGCAACATAAAAAAACTTTTGAAAATATGTCTGAACTTGCAGATTTGAAAGTTTTTACGGGTGTGGTGAAACCAGAAAAAAGAGAAAAAGAATATAAGAGGGCAAGAGTTGTGTTTGCAACCCCTCAGACAATAGAGAATGATATTAAAAATAGGATAATAGATTTAAAAGATTTTATTTTGTTGATTGTTGATGAGGCACACCATTCTATTGGAAATTATGCTTATACTAGTATTGCACAGAAATATATTAAAGAGTCTAAGAATCCTTTAATTTTGGGTTTGACTGCTTCTCCAGGAGGAAAAGCAAAAAAAATTGGAGAGATAAAAAGCAATCTGTTTATTGAGCAGGTTGAATCAAGAGTAGAAAAAGATAAAGAAGTAAAAAAGTATGTAAAGGAAAAGGAAGTAGAAAGAATAGAAACAGAATTGCCTGAGGACTACAAAACTGCCAAGAAATTGCTTGAAAGAATTTTTAATAAAAAAGTTGAATATTTATTTAAAATTGGAGCTTTGCCGACAAAGAGGGTCTCAAAGAAAATGTTGCTTGATTTTCAGAATTTTTATTCAAAAAAAGCAAAACAATCAAAAAGAAAAGAGTTGTTTTTTGCAGTCTCTAAAGTTGCTGAACTAATTAAATTGGATTATTGTTTAGAACTACTTGAGATGCAGGGAGCGAAACAATTGAGAGAATATCTGAAAAAACTTGAGAAAGAAAAAACTAAAGCCTCACAAAAACTATTTTTTGATTCAGAATTTAAAATTTTTAATAAAAAAGTCTCAGGACTTGGAGGACACCCAAAATTAGAAAAACTGATGAAAATTGTTTCTAAGGAATTGGACAAAAAGGTGATTATATTTACACAATATAGGGTGAGTGTTGATGAAATTGTAAAGAAATTAAAAGAAGTGGAAGGTGCAAAAGTTGGGATCTTGATTGGCCAAAAATCCGGGTTGAGCCAGAAAGAACAGGTTAGAATTATAAGGGATTTTGAGGAGGGATTTTACAATTGTCTTATTTGCACTTCAATAGGGGAAGAAGGTCTTGATATAAAAGGGGTTGGAACAGCAGTATTTTATGAGCCAGTTCCATCTGAAATCAGAAGCATTCAAAGAAGGGGGAGAGTTGCAAGATTAATTAAAGGTAAAATTTATATTTTAATTACAAAAGGAACAAGGGATGAAGCTTATTACTGGACTGCTTATCACAAAGAAAAGAAAATGAAGAATTTTTTGGTCAGAGAAACTTTAAATAGTTGGTGATCAGTTAATTACCTAACAAGAAGTTCAGCCTCTGCTGGTTTATATTTCCACTTTTTAGGTAATTTTTTCTTTCTAATATAATATTTTCCAAGTCTCCTAATTTTTGATTCTGTTAGATGTAAACTTCTTTTATTGTGTAAATCTTTTTTATTCCTGTTCAGGTGTTTCCTTAAGTCTATAGCTTTTTTGATAAGGTTCATCAAATCTTCGGGGTATTCTTCTTTGAAGCCCTGTTCTTCCAGAATTTTCTGGAGTTTTTTATTGGTTGCCAGTCTTATAGATGGGACTCCATAGGAATCTCTCAAAGTCAGACCAATCTCTGCTCTGCTTTTCTCTTCTTTTTTCAGTTCTATTATTGTTTCGATAATCTCATTTTCTTTTAAACTCTGCCACTCAGGGACCTTATATCTGACAACTTTTTTTGAGCCACTTTTCCCCTTCCTTCTTGCATATATCCTTGCCATAAATATAATTATAAATAATTTAATTTTATCAAAAAAGAGTTATGCCACGGTGGCTCAATCAACCCTTTTATTGGTTAAGTCCATCAAAAAGCGTCGATAGGAAAATAAAAGGTTGGGGTAACTGGTGGAGCAGCGGTTTTGTAAACCGCAGGTTGGGGGTTCAAGTCCCTCCCGTGGCTGACTAAAGCCTCACTGGTCTATTTAAGAAAGGCAAAACAAATTTAGACAGTGAGGCATATGGAAAAAAACTTAAATAGAGGGAAGAAAGAATTTATTCCAAAAATATGAAAACTAAGTTAGAAGACTTTGGTGCCTAAAAAGAGTTTTAATTAAAAAATTACTTTTTTAATTCTTCCAGTTTTCTCTCCAGTTCTCTCCTCTTTACAAGTTCTTCTCCGAGTTCTTCAAACCTAATACCCATTAACTCAAATTCGGATATGTGCCTTAAACCAAGTTTTTCTCTTCTTTTCATTCTCATAATATATCTAACTTATTTAATTTATCTTTAATTACTTCATCTCTAGTATCTGATATTTTATTCATTAATTCCCTGTGGATTTTTTCAAGTTCTTCAATTGTTCCTTCTTCTAGGTATTTTATTCCATCCCTTGATATAATAACAATATCTGTATTTTTTCCCACTCCTTGAGCTTCTTCTGCTTGTTTTTTCGCTTCTATTAATGTTATTATAGCTTTTTTAAGATCCCATTTAGTATCATATCCCCTATGAACAAAAACTGATTCTGCTGACGCTTGACCACTTCCTAATGCTTGGTAACCTAATGAGGTAAATGGATAAAAATTGCCATTGTTAATCCCAAAAATATCAGCACCATTTTTATCAATGCCTGCAATTAATGAAGCTAAATTATCTCCTATAGTTTGTCTGGTTAATGAAATACTTTTGTTTACTTCTGCTAAAAAACTAGAATTATATTTTTGTTGATCTTTAAACTCTTCAAAACTCATATTATAAGTACTAAGAATAAGTCTTTTAATATTATCTTGAATAAGCTCGATATAGGCATTAGCACATTTTTTTGCAATTCCCCGAATAACCAGAGTATTTTCATTTTTAATAGCTTGTTTAGTTCGGTATACAAGGTCTTCTATCCAAGTTGTGACTCCAGCCGACAATACAACGCAGCTAGAGGTCAGTTCACTAATTTTTGTACTTGTTCCTTCATATTCGACAGGGGCTCCCAATTCCGTTGTAATCATTCTATCCGAAGATACTATAATTTTTGGATCTTCATGCTTGTTATCACAACAAATTGCAGATATACAAACGGTCATAATATATAAAATTATTTATAAAAGTTATTCTTACCAATTTCAACTAACAACATCATCACATAATTCTGAAGATTGCTGATTTGAGAGATTATAAGAAAAAAGCCTATAGCGTAAACTGTCAACAGCATCGTTCTCTGATTTAACAGGTAATTCCTGAATAGAACCCTTTGAGACTCTATATTTATAATTTTCCAGTTCCCTGATTAGATTTTTGCAGGAACAGATATTTTCTAATTACAGTAGATTTTATGAAAAAATAAACCCAAAAAAAAATCAAACTCTTTTCAGACCATCAAGAATCTTGTCATTAATATTTGGTTTTTGTTTCTCTAGTTTATTTTCTAAAGACTTTATTTTATTTTCTAGTTCTACTACTTTCTTACTAAAAGTTTCAATTTCATTTTCTTTAATCATCCCAACCTCTGCCTTTAATCTCTCTATCTGCTCATTCTGTGCTTCAAATTTCTTTCTTACTAAATCAACTAATTCCTCCATAAATGCAGGAATTTCCTTTGTAGGCTTTTCTTCTTTGCTTTCATCAAAATCTGAAGATTCTCCAACATCGATTACCATAATATATTAATTATTTAAGGTTAATGTACTTCAACAACCTTTCTCTTGCTTTTAAATCCTCTGATTATTCTGACTTTTTTGCCAAGATGTTTTGAGAGTAATTTCTCAACCTCTAATTAACTTTATTATTTTCCGGTTTTGATTTTACTTTAATTCTTAATTACCTCTTAGAATCTCCTGTTTTTTTGAATTTAAGACAACAATTATTTCTGTCTTCATATAAAGATTTTTAATGATATTTAAAGATGGAAGTTATAAATGCCAAAAACTGTATTCTTGGAAGGCTAGCAACAGAAGTTGCAAAAAAAGCAAAGAGGGAAGAAGAGATTATAATTATAAATTCTGAGCAGGCTGTAATTTCTGGTAAAAAAGAGGACATATTTAAAAAATATTTAGAGAGAAGAAGGAGAGGAAATCCCCAGCATGGGCCTTTTTTTCCATCAAAACCTGACCAGATTGTCATGAGAGCAATCAGAGGGATGCTCCCTTATAAAACAAAAGAGGGAAAAAAAACCTTTAAAAGGATAAAAGTTTTTGTTGGAGTACCTGATAAATATAAAAATTCTGAATTCAAGAAAATTGGCAAACAAGTTGATAAAGTAAAAAGGTGGTCTATTTTTGTTAGTGAATTAAGTAAATTTTTGGGGAATAAAGATAATGAGTAAACTATTTACTGGAAAGAGGAAGAGGGCGGTTGCTAGAGTAAGGCTAGAAAAAGGAGATAAAAAAATAATAATTAATCATAAAGATATTGAAAATTTTCCAAAAGTTATCCAATTAAAAATTCTTGAACCCCTATTAATTGCAGAAGATGAAAACTTCACAATAAAGGCTAACGTGAAAGGAGGAGGGATTATAGGGCAGGCAGAAGCAGTTGGACAAGCAATAGCAATTGGTTTAGCTTCTCTTAAAGGAAAAGAACTAAAAAAGAAATTTATAGGTTATGACAGAAATCTACTGGTTCCAGATGTCAGGAGAACAGAACCCCACAAACCAAGCAGAAGCAAGAAAGGTCCAAGAAGACACAAGCAGAGGAGTAAAAGGTAATTTTATTATTCCTTATTTTTATGGAACTTTTAATTTATACTTTAATTCTGAAAACAAATAAACCTGTTAAAGAATCCGGAACATTTCTCCGCGGTTTTGTTGGGAATAAATTTAGAGATGAACCAATCTTACATCATCATCTGGAGAAAAATTATCTATATACTTATCCACTAGTACAATACAAAGTAATAGAAGGCACTCCAGTTATTTTAGGTATTAATGAGGGTGCAACTGCTTTAAAAAATATTTCGAATGAGTTTGACAACCTTAAATTGGGAACAAGCAGTTACAAAATTGTAGAAAAAAAGACAATAGAAAAATATCAGAACTTTTGTTTTAGTGAAAAAGAGAGAAAATATAGGTTTGTCATACCATGGATAGCTTTGAATGAGAAGAATTATAAAGAGTATAATAGTTTAAATAAAAAAGAACAGACATTGCTATTGCACAAGGTCCTGATTGGAAATATTCTTTCTGTTGCAAAAGCATTTGAATATGTTGTTTTGTCTGAATTAAAAGTCAAGACAAAAGTTAAACCTGTCTCGGTTGTATATAAAGAAGTACCTATGATTGGTTTTACTGGTGATTTTAAAATCAATTTTAAATTACCTGAATTTATTGGATTGGGTAAAGGAGTTTCACAGGGTTTTGGAACAGTTAAATCAGTTTAAATATGCAACCCTTGTCAGCCTTTATTGGTTAAATCTATCAAAAGGCCAACACCCAAACTACAAAATTGGTCAATAAAAAAAGAGTCAGCCTTTATTGGTTAAATCTATCAAAAGGCCAACACCCAAATTGATTTAAATAAACTTACAAATTATATTTATGAGAGAATTGAAAAAAGTTGAAGGGAAGTATTATATAAGACATGTATTAACAGATAAAGGTATAAAAGAACTAAAAGTTTCCAAGGAAATTGCAGATAAACAGATAGAAAAAATGATGAAAGAAGATAAGGAATTACTTGAGATTTTAGAGAAGTTATAAAAATAAGTGATTATAATTTATGATTGGGGCAATCGGGATGATAAATGAAATCCTAAATATAATCCAAAAGGGTTTCTATCCTAAAAAAAAACAAGTTATAATATGAGGTGTGTTGATTGTTGTTACAGGCGAATATGTGTACAATAGCACTCCTTTATAAAGAAAATGATAAATAATATATATGACGAAATTGGTGAATTAAAATCGCCAAGAACAGCCAAAATCAAAGGATTTCGGTGCTGTTTTAGAGATAGGTCCAGTAAAATAAGGATTGAAACGAGAAGAGATAAGGTTTTTCCTTCTTGAAAATACAGTTTTAGAGATAGGTCCAGTAAAATAAGGATTGAATGAGCCTTTTATGGGTATTGTAAATTAAAAAGGCTAAAGCCAAAACAGGGTGATAACTCTGTTATTTTAGTTTTTGAGGTGCAGACCTTTTTCAACAATTACCTTGAAAAGGGTTGCGTTTTAGAGATAGATCCAGTAAAATAAGGATTGAAACGTGATATGGTGTTGGTTGTTGGTTTTTCCCTGTCTCGTTTTAGAGATAGATCCAGTAAAATAAGGATTGAAACCATCAGAAGTTGCGTTGAACCCGTCCTCCAGAGTTAGTTTTAGAAATAGATCCACGAAAATAAGGATTGAAACAGGGTTTTGTATTTTATGTTCCCTCTAAGTCCTTTGTGTTTTAGAAATAGGTCCAGTAAAATAAGGATTGAAACAAGGAAAAGTAATGATAGATTCTGGAGCGCATTCCTGTTTTAGAGATAGGTCCAGTAAAATAAGGATTGAAACTTTAGATTCTTCAAGCTTTCTCTCCCTTGTATCTAATGTTTTAGAGATAGGTCCAGTAAAATAAGGATTGAAACATGCTGGAATGGGGGGAAACATAGACCTAAAAGAAAGTTTTAGAGATAGGTCCATGAAAATAAGGATTGAAACATACCATACTCTTCAGCCAGATTTTCTAAATTTTCTGTTTTAGAGATAGGTCCATGAAAATAAGGATTGAAACGCAACGGAGAGTTCTGATGATGTAGTAGGAGATATGGCAGTTTTAGAAATAGATCCAGTAAAATAAGGATTAAAATACTGAATTATGGAATTGAGAAAATTTATTGTAGAGAATAAGGTAATTTTAGGATTTGTTATTTTAGTTACAATTTCTCTTTTATTTCTGGGATTACATAATTTATTTGAAGTTAGTGTACCTTACCAACCTGGAGATACAGCTGAAGGAAAAATATGGGTACTATGAATAGATATGCCCAGTATTTTTAGTTTTTCTTTCCTAATTAAATTCAATATAACATTATCATCTTCTGTTGTATGCTGTATTACATCAACAGATAATCCTTTTAATTTTAAATATCCAGCAACATACTCTGCAGCTATGGGCTCGCGTAAAAATTAACACATCAACCATTCTATATCACTCCTTATACTGGGTATAATAAGAAAGAGTTCTGTCAATAGCAATTTTAAACCACTGTGTGTATTCATTCGGATTTTCTTTAATGTCTTCTTTTAATTCATTAAGACCGACCCATTTCCAATCAGCAACCTCTTTTGGGTTTGCTTTTATCTCTCCGTCAAACTCTCCAATAAGAACATGATCAAATTCCCATTCTGTGAGACCATTATCAAAATTCGCTTTATATATAAACGAAAACACTTCTTTAAAATCACAATCGAAGCCCATTTCTTCTTTTAATCTTCTATGAGCTGCTTGCTCTAAAGATTCTTCTGGTCTTGGATGAGAACAACAAGTATTAGTCCATAGACCACCACAATGATATTTTGTTTTAGCTCTTCTTTGAATTAGCAATTTTCCTTTGGGGTTGAATATAAATATTGACAATGCCCTATGCAATTTTCCTTCTCCTTGATGAGCGTTTATTTTATCTTCCACTCCAATTTGCCTATCGTTTTCGTCTACAAGTATTACCATTTCATTCATCCTTATCACCTTCCTCTTTTAGAGTGAGAACAAGTTCGCATACATCATGTCCAAGAGTATGCCTTTTAGGATATATAGGGGTAGCATCAGGCAGTATTCCCTTTACTAAACCCGTTTCATATTGACCAATTGAAGCACATGTTTGGGGAGTCCAACCCCTCTTCTTTCTACCCCAACAGCAGTCTGTTACATGGATTATAATTTTATTACTTTCTTTTTTAACGATCTTGCTTTTAATTCCGAAAATCCTATGCATAGCTAATAAGGCATATGCGCAACCTTCCAAGTTCCTTTCCAATCCTAATAATTCTAATATCTCAGATGCTTGAGTAAAACCAATGTTATACATAACTTTACTTAATCTTTTAACCCCCTCAGAACTGTAATTTTCTTTCATCATTTTCATAATATCTGCATACATTCTTCCAATACCACTAACGGATTTTTTCCATCTAATAGAGCAAGGAAGTAAATCGTATTCTACTATCTTTCGAATTAGGTATTTTTTGAGAAACATATTACATCACACCATTTATTATTAATGATATAATAGATATTTAAGTCTTTCAAGTTTTAGAAATAGGTCCATGACACTCGTTTTTCAAAGAAAAACGGTGCATCGTTTTCGAAGAAAACGAATGAAATAAGGATTAAATGAGCCTTTTATGGGTATTATAAATTAAAAAGGCTCAAGCCAAAACAGGGTGATAATTCTGTTATTTTAGTTTTTAGGGTGCAGACCTTTTTCAACAATTACCTTGAAAAGGGTTGCGTTTTAGAGATAGGTCCAAGACACTCGTTTTTCAAAGAAAAACGGTGCATCGTTTTCAAAGAAAACGAATGAAATAAGGATTGAAACTCCCTCCTACTATTCCTTTATATATCATATTAAATGTAATTTATGAGAATCTCAGAACAAATATTTCCAAGAATGGTTGGTTTAATTGTAACTCTAAGTAAGGAGGGTAAAGCGAATGTTATGACAGCAAGTTTTTTAATGCCTGTTAGTTTTGAGCCGAAGTATATAGCCTTCTCAGTTTCTCCAAAAAGATATACTTTTAAGAATTTGAAAGAGAGAAAAGAACTAACTCTAAATTTATTAGGTAAAGAAATGAAAGAAGAGGCAATAATCTGCGGAACTTATTCTGGTAGAGAATTAGACAAATTTAAAAAAGCAAATTTGATTACAGAAAAATCAAAACTTGTTTCTCCACCAGTAATTAAGTGTCCAATCTCTTTTGAATGTAAAATTGCTGAAATAAAGGAATATGGAGATCATTTTTTAATTGTTGGAAAAGTTCTAAAAGAATGGATTAGAGAAGAAAAATTTACTCCTTTACTTCATTTAAATGGAAGTGTTTTTATGGAACCTATAAAATTAGGTAACAAAGTTTAAGGAACTAAATTTTACATAGTAAAGAATATTAGATCTTATAATAATCCACTAAAAATTCAAATATACCAAATTCATAGTCTTTTTTAAATGTAATTTTCTCAGAGCCATAAGCCATAATTTTCTGCTTATTTCTTAACTCATTAAGAGTCTCTGGATTTAGAACTCTTGCTCTTGTAAATCCTGATCCTAAATAGATTGTTTGTCCAAATTTACTCACTATACAATCAATCTCTAGATTTTCACCATTATATAAGCAGTCAAACTTATCTACTTTTTTATATTCTATCATAAGTTATGTAATTGTAAGAAGAAGTAAAAAATAAAGAATCGTTAATTGTCGAAGTAACAATTAGTAATATTAATTTTAAAATTAAATTTAAATATGAGAATAGACTTTACAGGTAGAGAGGATGGGTTTAAAAAATGGTTAAAAGAAGTCATAGCTAGACCCGGAAGCTCTACAAGGACATACGACTATGCCTATATGAAAAATATGGAATACAGAGATATAGAAAAAATTAAGGAATATATTAAAGGGGATAAAGAGTTGAAATTATTAAATGTATATGAACCTCGCACAGTAGAATGGGATACTGAAAAGCCTCTTGGTATAAAAATTCCTTCTGAGTAAAATGATTTACCTTGGTCCAGCAGGAATACCAACAATTACAGAAGGGGATACAATTCAGGGAATTAAAGATGTAAAGAAACTTGGGTTGAATGCCCTTGAAATGGAATTTGTAAGGAATGTTTATCTGAAAAAAGAAAAGGCAATTGAAGTTGGAAAAATTGCAAAGGATTTAAAAGTTAAACTATCTATCCATGCCTCTTATTTTATAAACCTCTGCAACCCAGAGAAAATTGAGGTTAGTAAGAAAAGAATCTTAGATTCCTGTGAGATTGGCTATTATTTAGGAGCAAAATATATTGTTTTTCATCCTGGATATTACAGAAGACTTCCAAAAGAGCAAGCTTATAAATTTGTAAAAAAAGGTTGTAAGGAACTAAGGGAAGAGATAGATAAAAATAAGTGGAATGTCTTTCTTGGCTTGGAAACAACAGGGAAAAAATCACAATTCGGAACTCTAGACGAGATTCTAAAAATTTGCAGGGAAGTTAAAGGTTGTGTTCCAATAATAGATTTTGCACATATCTTTGCGAGACAGGGAGGAAAAATAAATTATTCTGAAATTCTGGACAAAGTCAGAAAATTTAAAGAATTGCATACTCACTTCTCAGGGATTGAATTTACTGAAAAAGGAGAAAAAAGACATTTAGTAATTTCCTCCAACCAACCAATTTTTAGGGAATTAGCGAAGGAGTTACTTAGTAGAGGCTTTGGAACTAATAAAAGAGATATAAGGATTATCTCTGAAAGTCCTGTTATTGAGCAAGATAGTTTAAGGATGAAGAAAATTTTGGAAAAATGTAGAGACTAAAGGACTTTATTTTCTTGATTTAATGGGTTTCTCTCCTGTAATACATCGTTTACAATAGTTATCCGGGTCTCCTAATACATCAAATAATCCTTTTTGAGAAATATAATCCAATTCGAACGGAATTCCATAGTTTTCGGATAAATATTTTTCTATTTCTCTTTCATTTCTATATCTCCTCATTATAAACTCATCATATTTAGGCATGTCAACACCATAACAACAAAAACAATTTTCATCTCTGCCTACTGGAGGAGTTCCTGAAAGATAATATATTTTTTCAATTCCAGCTTCTTCAGATATTTTAGCAACTCTTTCTAACACATTCCCTCTTATTATAGAATCATCAACAAAAACCACTCCTTTTTTACGTAAAACTTCAGGTCTCTCAAGATACAAATTCTCTCTTATCGATTTTCTTCTTTCTTCCTTTGTTGATTGTATAAATGACCTCTCAACTTTTTTCTTTTTTAGCTCAGGTAAATAGGGAATCCCACTTTTTTCAGAGTAACCAATGGCATAGGGTTTTCCTGTATTTGGGACGTCCATTACAATGTCTGCTTCTATTTCAAATTCTTCTGCTAGTTTCTCTCCTAAAGATTTTCTTGTATCCCAATTTTTTCTTTCTTTAAAAGTAGAGTTTGCCCAATTTTTTCTTCCTTTAAAAGTAGAGTTTGGGTTAGACAGGTAGTTTTTCTCAAAAAAACAAAAATTTTCTTCTGGTTCAACCACTCTCTCAAAGTTCACATCATCATCTTCTATATAAACCATTTCCCCAGGATCTACTTCTCTTATCGGTTTACCACCTATTTTCTTTATTGGAAAGTCTTCTGAGCAAAGGACTGGCAAACCATCTTTTTCTCCATACCATAAAGGTTTAATCCCATATCTGTCTCTGCATCCTATCACATTACCTTCATCTAAGATTATCATTGAATAAGAACCTGGAATTTCTTCCATTAACTTATGAATTCCATATTTCTTGTAAGTTCGTAGAAGTAATTCTGTATCACTTTCTATTTCATTAGGAAATATCTTATCTCCAACTACCTGTCCATTGTGAACTATTGCAGAACTGGCACCCTTTGTAAAAGAAGTTTGTTTTTCCATGTTCAAATTATCATATCCATCTATTGTTATAGGATGAGCATCCTTTAATAACTCCTTTTTCGATCCCTGAGTTGCATATCTGGTATGAATAGCAAATTGCTCTCCTCCTATTCCTTCAATATCCTCATAATTTTTGTTGTAAACCTTTCCAAGCCACCGCATAGCATATATTTCTTTATCTTTCATCCCTGCTATTCCTGTACTTTCCTCACCTCTATGTTCTAGACCCCTAAGCATTCCATAAGCATCTAAACAAGAATTTACAAATCCCACCCCACATTTATCTCTTAAACTTCCCATAATTGAAGATAGAGATAATTTCCAAAAGTTATGGGATACAAACCAACTCCAAAAAGTGAGCAAGTTTTTAGATTACTCCAGAAAATTCCCAAAGGAAAAATTACCACCTATAAAGAAATTGGCTCTAAACTTGGTTTAAATCCAAGAGAAGTTGGCAGAATTTTGTCAAAAAATGAGAACTTAAGAGGGATTAAATGCTATAAAGTTGTTGGGACTAATAGAGAAATTAGAGGATATAAATTAGGAAAAACCGAGAAAATTAGAAAACTGAGGAGAGAAGGGAGTGACATCCTCCACCACCAAATTGATTTTTGGAAGTGGCTTCCAACGATGAAATTATGCTATTGAGAATCATCGTATATAGTTCCTGCTTCCACGACTCGACTTGCTGACTGAGCAGTAGAGGTCAAATCTCCACAGGCGTGAATTCCCACTCGTCCAGCGGTATTTGTTCATTCCCTTAGTATAATATAGCAAAAAACCTTTAGTATGCCAATTGAGCTACCACCAAAATCCTGTATTATTAGCTAAGATTTTGGAAATAGACTTCTTGGCTATTTTAAGTTAAAATTAAAAAAGGAAAGATTATGAATTTTGAGGCAAGAGTTTATCACTTCTAAGACCTATTTGGATGTTAAAAAACTCCACCAAGGCCTCTTTTCTTTAAGAACTTTTACTTCTCTATCCCCAGCATCTACAGTCATATCTTTCTCAACTTTTACTGGAATAAATCCAAACAATTTTCTGTTTTCATCTGCTTTAATCTTATAGACTGCTTTTGCATTTTCCTCTTTCAGTTCAATATCTTTTGGCTCAACCTTGGTTTTTTCTACAATATCACTTGCTGTAAGTTTAACAGTAGAGTTTCCAACTACTAATGTCTTGTTTTGTACCTTTATTTCAGGAGCTTTTATTTCATATTTTCCCTCTTGGATAGTAACATGCAATTTTGTTGGTTTTATTGTTAGATTCTTTTTATTGACTTTTGTTATTATTGTTTTATTAGTAGAATTTACAATAGCATTATCAGCTTTTATTTTACCGGGTTTTATTTTTACTTTTGAAACCAACTCATCCACTTCTTCAGTATTTATTTCATCTTTACTTTTTATCAATTCTTCTATTAATTTATCAACTTCATTTCTCAATTCTTTTAGTTCTTTTACCTGTTGTTCTACATTTGTTTCTTTTTTCATTATGGTGGTGATTTTAGATGTGTAATAATCTGTTATCTCCCTTCCGGATTCTGCTACTATAGGTTTTGTTATACTTACATTACTAGGTTTTACTACAGGGTATCTCTCTTGAGAAACATTAACACCTTGACCTTTTCTACCACCAGATCTGGCTGTAATTTCTTCACATTCTCTAATTCTTTCTTCAAGTTTTTCTAGTATTTCTTTAACCTCTTCTCTTCCTTTATCTCCTCTCTTCTTAAGTTCTCTATCTGATAAGTTATATAAATGTTTATAATGTTTTTTCTTTACTATCAAGTCTTTTAATTGAGTACATCTATTTGTATACTTTGGCGTACCATTAATTCTAGATATGTTTCCCTGAATTACCCGAGATCTAACTTCTTCACATTCTCTAATTCTTTCTTCAAGTTTTTCTAGTATTTTTTTAACCTCTTCTCTTCCTTGAGGATATCCCGTCTTTTTAAGTTCTTCCTCAGATAAGCTATATAAATGTTTATAATGTTTTTTCTTTACTATCAAGTCTTCTAATTCAGCACATCTATTTGTATAAGCTGTATAATTTGTATAATTTTCACACTCTGGTTTAATATTTCTAATTCTTTCTTCAAGTTTTTCCAGTACTTTTTTAATACCTTCTCTTCCTTTACTATATCCCTTCTCCTCAAGTTCTTCCTCAGATAAGTTATATAAACGTTCATAATGTTTTTTCTTTTCTATCAAGTCTTCTAATTGAGTACATTTCCCTGGATAATGAGATTGTAGTGTAGGTGTCGGAGTTGCAGTAGGTGTTGCAGTGGGGGTTGGAGCCGTCTCTTTAGGGGTAGATATTTCGATTGGAGCAGCACCCCCTAGAGATGCATTTAGGTTGGAGTACTCCCTTTTGATCATCTCTTTAGCGGACTCTGGTAACTTTTCATAATCCAATTCACCTGTTTTATTCCTAGCATAAGTAATTAGAGCTAATCCTTCTGGCAATGATTCGTTGACCTGCTTGGACGAAACGATTTTTCCAATGTAGTTAAATTTACCCTCAACAGGCGCAAAGACCCTGTCCTGGTGATGAGATGAGGCACCAGTAGTTAAAATGATATCATTTCTCTCTGGTGGTACACTAATACTGTTCCATGCAACAACTCCATGTAGAAGAACATCTACTGGAGGATATTTCCCAGATTTCTTGATCATCTCTTGGATGCTGGTGGTTCCACCTTTACCAAAGGCGGTAAATTTGACAACTTTTCCCATGTATTTCTTTGAATGAGTGGTTATCTCATTTACAGACGTAACATGTGTAGCCTTCATATCAGTTTTTACAACGTAAAGCAGTACATTTTTATCTGTATGAACGAGTTCGAGTTCGCTTGTCTCTAGGTTCTCGATCAAATCAACAACTGTACCTTGGGGATATAAGACTATACCATTGACCTCTGCTTTAGAATCAATCCAGAAATCTTCCTGGAAATTAAAAGTATATAGATGTTGCCTTGGAGTATCTCCAAGAAGCCTGTCAGCAACACTTCTGGAAGGATTATCATGAAATTCTCTAACCTTTCTGGACATATCATCAACGAAATCTACAGGATTCCGTGGGGAGTTAACGACTACGCCAGTTGTTATGGGAAATTCAATCCCAGAACCATCATCAGGGTCATAAAGGGTGGAGACTTGTCTTAGTGTGGTGTCTAGTTTAACAAGTTCCAGCCTATATGCATCTGGGTTTGACAGTATATCATTGATTGTAGCTGGATCGCCCTCTTTTCTAACCGATACAGTATCTGCTTTTATCACTGACAATTCAGTATTTTTCCAGGGTAGATTGTAAGAAAGTTTTTTACCCTCAACAGTGGCAAGACCTTTACTCACTTTTTCATGAGTGAAGACCAAGGAAAGATTATCTTTCGCAACCAAAAGAAACGCATTAACAGGAAGCTCAGGCATGCTTCGTCTATATTGGGAGATATCGTCCTTAAGAGAATGGGGAACTGGAAATGCCGCTCCCTCCAAAGTAACATTACCTTCTTCACTAGGGAGGCCCTCTCTAGATGTAGCATTTGGTATAATATTACTCTCTTCACCAATATTTTCCTGGGCAACTGCTAAAGATAATCCAAAGACTAAAACTACCAGACCTAAAAATACATATAGTTTGTTTACCATGATAATATATATAAAGTATTTAAATAAGTTATTTAACTTTCCTTTTTTCTGAAAATAATCAAAACAATACTAATTGCTAAGAAAATAAATCCAACAAATCATTTATTCTAAAATTATTTACTCAAACTTGCCAGAAATGCTTCTACCTGAATTAAAGGATTTGAGCCCTCAACAACCCTGAATTCGTAATCTGCAAGTAATTTTATAATTCTAAGTTTTTCATTATCATCTATCTCTAATTCAAAAATCCGGGAATGAATCTGTTTCAGTAAATCATCAGGACTTATTCCCTGTTCAATCATCAAATTGTAAAGTTTCTTTCTTGACTCTAAGAATTTGCCTGCTATTGCAAGTTTTAGCAGTTCTTCAATGTCCCTGCCTTTAGCCTTTCCAACAACTTCAAGAACACTATTCTCTGATATTTCTTTGTTCATTGAAGCACAAGCCTGTAAAATATTTGTTGCTCTTCTCAAGTCACCCCCACACTCCTTAAAAATTGCTTCTATAGCATCTTCTTCTATTTTAAGTTCCTCTCCTTTCTCTATTTTTTCCAAATATTTTTTGATATAGTCTTTTTTAAGGGGTTTAAACCTAAAAACCACACACCTTGATTGGATAGGCTCAATTAGTTTTGAAGAATAATTACAATCTAGAATAAACCTGCAGGTTTCAGAATAATTTTCCATCGTTCTCCTTAAAGCCTGCTGGGCATCCTTTGTAAGAGCCTCAGCCTCATCAAGCAAAATAATCTTAAAACTTCCTTCTCCAATTGGCCTTGTTCTTGCAAAATCTTTTATTTTTATCCTGACTGTGTCTATTCCCCTCTCATCAGAGGCATTTAACTCAATAAAATTCTCCGTATTCCCAAAAATTTCATTAACCAAAGCTAAAGCAGTACTTGTTTTACCACTTCCTTGTATCCCAGCGAATAGCAGGTTTGGAATTGAGCCTTTTGAAATAAATGCCTTTAATCTTTTTGTTGTATCCTCCTGACCAACTATATCATCCAGTTTTTTTGGCCTGTATTTCTCCGTCCAAAGTTCAAACATAATTATATCTTTTAATAAATTAAGTTTCATATCTATAAATTATTTAAGTCTTTTATGCTCTTTCTAAATATTCAAACTGAGGGAATATCCTATTCCGCAAAAATATTAACTATTCAGGTCAAGAAGAGAGGCCTGAGTAATATAAGAATCTGGAAGAGTTGGAAATTTAGTAGTGAAGAAAATCTCCTTAAAAATTTTAGAGACTGGTTTTTAAAAGAAAATGACAAAATATTTGTTGGGTATAATATACTGAAATTTGACTTTCCTCTTTTATTATTAAAACTTTCTTCTCTGGAAAAATTTGATGAATTTTATCTAAAATTAAACCGTTCTAATATTTTGGATTTGTTTGCAGTTTTGATTTTTTTAAAAAAAGAAATAAAAAGTTTTAAGTATTATTGTCAGAGGTATAATATTATGGCTGTTCCTGAAGAAAAAATTTTGGATTTTTATAAAAATAAAGACTATCAGAAAATGGAAGAAGCTGTTATAAAAAATTTGCAGGCCTCTGAAAAACTATACTCAATTATCTTGAAAGAATATGTCTGAATATTATCTTGATATAGAGATAGGATATACTGATCCAGAAATTGTGGAAAAATTAAGAAGGAAGGAGAGGGTTCCATTTGACCCAGAAAAAAGTAAGATTATAACAATTCAATACCAGGAAATCGGCAAGTATGGAGGGCCTGTCGGAGATTTAAAAATCTTAAAGGAATGGGAGTCCTCTGAAAAAGAGATTATAGAAAAATTCTCAAAAATTCTATGCCCAGAAAACAAATGGAAATTTATTCCTGTTGGTTTTAATGTTTGTTTTGATTTGGGTATATTCAAGCATAGGGCAGAAATCTATGGAATTAATTATAATAATTGGTTTATTTATCATAATTTGCCTGTAATTGATCTCAAACCAATATGTCTGGCAATGAATGGTTTTAATTTTAAAGGTTGTAGCCTGGATAAATTTACAGGAAAGGAACATTCAGGAGCAATAATTCCTGCATGGTATAAGGATAGAGAATACAAAAAAATTCTTGATTACATAAAAAAGGAAACCCAGGAATTTTTGTTTTTTTATCGAAAATTAAAATTCAATATATCAAAATTTAAAGATAAATTTCTAAAATAGTTCAACTTTTGTCAACCTTTAAAAATAAGGGTATTATCAATTACACTTCATTCTCCAATAGAAATTTTTAGTATTAATTATGATTTATTCACATTCAAGGCTCTCCTGTTTTGAGCAGTGTCCACTGAAATTTAAATTCAAATATATAGATAGATTAGAGCCAAAGATTCAGCAGGGTGTGGAGGCATTTATGGGAAATATGGTTCATATGACTCTTAAAAAAGTGTACAAAGATATTAAATTTAAGAAAGAAAATTCTCTTAAAGAAATACTACAATTTTACAACAGGTTGTGGAATAAAAACTGGAATGATTCAATCCTGATTGTAAAAAAAGAATATACCAAGGAGAACTTCAAGAAAATGGGCGAGCAATATCTTAAGGATTATTATAATAGATATTATCCATTTGATAAAGGGAAAATAATAGGTCTTGAGAAAAAAGTAATTATTTCCCTTGACCTGGAAGGAAAATACAAATTACAGGGATTCATTGACAGACTTATGTCAACAGGAAAAGGAGAATATGAAATTCATGATTACAAAACAAGTTTTGAACTTCCTCGAGAAGAATATTTGCATAGGGACAGGCAGCTTGCTCTTTATGCAATTGCAGTTCTTAAAAATTATCAGGATGCAAAAAGAGTAAAATTAGTTTGGCATTTTCTGTCCGCAGACAAGGAGGTTACTATAGAAAAAACAGAGAGAGAACTTGAAAAATTAAAATCAGACACAATAGAATTAATAAAAAGAATAGAAAAAGAAAAAGAATTTAAGCAAAAAGTTTCAAATCTTTGCAACTGGTGCGAGTTTAGGGATATATGCCCAGAACAGAAACACTTGGTAAAAACAGAATCTCTTGAATCAAACAAATTCCTTGGGGAACCAGGAGTGAATTTGGTGAATAAATATGTAAAACTTAAAAATGAGAGGGAAAGATTTCTTAATAAAATTGATTCTGAAATTGAGCAGGTAAAAGAGGCTCTTATAAAATATAGTAAAAGAGAAGGAGTGACTTCTGTTAATGGCTCTGGTTGTATCTCAAGAATCTGGGTGAAAGATGTTGCAACTTTTCCTAGGAAGAATGATGAAAAAAGAGAACAAGTTGAAAAAATAATAAGAGAAAATAACCTGTGGAACGAATTATCTAGATTAGATACTTTTAAATTGTCAAGAGTTTTTGAAACATTGCCCCAAGAAGTAATTAAAAAACTGGATAAATTCAAAAAAATGGAAAGAATTGAGAGAATTTATCTAAAAAAGAAATTAGAGTAAACTAATAATAACTTTTAAGAATTTACAGGATCTGAATCACAGATAACAAAATTATCTCTCTGTTTTTGCTTGAGTTTTTTTAATAGATAATCTCATCTTTGATTAAATCTTTATCCTCCAAAGAAAGTTCATCTATTTTATTTTTATCAAGAAAGCTCTTTTTTTGGACCCTATCCCTTACAGAATTTTGCAATATTATTTCTTATTATTATCAATTATATCAGGGATATTAAATTACTCTTAAAAATTAATTATTTAACTTATTATGCCGAGATGGCGGAGTGGTCTAAGCAATCCTTTAAAAAAGGTTGTTCTATCAAAGATAGAACATCTGTTTTTTCTCTGAAAAAACAAGAACTGCACCCCAGATGGTGCTATTTGCGACCTAACGCGGCTGGCTTGAGACTAGTTTTCCGTAAGGAAACGCAGGTAAAGCCTTTTTTGGGAAAAAATTTAAGCGAAAGATTCAAGCCAAAACCAATTTCATTTTTCCGCTTTTACCTTTACCTACCCCCTATTAACCAATTTCCTGTTTGTAAGGTTGCAATAGAGGAATTAACCAGAAAGGCTTATGCAATCGAATCCTGCTCTCGGCGGATAATTTTTTAATCCACAAAAAGCCATACTGATTTTTGTTTTTATTGATTCCTATTTTAAACAATTGCTGTAGCAGCGATTTAGTGAGTGGGGATTTAAGTGCTGCTTTGATAAGTATTTTTGTTGATTTGCTAATTATTGTATTTTTAAGGGTTTTTTTTGATTTTATAAATTTCTCTTAATCTCTTCCATATTTTCCTAAATAATCATCAATTATTTTTAAATCTCCTTCAGAAATTTTTCCTTTATCTGACAAATAATTTTTTGTTTCAGTTATATTTACAATTGACTCAACAGGTATTCCTGTTTTCTGCTCAAATTGCTTAATTGCACTTTTCCCATCTTCTCCAATTTCTTTTCTGTCAACTGCTATAATTAATCCTACATAATGGAGATTATCCGCGACTCTATTCAATAAATCAACAGACTCATATTTCGTACCCCCAGTTGTGAAAACATCATCTATCATCAGAATTCTATCCCTATCTTCAATTTTATGTCCAACTATCCAGTTCTTTTGTCTGTCTTCCTTGGGGGCCTCACCATGACCCTTTGGCTCTTTCCTGTTAAAAGAATAGCCCTTGTTTATACCAAAATCACTACTTAAAGCGATAGTAGTTGCTACTGATAAAGGAATTCCTTTATATGCAGGTCCAAATATGATATCATATTCTTCTGGTTTAAAACTATCTGCTATTTTACTTGCATAAGAATATCCTAACTTCCTAATACTCTCTCCATCATCAAACATTCCTATATCCACAGGATATGGAGAAACCCTTCCATTTTTCAACTCAGATTTGCCTATTTTCAGAGCTTCTTTTTCTAAGAAAAAATCAATAAATTCTTTTTTGTATTCTTCCATAATTCCTACCACCATAAAATCCCAATAATTTCAAACTTTCTGACTTCCTCACAATATTCTTTTTCACTCCGAACAATATTTATTTCTGTCCCATTTTTTTCTGCCTCAATTAAAATTCTCTCATATTTTGTAATTAGAGGGCTTAAAATTAGAATTTCTTTGAACTTTTTAATTTGTGTTTCAACAGCTGATCCATAGCACACTTTCTCTGGATTTTTCTTTATCTCAACGAGAAACTTTTTAACTATTTCTGCCTCCTGCCGGTCTCTAAGTTTTTCAATTATTCTTTTAATACTCCCCCTTTTTAGCAATTCTTTAACTCCTTTTTCACCACTGTAAGACAAGTTATCCAATACAACATCTTTATCTAACAACTTTGAAATTTTATCTTTTGTGTTTCCAGGGCCAGCAACTAAAATCTCTCTGCTTTCTTTTTTTAAAT
Source organism: Candidatus Aenigmarchaeota archaeon LH_S6 (assembly GCA_023659935.1). Classification (GTDB taxonomy): domain Archaea; phylum Aenigmatarchaeota; class Aenigmatarchaeia; order QMZS01; family QMZS01; genus QMZS01. The sequence goes on along the minus strand of JAGXOK010000001.1, from coordinate 21,013 downwards.
TTGAAGCAACTTCTTTATAAAAATTATTTTCCCTGCCTTTTGAAGGAATTTTCTTTGTCTCCCTGAGTTTTCCGGATTTGTAAATTCTGAAATCTGCCCTCTTCTTATCAACAACACAGATTAAAATTTCATATTTTTCTTCCTTTGGCAGGTTTTTTAATTCTCCCTCTACCTTTAACTTTTTATCTATTTCCAAATTTAGAGAATGATACTTGTTTTTGTCCGAACCTGAGACAATTTTTCCTGTTGCCCTGATTTTGTCGCTTTCCCACTTTTTTTTCTCAAGTTTTATTGCAATTATCTGAGGAATTTTTTTCCCCTTTAAAATTTCCCCCCTTCTATTAATTGATTTTGTCCTCAAACTTTTCTGCTCAATCACCAAATTATCTAATCTGTTGTATAGAAACCACAAATCCTTTAGGTTCTCTGGAATCAATTTTATTTCTTCTTTCTCTTTTTTAATTATTCTCATTTTCTAAAAAGCGGACCTGGTCGGATTCTCAGAGAGACTTTTATTTGTTTTTGGTTGACTGACTTTTTGTCACTTATTCCAAAAACCTCAAGTAAAAAAGCCCCTGTTTTGAACCGACGACCCCTTGCTTAGGAGGCAAGTGCTCTATCCAATTACCCAAAACTGCAATTTGAAAGCTTATCAAGCCTATTTCTAAAGGAAACTGTTTGCAGTTTTACTGAGCTACAGGTCCATAATCTTTTAAAGTTTATCTAAATTATAGGCTCAGATTTCTCAAATCTGAAAACTTGATATGGAATCTTGTGATTTCTATTACTTTTTTTGATATACCCACATTTAGAACATCTCTGGCTTGTTTTTGTAAGGATTTACTTTTATAGTTGGTTTTCCTCTATCTTCTGATTTATAGGTTATATATCCTGCTAACTGGTTTCTACTCCAAGTATTGATTTTACGTTTTTTAAAAAATTGAAACCCCATTAGCAGATACGAATAATTTAAGATAACAAATGTTTTTTATATTAAACAATTGTTTAATATGTTATGCTATCAGAATTCAGGAAATTTGTTGGATTCATGGTCCTGGAATTCTTTTTAAAGAATCCATCAAGAGAGATTCATATAAGGAAATTGTCAAGAGAATTAGGGATAAGTGTTGGCAGTGCAAAAACTTACTGTTATTTACTCAGAAAAGAAAATATTTTAAAAGAAAAGAAACAAGCCAATTTAAAACTATTCAGACTAGACAATGAAAATTATATTTCAAGAGAATACAAAAAGGCTTACTATTTAACATATTTAAAGGAACTAGGAATAGAAGAAATTGTTAAAAACGAGGATTCTCTTGCAATATATGGAAGTTATGCTTCTGGAAATTTTGATGAAAAAAGTGATATTGATATTCTGGTAATTGGTGAAAACAAAGATATAAACAATAAAAAATTGATAAGTATAAAAAATAAGAGCAATAAGGAAATTCAACTCACAGTTATTCCTTATTATAAATGGGAAACTATGAAGAAAAAAAATGACTCTTTTTCAAATAGTGTTTTAAAAAATTATATTCTTATCAAAGGAGTGGAATTATGAACTTTAAAGAGTGCTTGGAAAAAGGTTTGATAAGAAAAGATTATAAAGCAAATGAAAGAATCCAGAAATCCATTAAAATTGCAGAAAGATTTTTGAATACAGCAAATAAAACTTACAAAATAGAAGAATATGAAATTACAGAAATATCTGCATATAACTCAATTTTTCATTCCTTTAGAACAATGTTATTGTAGGAACTGGACTTTCAGGAGAGTATGGTTCTATGTTTGCTACCAGATTCTCTCATTGTGTTGAGAAAGACAAGAAAAGACCAACATATTTTTTTAGAGATAGAGGAGAAATAGCTTTGGAAGAAGGTGATAGTCTCATTATTTTTTCAGTTTCAGGTGAAGATTTTCCCTTAAATGCTGCAAAGATAGGGGGGAACAAGGAGCAAATGTTGTTAGTTTTACTTCAGAAGGTTCTCCTTTAGAAAATATATCCAAGGCAGTTATTCGTGTACCTCCAAGAGAAGAAAAAAACCAGAAGGTGCAGTTTACCACATACAATCACACCCGATGAAGTGTATACCTAACTACACAGAGTTACTTTTTGGAGAATCTTATGTAAAGTAGCCCAGATAGAAAAAGGTAACTGGGAAAGAATTTAATAGAAGTCATTCAGGAATCACTTAATATAAAAATTGATTAGGTTGCAGTCTTTTATTAAATTCCCCTGCCACATCTTTCAGCATCATTTCTTTCACTTCCTCTTTATTCTGAGTATGGCCTAAAACCCACATCAACTTTGTATAAGCTGTTTCCGGGAGTAAATCCTCTAAATAAATCACTCCCAAGTTTGATAATACTCTTGCAGGAGAATAAATATAAGGATTAACTCTTCCATAGATTGTTTGAGTTGTCATCCCTACAATCACTCCTTGCTCGATTGCCCTTTTTATCTGGGGTAACATTGATATCTCTCCGGTATTAACATGCCCTAACCCTGTTCCTTCCAGGATGAGTCCTTTGTAACCTTTATCAACATAAAAATCAACTATTTCTGGATTAATTCCTGGATAAACCTTAATTATTGCAACCTTTTCTTCAATTTTGTCATCTAAGTAAGGCTCTTCTTTTACCTCTTCCTTTTTTCTGTATTTACTTAAAAACTCTACTTTTTCGCTAGGATAAACTTTTCCAATTGGATAGGTATTTATTGGCCTAAAGGTATTTCTCTGACTTGAGTGCATCTTTCTGACTTTAGTTCCCCTGTTAATTAAACAATAATCATCACTTACTGTCCCATGACCAACAACAACTACCTCTGCAAGATTTTTTGTTGCTGTTATTGTAGAGCAAATTAAATTCATTGATGCGTCTGAAGAACCCCTATCAGAACTTTTCTGTGCAAAGGTCACCACAACCGGTTTATTCAGATTTCTTAACATAAAGGATAGCATTGAGGAAGTATAACTCAAAGTATCAGTTCCGTGAGTAATAATAACTCCTTCACTTTCTTTCAACTCTTTAAAAACAGAATTTGCAATTTTTTTCCAATCTTTTGGAATCAAATTTTCACTCATTTCTTCTAAAATCTTTTCTGTTTTTATGTTTGCAAAATTAACTAATTCTGGGACAGTATTTACCAACTGTTCTGCAGGATAAGAAGATGAGATTGCTCCTGTTTTATAATCAATTGAGGAAGCAATTGTCCCCCCTGCAGATAAGATAGAAACTAAAGGTTTTGTTTTATCAAACTTTAATTCAAATTTTACTGGTTTGTGTTTCTCTATTTTTTCTCCTATGGTCTTTTCTATTTTTGTTTTATTATCAACTCTAATTCCTATGTTATACCCTGATTTCAATTTCAAGGTTATCAAATTTCTACCAACCTGTATTATAATCCCTTTCCATTGATTATTATTTTTCTCAATAACAACAAAATCACCTGTTCTTACTGATTTTCCACCCATAATCTATATAAACTCCAACTCTATTAATTTACCCAATATCCTTTCTCCTAATTTTGTCCTGTTTTTAATTTCCACATAAGCAGCATTCCAAGTGAGTGGTTCATCATCTATAACAAGGATAATTTCTCTCCTTAAACTTACAGGGATATCTGAATATACTTTTATAAACTTATGCTCATTTTCTGTGATAACATTATTATTGGAAATATCTTCAGGCATAATATTGTATTTTAATTATTATCAACAATCACTTTATTTTAACTCCTTGTTTATCCCAAGTTTCTTTTTGTACAGTGACTTCCTCTCCCTGAATAAATTCAGGAGCTTCCTTAACCAAAACACTGTTTTGAATACAGAAGGCTAACGAGGTTCTAAAGTCGCTAACAAAACTTACCATAGCAGAGGTTTTGATCTGACACGCTTTAGTTTAGGGCTGAGTCACTTTTTTCAGACGCCTTATTTCACTATTGTAGGGTCAGCAACCCCGTCTTCCAAGATATACCCAGAAGACAATACAGGACCTGTATGTCCATATTTAATTATGTTTTAAAAGTATTGAAGGACAATTGAGCTACACGATTTAAATCGGGAGTTTTCTTGCCTTTGGTTAAGTATAAGATTAGCAGGATTGCCACAGCTGAAACATTTTTATTATTTTTTGGTTAGTGTCTTTAAAAATTCTTCAATTATAATCCTCCCCTCAATTCTATTTTTTAATGGTATATAGGCATTTGCAATTTTTGGAACTTTGATTTTACTTAAAATTTCTATAAATTTTTTTTTGTCCGAAATTTTAAATTGGTCTGGGTAAAATTTTGAAATCCAGAAGAGATCATATAAATCTTTCCACTCCTTTCTATTTAAGAAAGTTGTTTCTTTCTGTTTTATTAGTTCCTTCAAAGTATAAGCTCTAAATCTTATAGATAAAGGTAAAAACTCAGATTTTAAAGTAGAAATAGAACAATTACCTTTTATTGGCATTGAAAAATCCAGTCTAATAACATCTTTTATGTTTTCATAGGTGTAAGCAATTTCAAAACCATGAGCATGTTTTGTATAATATCTCTTCTTTATTTTCAATTTTTCTTTTTGCAATATCTGCGTTATTTCTTTTAGACCTAAATTCGTATCAAAATCCAAATCCTCTGAAAATCTTTGTTTATCTTTAAGGAATATTTTGTTTATTGCGGTGCCTCCTTTCAACACAATATCATAATCTCTCAAAACATCCAGGATTGAAAATAAAAAAGCTTCCTTTACTATAAAATTGAATCCTAAACCAGCCTCTGCTGAATATTTTTTTATTTCTTCTTTATTAAAAACTATTTCCACCATGATAATAATTCCTCTTCCCTAATATTATCTATAATATTCCATTCTTCTATAAAAGTTCCTTTACTTCTTCCAAAAAGATAAATTTTAGATTCTTTATTCATGTTTTGTTTGCAGAAAATTATTACTTCTTTAATCTTTTTATTTTTTTTTGGTAGAATTGAAAATAAATAACCTGTTCTTTGTAAAAAAGAAGATTTTTCTTCAGAAAGTAGTGCCAAGAAATTATCCCAATTTACCTTTCTTGCATGATGGATTGCTTCTAATGTTTTCTTGAAAGGGACAATTTTATAATATTTTAAAGAATCATATATAGCTTTTTCCGGTAATGCAATTTTACTTTCCAAGTCAATAAATTTGAAATTTGTGGTGGGGAAATAAATAAATTTATAATTGCCCAAACTATACTCCGCCCATTTTTTAGCCCCAACATATATATTGAAAGGATATTCGGAGATGAAATTGTAATGATAAAATGCTGTGGTTAATGTAATATATCCTGGCTCTAAGATGGGGGCAATTTTAAAAGGATTAAAATTTTTAGACACATAAACTCCTTTTTTAGGAGATAAAATGATTTTCATTTTAATCATATTTGAAAGAATAACTTTCAGGGAGGTTTCAGAGGTGAGATTGAAATCTTTAATAATTTCATAGGTTAAGACTTCACCATCCTCAACATATTCTTTTAATTTAGTTGCAATTCCCATAAATAATAAATGTAAACTTAACTATTTATAATTTTTGAAACTGGATAGGTATATTGCTTTATTTCAATTTTTTTAAATCCTTTTTCTTGTATAAGAAAATTGCTAGAATTTCATTTGTGTTATTTTCTTTACCCAACTCCTTTGGGGGTATAATATAAATATTTTCCCACATTATTTTAACTCCTTGTTTATCCCAAGTTTTCTTCTATACCTCAAGAAAGCCAATATTGCCAATAAAATTCCTCCAATTATTGAACCTAAAATAGCAGGGTTTGTTAAAATAGCATAACCTGTTGGGAGAGTTGTTTTTGGAGCAACAAAATCTATTGTGTCATAAACAATTGTTGAATTACCAAATTTATTCCTGCACTGGTAATAAACTGTTTTTGTTCCCGGGGCTTCTGATAAAGTCCAATCTCTTGTTTTTGTATAATTGAACCAGTTACTCCAGCTTATTCCATCATTATTCAATCTGCATTGTGTTGCATTTGTTGCTGAGAAAGTTAAAGTTACATTTCTGGAATTTGTTGTTTCTACTCCATCATTGATTACAACTGTTAGGTTGGTTGGAGCCAGACCAGTTATATTTTCAGGAATTTCTGGTTTTTCTTCTTTTATAAAAACTTCTGGTTTCTTTACAATTGTTAAGGTAAAATTAACAGATAAAGAGAGTTTATCTCCTTTTGCATAAATTGTGAAACCTTTAACTCCAGGTTCTGCCTCAGAGGGGACAGAAACTGTCATTGTCCAGAATTTTATCTCTCCAACCCCTAATTTTTCCTCACTTGGAGTTATATTAATCCATTTTTCTACTTCAGAATCCTCTGCAACCACTTCAAAACTTTCTATATCCCTGTTCCCAATATTTCTGACTTCTATCTCAAAATCTCTGGTTTTATTTTGCTCCATTGTTGCTCCTGTTGGGGTTATTGTTAAATAGGATTTTCTTAATTCTACAGGGTGACCTCCACCTGCAGTATAAATATCTGGAATAATAATTTTCTCTCCAAATGCTCCATATAAACTTAAATGAGGTAACTTTGCCCAGATATATTTTCCGGTTTTATTTACACTATAATCTTCTATTTTCTCCCAAGTGTAGGTGGTCTTATTATAATAGTATAATTCCATACTGGATTCATTAAAATTTGAAGGTAATCCAATTTTACTGTAATTAATATTTATCTCTATATTTGATAGGTTCTCTGTGTCATTTGCAGAAAGGTCAAATAAAATAGGAATTGAAATCCCGGGCAGGTTTAAGTTTTTCAAACTAAGATTGTAGAAAGTTAAATTTAAAGATATGGTTTTATTTTCTTCTGAAGTTAGATTAAGTTCCAAAAGTTCATTTAAGAATTTTGTAGAGTTTGATATATTTTTCCTTAAAGTTATAGTTTGATTTTCTTTTAATATATTCTCAATTCTTATCCCGGAAAAAAGTCCGACCTTAAAAGAATAATCCACTGGTTTTAGAGCTATATTTGGAGTTACATTTAAAATTAGTTTATTTTCAGATAAAGGTAAAACTGGATTTGTTTTATTTCCAGTAACATTACAAATTGTTATATTTCCTTGTTCATAACAATTTTTTACTTCTATATCAGTTAGATTCAGGCAGTAAAATATTCCCGGTTTTGTGCTTAGTTGAGAGCAGGAAAAATTTTTTATTTCTGAGTAATCTGTATTTATAATTGTTGAATTTAATTTTCCTTTTATTTGAAAATCATTTGACTCTATTGGTATTTCAGAACTAATATTTACCATTACAACTAGTGTGTTATTTACTGGGACTAAACTTTCAAAAGAGATTTTAATCTGGTCTGTTGAGCCTGCAACAAGACTCTCAGAGATGCTCTTTTCCACTTTAATGTTATCATAAATAGAAGGATAAATTTCAGAAGCAAAATTAATATTTGAAACTAGCAAAATTGTGATTAATCCAATCAAAAAAAATTTATTCTTCATTTTCCACCCCCTGAACCTACAGCTTCCTTAACTTCTTTTTTATATTCTTCGGTTTCCTCCTCCGGATCTACATTATTAACCATTTCAACACCCTCAACTTCTTCTTCAACTTTCGCAGTTTTCCTTTCATCCTCAATTTTATCGTCTTTTTCAACATCTGAATTTCCTTCTTCTTCAGAACCAGTTTCTTCCTGTAATTCTTCTTCTGAAGAATGTACCTGCTCACTTTCTCCTGTTTCCTCCTGTTTGTCATCTAAAGGCTCCTCTTCCCCAGAATCCTCCTCAACCATTTCCATCTCCTCAGGAGTATTTGATTGATTGTTTATCTCATCTGAGTCATTTCCTTGTGTAACTGAATTATTTGAAGTGTTACTTACATCTGGAGAAATAGTATCATTATCTGGTTGATTGTTTTGTGTTTGATTACTCTGGTTTGTTAAGTTATTAGTTAAGTCTTCTTCACCCTTACCCAAATCCTCCCCGGAAATATTAACAGAGAAATATACTTCTTCATTTATAACCCCAAAACTTGTGTTTGTATAGACAACAAGATAATTTGTTTCTTCTCGGGTATTTATTGTTGTATTTGCTTCAAAGCTCACATTTTCCTCATTATTCAAAGAATACCACAATTCCTGGATTTCTCCTCTAGTTTCAACAATTAATTCTATTTCTGTAAGGTTATAAATTTTATTTTCAGGAGAAATTATTGTTATTCTTGGCTTGGTTTCATTTGCTCCTTCTGTCTGATTTCCAGTTTGGTTTTCTTTACAGGTTGAATTTGTCTGATTTGTTCCGTTATAAGTTATATTTTCTGTTAAATTTGTGTCATTTCCTTCTGTCTGGTTTGAAGTTAGATTGGTCATGTTATAAGTCTGATTTGCAGTATTATTGATAGATTGGTTTACGGTTTGATTTCCTCCTGTTTCATTAATCTGTTCCCCTATTATTTGATTTTCCAGTTTATTGGGTTTCCCTGGAGTAGGAAGTGGGTCAACCCAGTTTGGCTCTCCATCGGGCATTCTTGCATAAGATTTATCCTGCATTGTCGCATTTGTGTAGGATACTTTATCTATTTCCCTGCTTTCATTATCATAAAGAGTTATTGTGTCATTTTCTCTAAGTAAATTACCCCCAACTTTTGATAAATCAATAACAAGCCATTCACTGTCAGAACCCTCTGCTCCAATCGTTGTGTTTTCAAATCCAGCCAACAGAATACTTTCATTTATTGTAATGTTGTGGTTGTTTGTTTCAATTGTCCAGTTTTCCATATTTGCAGAGCCACTTCCTTTATTGTAAAATTCAATAAATTCAGAATAATTCCCGGCAATTGGCAGGAACTCGTTTAAAACAATATCTGCTTCTTGCACTTGTTGAGGGCTTGAATTTGTCGGGGTTGGTGTTTCCCTGATAACAAAATCTGCGGAATTGTTATCTGTATCATAGCCATGGAGTTTTCTTTCAATACTTTTATTTTTTTGTGGGACTAGTGCAGAAGAGCCTTCTTTAAGATTTACTTCACCCCAAGCAACAGCATCTATTCTTCCTGTTTTTGCTACTTCAGCGTTTTTTATGTCTGGGTCAAAAGGGAAAATTGCTACTGTGCCATCGCTATTAGATAAAGTATCTGCATCTCCCTTATAATCCCAGTCATAATCTGGAGTTGGTTCTAAATCTGGTTTTCCAGTTGTGCCATTCCCATCAATTTTAACCAAATAAAAACCTTTGGCAGGAATAATTCCAGATAATTTCTTTTCTGCAGGTCTATAAGAATCATTCCAATCCCTGCCTGAAGAATAATATACAAGATGAACTTTTTCACTAAAATTTATATCTTCTTCTGTGGGATTATACAATTCCACCCATTCAAAATTATTTGCCCCTAAACTTATTTCATTAATCACAACATGCCCACTAATTTCTTTCATCTTTTCAATTGTGAAACTGTAATTACCAGAAACTGCACTATTGCCTTCATCATCTGAACTATTTACTCTGAAAGTGTAGTTTCCTTCAGAAAGCCCGGAGATTTTTATTTTGTGGTTTTCAACAAAAGAAGAATTACTTGCCTTAACAGACCAACTCCCCCCTTCCAAAAATTCAACAGTAGAATCTGCCTTTTCACCTGTTTCCCACCTAATTATTACACTCCTGTTATTTGGCTCTCCAGGGGTCGCAACAAGATAAGTAACATTTGAAATTTCCGGCGGGACATTATCCAAAATTGTAATTGTGCCGGAAACTGTCCCATAGGAATCCAAAGTGGCACCAAAACCAATATTAACAAGAAAAAAAGAGATAAACAGGACTGCAAATAAATTTAAATTTACCCTAAACTTCCTGGTTTTTCCTCTCATATTAAATTTATCCCCTCTCGGGTTTTCAGCATTTTAAATTTAAAAAATTAAAAAAAAAGAAAAAAAAATCTTTTTCAGCTATTTAGTTTACCAAACTTACTGTACTGGAATAACTTTTGTTCTTATTGTATAGCTATCTGGAATCAAAGCAATATCGAATTCGTTAACTATTCCGAAGTAATCTGTTTCTCCTGCTGCCAATGTCATATCTGTCTTTGTCATCCAATCTGCATTTACATTTTCTGAAACACTTATACCATCTGTGCCCCACCAGTTATTGGTGGCATCAAGGTCATTCGCTATGTTATTCTTTACACCGTATTCACCATTATTGACAATGTTGTTGTAGTGGATATCTATCTTGGAAGGGTTGGCTTTAGATAGGATGCCATAGTCTCCGTTCGTGTTGATGACATTCTGCTCAATGGTGACATCTTCATTGGCAGTGATGCCCTCTCTGAGGTAAATGCCGACACCATTGGACTGGCCACTACCTCCATTATTCTTTATGGTATTGCTGGAAATGGCTACAGTAGCGCCGTCAACCAATCCGACTTCTATCCCAGCATCGTTCCAACCTTCTTGCTCGCTAGGTCCGTTGTTGGAGAAGATATTATCCGAGATGGTGCTAATCTCGAGGTTAAAGCTTACAAAGCCGTCCCACTGGTTGTTGGTCACCTCGTTATCCTTTACCTCGACCTCAGCGTATTGGACCTGTATTCCACTAGCTTCGCTATTTATCACTTTGTTATTCAGCAGTTTGACACCAGTGAGATCTGACTGTCCACCTACGAATATGCCTCTAGCGTCAACACCAGAAACACCTACTCCAGCATTCTTCACTGTAAAACCCTGAAATGTGACATCACTCGCGGTAATCGCTACGGCAGAGACGGAGGACTGGGAGTAGGCATTTATTGCCGCCTGCACTTCTACACCTGATGCGTCAATAGTTGTATTATCAGTGCCTGCCCCTGCAAGGTTTACATTTTTATTTATCAGTATTGTCTCATCATAAGTCCCCGCTTCCACACAAATTGTATCGCCAGAATTTGCACCACTTATTGCAGTTTGAATACTTCCAGAAGTATCTACTGTTATATCACAATCTGCTGTTGCTGGTGCTTCATAACTATTCAAATCTGCTCCTGCATCGTCAAAGTACTCTACATATCTTGTTGTTATTCCATCACAATGAGTTGCCCAATCTATGTATTCATCTGTACTTGGTGATAAACTATCAGCCCCTATTGAATTCTCACAAGTTGTGTTGAAGTCTACTGTTGCTGGAACTTCTGCATTATTGCTTAAGTTGTGTGCGTCTATAATTGTATTTCCTGCTGTAGTAGCTCCATTCCATGCTCCTTCTACTATACATTCTGGGAAAGATCCACCGCATTGCTTATTATCTAAAGTTACTGATTGGCTAACCTCTGCTGTTCCTGTAATCATCCCGAAATAAGTCAAAAGACCTGCTGAAGCCAAAGCTGCCATTAAGGTTAATCCTAAAATTATTGCTGAAATTTGTTTTCCAAATATATTTATTTTTTTCATTTTTTCACCTTTTTATACAATGAACATTCGGGGCTATCAACCACCCCTTCATTTGTTCGGTGTGTCCTTTTATGAAACAAAGAGGTACCTCTTTGATTAATTACCAGTTCATAAACCTTTTGCTTCATTAGATAATTTATTTTAAAGTTTTAAATATCACTCTTAATTTGTAATTGTTCTGTAATTGATTCGTAATGTGTTTGTTTTGGGTGCATAGATTTTTCCGGAATATAAATTTTATGCAGGATTCCACTTTCTATTTGTATGCTTTGTCGTGATGTTCAAAATTCAGGAATACTATTTTCAGTGCTTCTCCATCAATTTCATAAATCAGAACAAAATGACCAACATGAACTCTTCTTTTCCCTTTTAGGATGTTTCTGAGAGGTTTGCCGAGATAAGGATTTTCTAAGATTTTGGTTATCTTTTTTTGTATAGCAATATGCAATACTTTGTCTCTTTTTGCCAATTCCCTTAATTTTTTGTCAAGTTTTTCTTTTATTTCATAGTTCATACTATTGTCTCATATTTTCTAAATATTGTTCTAACTCCTCTTTGTTACTAAATACTTTTCCCTTTTCTTTCTCCGCTTCTTCAATTTCTTTTACACATTCTTCTCTAATCATTTCTTCCGGTGGATAAAACTGTTCTTCCAGTGCATCAGTAATTGTCTTAACAACTTCAAATTTTATTCTCTCTTCAATTTTCGGTGCAATTTGTTTTATAATCTCTCTCTCCAGAAGTTTTATATCTAATTTTTGATAACCCAATTTTCTCTGTTGTTTTTCCATAAATTAATCAATATTGATTAATATATAACAAGGATAACTTCTCTATCTAAATCCATGTTTTCATCCTCGCCATAAATGACGGGTATTATAATGAATAAAAAGCAATTCTCCCTCTTTTAATGTTCCGGACAAAGGGTCCACTTCAAATTCAAGGTCTTCCAGAGTCAGGACACCAATTAAAACCTTGTCTATAAAATCTGAAATTAAAATCACCTGCCTTGTTTCCTTTCCCTGCAACTCAATAAAAGCCTCTGCCTTCTTGAGATTTAAATAACCTGCCCCGGATTTAACTTTTGCCTCTCCGAGCTCTTTTAATCCCAGTTCTTTTGCTACGGAAACAGGAATAATTGTCCTTGTTGCTCCTGTATCAGTCATTCCCTCAATCTCTTTAGATTTTGTTCTCTCAATATTCCCAATTTTTACCTCAACTTTTATGTGTCCCATTTTAAGTTTTAAACCGTTTCCGGCTTTAAGAAATTTGTTTATCTCTTCTCATAATTGTTTATATTTAATTTTTTATCTTTAACTCTAATTCTCTCTCTATTTCCTTTATTTAATATTGATTGTAATCCAAAACCCAAAATTAAATCCTGAACAATTATTTTTCCATTTATTAAATTAATCTCTGGAACTAATGCAGCAGAGGAGGTTATTATTGTTAGTAGCAAAAAATAAGCATAGGAATAATCAAATTTTAATTTTTGTTGTCTAGTTTTAAAATAGTATGGGATGATTAAAGCTAAAATTCCACCTAGAATTATAAAACTTAAATGGATTATATAGACGTCCATAAATTATTAAAAAGATTTAAATCATTGTTTATATTTACTTTATTATAACTTCTTTTTGCTTTGGGAGAACACATTGTTTTATTGTCTTCTGTTATGATAATATCCAAATCATTTAGAGATGCAATAGCAACAATTAAAAAATCATTCCAAATCTTTTTGTAATTTTGAATCCCCTTTATTGATTTATATTCTTTGAAATACAATTTTGCAAGACCTCTCGCCAAATCTGTTGTTTCAAAAGTTTTCTCTCCAACAAAATTATCATATATATTCAGCAATTTTAACCTCAATTTTTCTGAGCCAACTTTCATGTGTAAAGGAGTATTTCTTAACTCTTTTCTTATGACATCACTACCATATATTATCAGTTTCTTCTTATCCAATGCTTTTTTAAGTTCAGAAAATAAAATCTTCTTTTCTATAATTAATCCATAAATATTTGTATCAAAAATACATCTGAATTCTCTTGGCATAATATTAGTACCCAAATAGAATATAAATTTTTACTATATTTAGGTTTATAATTGCTTCAAATTTTTGTGGTTTTGGCCGGCCTTCCTGTTTTTTATTGACCAATTTACTTGTTTGGGGTGCAGATCTCCCTAATTTGCAAGGCAAATTGGGGCACCGTCTGAAAGACCAGTGTTTTTAAAGGGTTGCATAAAAGGCTCGTTACTAATTTATTTCTCTGTTTTTGGCTCGAGCCTTTTTGATAAAAATACCCAATAAAAGGCTCGTGTAATTGTTCTGTAATCTTTTGAGTTTTTAAAGAATTAATCAAGCTTTCTTGTTTCAGTAAATTCAATTAGTTTTTCATCCTGCTTAAAATTAATATGAAATTTCTCAAAAATTCCACTTCTGCCCAGAAGTGCGGGAACTTCCTCTTTTAGGCACCAGGCAACTTTTAAGTCAAATTCAAAGTCTCCAATCCTCACAAGGATAATTTTAATTATAACAGGAATCGTATCTCTACCAACCCCGCCTAATTCCTTAATTTCCTCTTTGTTTATTTCAAGACCCAAAAGCTTTCCAAATGACAAAGGAATTAAACTTATATCTGCTCCTGAATCAATATATGGATGTAGTTCTATCCATTCATCATCTTTATTCTTAAATTCAATATTTGCAACAGGTCTATACACAACTTCATCTATTATTCCGGTTTCTTTCCTATATCTGAAAATTATCATTTTAAAACTAAAATTAAGGTCTCTGGCTTTGGAACTTTGGCAATAGATAATTTTTTATCAGGATATTTCCTTTTTGCTTCATCATAAACTATTTTCGCATCATTTCCACTAACAACTAACTTTTCATCAGCAATTACAATCCATTTACCTGCAAACTCAGTTAAATCTGTTTTTAAATACCATTCATAATTTTTTGAGCCCATAATTGTTTTTATTTCTTTTATTATTTAAACTATGCCCCTCTTCCAGTTAATCCGGTTATTAACAAATCCACTAAGAGGGTGGGTAAGGTAATTTATTCTGATAAGTTTATCACTTATCAACAAATTTGATAGTTGTGACAAGGAAAAATAAAACTTCCAGCCGGGCCCTATAATTACTTTAAAAAGTATTTAGAATATGGAAAAGAAAGAGAAAGTTGTATTTAAGGAGCCTGAGTTGGAAAGAGTATGGCTAAAAGTCATAGAGAGTAAAGCCGCTGAGGAAATAAAGAAAGATTGGTAACCTATTTATTGTTTTACAAATAATTATTTTTTCATTTTATGGAAATCTTATGACAATTAAGATAATTCTTTTGGATGTTTTATTTTAACCTTGTATTGCTCCTCTATTTTTTTATTGTGTAATATGTCCTTATCTAAAGTAACCAAAATTGCTTTTTCTTCAATTGCACAAGAAACAATAGAAGCATCTATGGATTCAATTCTTATATCAATTTCTTTTACCCTAATTTTTAGAGAAACATTTTCCAAAGTATAAAAATTTATTTTCTTATCTTTAATCAAATCACGAAAATATTCAAACATCTGTTCCTGTTTTATAAACTCTTTTATATCAGTTATTACTTTTATAAAATATTCTCCAACAACAGGTAAGGAGAAACATCCTCTATATTTATATCCAATAAGATTAAGATAGTTTTTACAAATGTTGCCTAATCTTGTATCTTTTGCAGATTCAATAATTACACAAGTATCAATATGGTGTTTTGATTTTAATAGCCTCTCCTAACTAATTTTCTTTCTGTGTTTGGTTTCATAAAAATATTGGTAAGATATAGTTAAGAGTTAGTTTGATGGTTCCGTAATGGTTTATAATACAAACTGAAATTCCAAATATTTTTCTCAAATGTAATTGATTATATTTCTCTGTTTTTGGCTCGAGCCTTTTTCTAAAAGGCTTGTATTAACCAATTTCCCTGTTTGGGGTGCAGACCTCCCTAATTTGCAAGGCAAATTGGGGCACCGTCTGAAAGACCAGTGTTTTTAAAGGGTTGCATAAAAGGCTCATTACTAATTTATTTCTCTGTTTTTGGCTCGAGCCTTTTTAATAAAAATACCCTGTAAAAGGCTCGTGTAATTGTTCTGTAATTGATTAGTATTTAAAGTTTTCTTATTTAGTTATTATATGGGAGTAGTCCAAATTAGACTGCCGAAGAAAATTGTTGAGAAAATAGATAAAATGATTGAGAGAGAAAATTATCTTTCAAGGTCTGATTTTATCAGGACAAAACTCAGGGAAGTCGTTGAAAAAATAGAGTAACATGAAAATATTTTCATTTAAAGCATAGAAAATAGAGTAAGTAAAGTATTTATATATAATTACTTAGTGTTATTATGAGATTAAAAGGTATTGCCTTACCAGTAAATTCAGTAGTCATAATTGCCTTGGCAATGATGGTTTTGTTGATGCTTGCTGCTTTTTTTGCCGGAGGTTTTAGACAGGGATCTTCTACCAAGGTTGAAAATGCATGGAATAACGGTTGTAGAACTTTAGAGGAGGCCTACAATTGCGATGCTGACGATGTATCTTCTATAGAGACAGGAAAAGATGTTACAGGAGATGATAGTCCTGATGATTTGTTAACTGTATGCAAACAAAAATTTGATGATAAAAGTTTAAATAAGTATTTTTGTAGAAACAAATGTTGTAGAACAACTATAGTGGAAGGAACTAGTTGTGGAAAAGATAAAGATTGTCAATCTGGGTTAGGAAAAGGTGACTGGACATGTGATACTGTTGATAGTAAGTGTTGTCCGAGTGAAGAAGAGTGGTGTAGTGATGATATAAAATGTAATGAGAGTTGTTAGGAGCAAATCAATTTTATTTTTTAAACTTTTTTAATTGGTAGAAAATTTAATCTTGATTGTAATATCTAATTAAAAAAAATTATAAATAAAAAAAAATTATTTTCTTCTTTTTTTAGTTTTCTTCGTAGCTGGTTTTTTCCTGGTAACTTTTTTCTTTGCTGGTTTAACTTTTGTTTTAAAACTTGCATAAAGTTTTCTTAGTTCAGTGAAAGAAAGTTGCTCTGCAATTTTTTCTTTATTCCAACTCTCTACAACTTTTTTTCTTTTCTTCCTTACTGCTGTTATCAACTTTGATTTCGTTATTACCTTTACCATTTCTATTTTACTTACCATAATTTTATTAGTTTAGGTATATATAAAGCTTTTATTAGTTAAATTGGATAAAACACTTGGTGCGAAGCAACGAATAAGCCTTAAGCCAAAAAAGGAAGTTAGTTGATAAAAGGATGAAAACCATTAAACCAAAATTATAAAATTACTTTTTCTAATTCAAAAATTTTTATTTAGTCAAAACATTTCTGTACTTTTGGTCTTCCCAAAGTTTTCTATAAAAATATTCAAATAGTTCTTCTTTGTTTCTTGCAAAAATAATTTTATGTTTTTTGATTACTTCAATTTTCAAAAACAAAGGCAACTCTTCAAAAATCTTTACATCATAATTTCTTTTTTCTAAATTTACTTTGTGCTAAACTTCTTTAAGAATATTTATTAGTGTTTCCTTTCCAGCAACAATACAAACATCAATATCACTCCTGCTTGTTTCTTCTCCTTTAACATAAGAGCCCCACAACAAAACTCCAACAACTTTGTTTTTCAGAAAAGAGAGCTCCTTCCTTAATTATCCTTCTCTATCCATTTTTCTACAAGTTCTACAAAATCAAGTACATAAAGTAAAACACTTTCTGTTGATTCCAACAATATTTTATCATCTACCCTATTGTATTCATGAATCACTTTATCTCTTAGTCCAGTTAATTCCTGTAAAACTTTTTTAATATCTTCAGGAATTTTTTTTGAATCTTTTAAAATCATAGCAGTAATATTCATTGCGGCTTCAGTTACTTCCTAAATTGCCTTATAGGTTGCTAATTTATTTATTTCACTTTCAAGAATAGAATCCTTCCACTCATTAATATTTTCGATTCTTGTAGTTATTCTTTCCATTTTAGATTTATATCTTCTTATCCTCTCCTCTTCCATATTTATATTAAAAGATAATTATTATGGCTATTAAGGAGATTATTTGCGGTGTGTTAGAATTGGGTGCAACCTGCCAATCAATGCCAGTAGATAAATTACTAATTGAATACTTACTTGTTCCTTCTGTGATTTTGATTATTTTTTTATATTTTGCTGTTGATTTTGTCCTTCGAGGTTCTGGCCTAACGACTAAAGGATTACTTGCAATAGTGATGTATATAGTTGTTGTTTACTCAGGTCTTTATGGAATATTCGCACCTTTTGCTTATAGTTACCTTTACCTAATGATAATCCTTCTGATGGCTGGATTTTTTATCAGTAGACTTATTTCAAGAGAATCAGCTTCTGCTGGTTCTAAAAAAGCAGGGGAATTATACAAAAAATTTAAAAAAAAGATGCCTTCAGAGAAAGATTTAAAGAAAGATTTAGGGCTACTCAATAATTTAGAAAAGAGAATTAATGAGCAGACTGCTAAAGCATCTAAACCTTCTATTAAAGATGATGAAAAAAATTATATATATTCACGTATAGATGATATGGAAAGAGATAGAGAAACATTGATTCAGCGAATTGAGGAAGAGTACCAAAACTTAAAAAGTAAAGCAAGTAAAGATACAGAAGATAAATTAAAGAAAAACGGACTAATTTAGTGATAAGGAAATTTTGATAAAATTACATTTCTTATAATAAAATAAAAAAGGAAAAATAAAATTATTTTTGTTCACTAACTAACCTTTCTATATTTTTAGTGTTAAGTAAATATGCAGATATTTTTCTTGAAAATCCATCCTGTCTTATAGCGTATGTCTCTGGTGTCACCATATTATATTCGACATTTACATCTTTTTCATCTTCATCCTTAAATGTTGCTTTCAATGAATCTCCTACCTTTTCCATATCGTAGAAAATATTTTCCCCGGTATCTGAGTATGTAGCTTTTTTTATGTAGTTCTCCAAGTCTGTTTTGTTTCTTGTAGGTGGTTCTTCTCTAGACGTACCTTTTTTCTTTTCTCTTGTATAGAACTTTCCTCTAGGCATCTTTTCTTTTTCATCACCAAAGTCCTTTGGAGGTATTTTATATCCCATAAGTTCATAACGGAGCTCTCCTTCAGCTTCTTCAGTCTCCTCTTCAGTCCTTTGTCTTTTTTCTTCCCTTGTAGAGGATTCTTCTTCAGGCTTCTCTTCTTCCTTCTCTTCAGGCTTTAATTCCATCCTATAATATTCAAGCAGTGTATCATTGTAATCTCTTGCTAATTCTTCAAAATCTTTTCTTAATTCTTCGTCACCTAAACGAGATGCTGTCTCTGCTCCATATCTACAAGCAGCGCCATATGCCCTTAGACCTTCTTTCTCATCTCCAACAAGTGACATTGCAGTATATATAGCATCGTTTGCCTTGTACCTAAAGGGATCTTTATTCTTAAAGGCCTTTCCTATAGATTCTTCTATCTCTCCCATAGTCTTTGCAGTATCCTCTTTCATCATTTTTTTAGCCATTTTTTCACCAATTGATGTATTTGGATCTATTTTATTATAAAAATTGGCTCTGGCATTCTTCTCATTTGTCTCTGCTTCTAGATTCTTTTTTTCTTGCCTATCTTGTTCTTTTAGCCTCCTTTGTTCTTCTTGCCTATCTTGTTTTTTTTGGCTTTTTTTTCTTTTTCTCCGATCTTTTATTCCATCAAACATTTTCACCACTAATATATAATACATTAAAACTATTTATAGTTTTCGGTAATGGAATATATATATTGTATTATATAGTAGTTATTTTATATATGTTAAACCTTTTGAAAAACCTCCATAACCTGCGATTTATGGATTATAAACATAATTTATGAAAAATCACTAGTAATTTAGGATTTTATAAGAGTTTCCCAAGATTTTTATAATTTTCTAAAATTAACTTAAAAATTATGGTTTTTAGTTATACTCATCAATTTTTTGCCTATATTTCTCAACAGATTCTTTTTCATCCTCTGATAATTTTCCAAACAATTTTGCATAGTTATCCTCAAATCTCTTTGTTTTGTAATTTTCAAGTGGTGTGTTTTCAAGAGATTTTTTACCAATCTGTCCAAAAAGATAACTATTTAATAAATAAGGTCCTACTCCTGTTGGTTTTTTTGGTGGTCTTTCTGGAATTTCAGGTTTTTTAGGATATTCTGGTTGCCAGTCCACTTTCATATTATATCCATACCAACCATTAGATTTTTTATATGCGTCTTGCATATCAGACCATTTAGTTCTCTCAATTTTTATATTTCCTATGCCAGCTCCTTCGCAAAAACTCATAACAGGGTCAAAAAATAATCCCATAAAATTGCTAAATAGATCACTCCCACCCATTGAGACTCCTTCAGGTATTTTTTGCTCATCTTGATTTTCTTCACCCATTTTCATCACCTATAGAAACACGAAATTTATATTCTGGTGCACCGAAAACTACTACATCCCCATCTTCTAAATCCTTTTTACCACGATTTAAGGATTTTCTTAGATAATATTCATATATAACTCCCCCAGAATATGTTTTATAGTCCCTACAAATTACTTCTAACTTTTTAGAAAGTTCTTCAAGATCAGAAGCTTTAAGATGGCCTATGGATTCCTCATTAACATAAGTCCCGTTGTAACTCCCTATATCACCTATATATCCACCTTCTGCATCAATCATTGCATGCTTCCTTGAAATCCTGTTATCATACTCTGTTAGGACAATATCATTATTTCCCTCTCCTCTACCGATTTTATGGTGAGAATAAAGCTCAAGAGGATTTTTAAAGCTCTTCTTTAATAATTTATCGTCTCCAGCATATTCTAATTTCATTGCCATTTTATCACAATATAATAGTATTTAATACTATATATAGTTTTCGGTAATGAAATATATATTTTCTACTATATAGAAATATCTTGTTCTGGTAATAGAAGATAAATATTCATAAATTTTGCACTTTAACAAATTTTTAGTCTGCACACTCAGAAATCAAAGTTTTGTCCATCAAAACTGAGCTATTACAGATTTGTCTTAAGTACCAAGAGCCACTTGTTTTAAAATAATAATTCTCAACCTGTTTTCCGATTTCCTAAACTGCTTTTATTGCTGGAGCAAAGTATCCGTCTCCTGAAACCAAAATTGCTGTATCATAAGCATTTTTGTATGCTAAAACAATTAAATCTGTTGCCAGGTGGATGTCATCTCCCTTTACAATATAAACCAGTTTTCCGTCTATAACTCTTTTTTGTAATCTCACCAGAATTAATTTAAAGTTTGGAAGTCTTCTTAATTTTTCAAAAAATTTTCTTTGTTTTTTATATTTTTCTGGATCTGCTTTTTAATCAAGTGGTGCATTGTAATAATAGATTTTAATTAGTTTTCTTTCTCCTGCCAACTTCTTTCCAAATTTTAGAAAATTTATATCCTTAATTCCAATATTTCTTTTTAATCCATGATAAAAATTACTTCCATCAATGAAAATCACAATTCTTTCAGACATAAAAATAATTAAGTAAAAATATAAAAACCCAGTGTGGCCGAAGCGACACTAGGG
>JAGXOK010000019.1 GCA_023659935.1 Candidatus Aenigmarchaeota archaeon LH_S6 | reverse complement strand
CTATATTATCGGCTAAGATTTTGGAAGTAGACTTCTTGGCTATTTTAAGTTAAACTTTGGTTTTGGGCTGGTTCACTCACAGCCCTATCAGGCAGGATATACCCACAAGACCTCAATTGGTAGGAACTCTAATCGTTTAGAATCTAACTGCAATAATTCCTGTAAATATGAATATTCTTTATTTAATTTTATCTTTTTGTAAAACCTTAAAGCCTGTTGTATATTTGCAGAATATACCTTCTTTATGAGCAATTTATCCAGTTAAGTGGTTTTCTTGCCTTCGGTTAAGTATATATTTATTTCTTTTGAATTGCGTTTAATTCTTTTTCCTTTGGACTTTGGAAAACGATCTTCTATTTTTCTTTAAAAAAGGAAGGTATTTCTTTAGTAAAGAATAAGCCCTTTATTGATTTACTCTGTGTTTTCACTTAAGCCTTCCTTCATCTGTGAAGCAAATGGGGGCACCGTCTGAAGGATAAGTGTTTGATTTATTTAACCTATAATATGCTTAATTATGCCAGAAATAAGGGTTGGAAGAGATTGGGATGACTTGAAAAAGTTTGGAAGTAAAGGAACAATAACAATCGGGAAAAATATTGTTGGAACAGGAACAGAAACACATCTTGCTTCTGAAATTAAATTTGATGTTTTAAGGCCTCATGTAATTGTTGCTGTTGGAAAGAGGGGTAGCGGCAAAAGTTATACAAGCCAGGTTTTTGCTGAAGAAATCTACAAATTGCCTAATGAGATAAGAAGAAATCTATGTGTTGTTTCAATTGATACACAGGGAATTTTTTGGAGTATGAAATATCCAAACAATAAACAGAGAGACTTGCTTTACCCGTGGGGTTTGAAACCAGAGAAATTTAGTGTTTTTGAATATATTCCATTTGGGCAAAAAGATAAATTTGATAAAATGGATGTTTTATATGATAAAACTTTTTCTTTTAAACCTAGTGAATTAACTACATCTGACTGGTGCTACTCTTTAGGTCTTGATGAAAACGAATTGGAAGGAATTTTATTATCAAAAGTTCTAAGTAAAATGAAAGGGAATTATTCTATTGAAGATATTGGAGCAAAAATAAGAGAAGAAAGTTTTGATGAAAAAATAAAACTAAAAGTTGAAAATATGTTATCAAATGCAAAGAACTGGGGAATTTTTTCTAAACAAGGTACTGATGTATATGAATTTTTGAAGCCAGGAAAAATTACAATCTTTGATGTCAGCCTTTTTGGTGGAGGTGTTGGCTGGAATATAAAAAGTTTAATAGTTGGATTGTTAATGAAAAAAATTTATGAAGTAAGGGTTTTAGAAAGAAGAAAAGAAGAAGTTTCAATAATAGAGGAAGAGGAGAAAAAAGAAAGGGAAATTCCTTTATGTTGGATTATTACTGATGAAGCTCACAATTTTATACCCTCTGAAAGGGCAACTGCCTCTTCAGATATTATCTTAACAGTAATCAGACAGGGAAGACAACCTGGAATATCCCAATTTTTTATTACACAGATGCCTGACAAACTACATTCAGATGTTTTATCTCAGGCAGATTTGGTTATTTCCCACAGGTTAACTTCACAGAGAGATATTGATGCTCTAAAAGCAATAATGCAAACTTATATGCTCTACTCAATAGAAAAATATCTTGACGAATTACCAAAACTGAAAGGAGTTGCCTTAATTTTGGATGACAATTCGGAAAGGCTTTATAAAATAAGAGTAAGGCCAAGACAAAGTTGGCATGGTGGAGAGAGTCCTGTTGCTTTGTAATTTTGTTAAAAATAATATTTTATATTTCTGTGGTTAAAACCTCCTTCTTTTTAACAAAAGGTTTAAGCGAAGGGAGGGATTTGCACCCTCGTGAACCGGTTTCCGTTTTTGTGCCTTTTTTAAAGACTGACTCTGCAGCCGGACGCATAACTATTCTGCCACCTTCGCATAAGCCCCAAAAGAGAAGGTATTTTTCTTTCTTTGGGGTGTTGGAACACGCGTTGCAGAGCAACGGTGTATTGTTTTTCCTTTTGGAAAAACGAGTGTTTCTTTCTTTAAAAAAGAAAGAAAGTCTGACATCAGATTGCCCATCAATAATCATAGCCGGAGCTCAGAAAAGGTATCATCATCTAAATTTAGTTTGTTTTTAAATAAATTATGAAATTGGAAGAATATTTAAAGAATCCAGATAAAGAGAAACTGATTGATAATATTTTCTCCGAAATTAAGAAAATTCAGAAAGATTATGAGCCTTTTATAACAATTTCTGAGAAAGAATCAAGGGAAGAATTGAAGAAGAAAATAAAAGATAGGGAATTTTTGGGAATTCCAATCTCTGTAAAAGATAATATTTGTACAAAAGGGATAAAAACAACAGCAGGTTCAAAGATTCTTGAAAATTATGTTCCACCTTTTGATGCAACCGCAATCTCAAAAATAAAAGAAGTTGGTTATATAATCGGAAAAACAAAAATGGATGAATTTGGTTTTGGTACTTTTTGTCTTAACTGTGCCTATGGAATCCCAAAAAATCCTAGAGGAGTAGAAAGAAGTTCTGGGGGTTCCTCTGGAGGCTCAGCTTGTTTAACTTCTGCTCTGAATTTTCCTCACATCTCAATTGCTGAATCAACAGGAGGCTCAATTTCCTGTCCTGCAAATTTTTGTGGAATAGTTGGATTAACTCCCACCTATGGACTAGTCTCAAGATATGGTCTAATAGACTTTGCCTCTTCCCTTGATAAAATCGGTTTAATGGGAAAAACAATATTTGAAGTTGCCTATGGATTGACAAAGATAGCCGGATTTGATAAAAAAGATTCAACCTCAATAAACAAAAAACCCGAGGATTATACAGACCATCTAAAAAAAGATGTTTCAAAATTCAGGGTTGGTGTTCCAAAAGAATATTTTAACAGGGTTGATGAAGAGGTCAAAAAAGAAGTGTGGAGAGCAATAAAAAAACTGGAAGAAAAAGGAGTAAAATATGAGGAAATCTCATTACCTTCAACAAAGTTTGCCCTACCAACTTATTATATAATTTCAATGAGTGAGGCAAGCACAAATCTTGCAAGATATTGCGGAATCAGATATGGAGAGACAAAAGAGTTGAAGGGAAATTACAATGAATTCTTCTCAGGAGTGAGAGGTGAATATTTTGGTGAAGAAGCAAAAAGAAGAATTTTGATGGGAACTTTCTACAGAAAAGCTGGTTACAGGGATAGATATTATCTGAAAGCTCTAAGAGTCAGAAGACACATAATTAATGAATTCAAAGAAATGTTCAAAAAATTTGATTGTATTCTCTCTCCTACTATGCCAATAATTGCCCCAAAATTCACAGATATTGCTCTTCTCTCCCCAGCACAGCAATATGCAGCAGATTTTTTAACAGTTGCCCCAAATCTCTGCGGTTTCCCTCATCTCTCTACTCCCTGCGGAAGAGCAAAAGGAATGCCTGTTGGATTACATATAATTGGAGACCATTTGCAGGAAGGGAAAGTTTTGCAGTTAGGGAGTTGGATATAATGTTCTATTAAAATAATCAAATTTGATTATTATAAATAAACAAAATAACATTCTTATATAGTAAAATTATTTTTTTCTAAAAGAAAAAGGTTGCGGGGGAAGGGATTCGATTGAGGGAATTTAAAATTCTACCCTCGCAACGACTAACGTACAGGATTTCTCAGGAAGAATCATCGAACAAAGTTCTCATAACTTAATTTCTTAAGTCCTGCTCCTTTGGCCATTCGATGAAGGCTTTTATTGGTTAACTTGAGTAAAAATTCTTCAGCCAAAAAAAACCTGTGACTCGGACACCCCCGCAATTATATATAGTTTAAAAAAAATAAATCAAAGATTATTACAGTAAACTCAAAATGTTTTCCTTTATCTTATTAAAAAGAGGTTCGTACTCCTTTGCATACAAAACTAGAGGGGTTAGATTAACAATAGATTCAACAAACTTAATATCATAAGGAATTTTTCCAATTAAAGGGATATTTTTTTCTCTGGTAAATCTCTCAATTTTTTCACTAAAGTTTTTGTTTATATCAAATTTGTTTATAATTAATCCATAGGGAATTTTAAAATGCTTAACAACGAGTAAACTTTTTTTCAGGTCATGAAAAGCTGGTTGTGTTGGCTCTGTTACTGCTATAACAAAATCAGAGTTCTGAACCGAAGCGATTACAGAACATCCGGTACCAGCTGCAGAGTCTATTAAAATAAAAGAATCTCCTTCTTTTTTTGCTACCTCCAGAGCTTTTTCTTTGGTTAAATAAACGATTTTCCCTGAGCCACTCTCACCTATTTTAAGCTGCCCTGAAACAAGGTTAAATCCATACTTTGTTTTTGCTACTCCAATTTTTCCATTTTTAACTTTCTCCAGTTTTATAGCTTTAACAGGGCAAACTAAAGAGCAGGCTCCACAACCTTCACAAGAAAATTTATCTATATCTGGTTTCCCTTTTTCATCCTCTGAAATAGCTGAAAATCTACACACTTCTTTACATTTTTTACAACCAATACATTTCTTCTTATCAACCTTGGCTTTATAACTTGTTTCTACTTCTTCAAATTTAAAATCTTTGTCTTTTACAGATAAACACAAGCCTAGGTTTGGAGCATCAACGTCACAATCAACACCTACGATTTTTTTCTCTTTAGATAAAAGTAAAGCCAAACTTGCTACTAATGAACTCTTTCCTACCCCTCCTTTTCCACTCATTACAGCCAACTTTTTCATTTTTTAATTAAATATTTTACAATCTTATCAATACTAGAATGTTCTATAGGCTCTCCCTTTGAATAACTATCAAGAATAGTTTTTTCATAAGGGATTTCACCAATAATTTCAACATTAAATTTCCTAGCAATTTTTTCTATCAATTTTTTGTCACCAATTGTGGACTTGTTTAAGACAATCTTTGTTTTTACTTTCAAAATTTTCAGTAATTCCAAAATAAGTTTTAAGTCATGAGCTCCTAGTTGTGTTGGCTCAGTTACAGCCAGGGCAAGGTCACAATCTTTAACAGCGGATATAACATCACAATGAGTGCCTGCAGCAGTATCAACCAAAACAAAATCTTTTTCCTTTGATTTCGCAAAATTTTTTGTTTCCTCAACGACAAATTCAGACAAAACCTCTCTGGATTTTAAGTCTCCAAAAATCAATTGTAAGTTTTTATTTTTACCAGAGTATACTGTCCCTACTCTTTTTTCAGTTTCAGAGATAGCCTTGCTTGGACAAGCTATTTTACAAGCCATACAGCCATTACACTGGTCTGGTATAAAAATAGGGTATCTTCCTTTAACAAAAACAATAGCATTAAATTTGCAAACTTTAGCGCACACACCACTCTTAGTACACTTGCTAAAATTAAATTTTGGGATTTTAATTTTGACTTCTTTTTCTTTTTTCGGTGAGATTGACAAAATTAAATAGTCATTAGGACAATCAACATCAAAGTCAAGTAGCAGAGTTTTTCTTTTTTTAGAGAGAGTATTTGCTAAACCAGTTGCAATCAAACTTTTTCCTGTTCCACCTTTCCACCCTGTTATAGCTATTCTCATTTTTCTCTTTTAAACAAATTGAAAAGTTCTATTACTGTCTCTGCTTGTTTTATATAAACTTCAATCCCCAATTTTTTACAGAGCTCAATTGCCTTTGGTCCAATTACCTTACATAACAGAACAGTTGCTCCGTGATTTTTTATTAGTTCGGGTGGTAACCCAGAACCACCTTTACCTTCACTAGTGTTATCAATTATTTCAATAAGTTCCCTATTTTCATCAAGAAAAGTGTAATAATTAGCCTTACCAAAATGCTCTGCTATTCTCCCCTCTAAACCTTTTTTATCATCTGTAGGAATTGCTATTCTCATACTATTGAATTTTCTCAAGCTTGTTTTCAACAAATTCCTGCAAAGCCTCTTTTATTATTCCACTACCTCTGTAAACCCCTATATTAAACTGTTTTAGAACCATAGAAGCTTTTGGCCCAATATTTCCTGTTATTACAGAGTTTACATTTTTTTCTGCAACTTTTTGACTAGCTGAAATTCCAGCACCACCAAATTGCTTGGCACTCTCATTCTCTATTGTCTCTGTTTTTTTAATTTCTTTGTTTTCAATCTCTGCGATAATAAAATAAGGACACCTTGCAAAAACTTGACTAACTTCACTATTTATATCTTTCCCTATCGAACTTATTACGACTCTCATGTTCTTGTCATCATGGCTCCGCATTTGGGACACTTGTGCTTGTAACAGGGAACTCCTCTCTGGTGAGGTATTTTAGTTCCACAGTTTGGACAGATACATTCCTTACTAGGTCCTAATCCAAAACCACCCCTTCTTCCTCTTCTGGGTCTGGTATCGGTTCCTCTTACTCTTGCTATAATATAATTACCACCTTTTATATTAATTGCTTTTCCATTCACGATTGCATCAGCAACCTTTTTTCTTGCTGATGAAATAACCCTGTTAAATGTTGACTGGGAGATATTCATTTTTTTGGCTGCTTCTATCTGATCTAATCCTTCAGAATCTTTCAGCCTGATAGCCTCAAATTCAATAACTGTTAAAATTAACTCTTCCAACTTCTTCACACCCTTGGGTGTGAAATAGTTTATATTGGGTAACCTTCTTACCCTTCCAAATCTCATCGGCCTTGACATTTTATTTTTCCAGAGTTTTTGGTATTGCTGTGTTGGCTAAACCAATAAGTAAAACAATACCCGCCAACACATGCAGACTGTTACCTAAGCCTTTAACCGCTTTTACTGATGCTTCTTTTATTTTTCTGCTCATTTTTCATTTTCTCGAGTTTTTCTTCAAGGGCTTCTAATTCATTTTGAACAGATCTTTTTTCATCTTCAATCGCTTTTATGTCTTCTTGTATAGCTCTCTTCTCATCTTCCAATGCTCTCATCTCTTCCTCTTTTGTTAACTTTGTTTGTTCTGTAACTGGTCTATACGCTGGAGCAAAAGCTCTCCTAAAACCAAAACCTCTTCTAAAGCCTCTACCAAATCCACGTCCAAAACCTCCGCTAACACCAGAATTCATAAACCCTGGAACTTCATATCCTGCACAATATCCAGCACCTCTCCCTGTTCTAGGTCCTCTTCCATCTGGTCCGGTTCTATTTCCTCTAGGCATTTTTATCACCTTTCATATGAATACATATTCATAAAAGTATTTATAGTTTTCGGTTATTTATAATATATAATAATGAATATATATTCATAAACAATTCCACTTATCTGGTTATTTTTGCCTGTTTAACAACCTCAAGTAAGTCCTTGGCCTTTTTATTCTTCTCAAAATATTTCCTTATAGGTTCTAGAATTTTTATTAATTCCTTAGCAACTGCATTTTTTAAGTCTAAAGGGTGTATCTCCCCTTTTCTGTAAGTTTTTTCCAAATCTTCATAATTTTCAAACTCTAAATTTCCCCCAAATTTATCTGGTCTCTCAATTAAAAAAATCTTCTGTTTCCTGAATATAATATATTTACATATTTCCAAAACAGGGTTATTCTCAACTTCTTTCGGCTTGCAGAAAGCATTATTCATCTTTCTCTTAATTTCCTCATCTGAATCATGAACAAAAATGCAAGTGTCGGATTTACTCTTACTCATTTTTTTGTCTTCTAACTGAAGACCTGACTGCTCGCTACCCATTCTTTTCAGCTCTAACAGGCCTAAGAGTAGATGATAATGCACACAAACCGGTTTTTTAAACCCTAATTTTTCTGCAACTTCTCTTGACAAAATTGTTGCATGTCTCTGATCCATTCCCAACTGACAAATATCACACCCTAAATGAAACGGGTCTGCCGCCTGCATTGCTGGATAAAATAATTGGGCTGTATAAATCATTTCTCCCTCCTTTCTTCCCATTATTGTGCTGCACCTTGCCATCCTCTTCACAGTGGTGTTTTTTGCAACTCCAATAACCTTCTTCCAATATTCCTTGTCATCAACAACATCGCTTGTCCACACAATTTCAACTTTGTCTGGGTCAATTCCACAGGCTTTCCAAACTTCAATTAAATATTCCCCTGCTTTTTGGATTTTATCCAGGTCTCCACCCATTTTGTTATTTATCCACCCAAACCAGTCAGCTATCAATAATTTAAATTTAACTCCAGCATCAACCATATCTTTAAGTTTAATTGCTCTTAATAATCCAGAACCCAAATGAGCCATACCCGAGGGTTCAAATCCATCATAAGCAACAGGATGCTCATTGGTTTCCAAAAGTTCTTTCAGTTCTTCCCTTGTTATAACTTCTTCTGTTGGAGGTTTTAGTATTAAATCAATTTTTTCTTCCAAATCCATAATTATTCTTTTTCCATAAATTCCTCTAAAGGTATTGGTTTGTCCTTTTTTAATTTTCTCATTTCATTTAAAATAAGCCAAAGAGAAATTCCTATTGCATTTTTGTTTGTTATATTTAAAGGTACAATCAAATCAACACCGGAAATATCTGAGTTTGTGGTGCAATAAGAAAGAACTGGGATTTGGTTCAGATTCGCTTCCTCAACAGCATTTCTATTCTCATCAATATTTGTCAAAAACAAAAGTTCTGGCTCAAAATAATCTTTATTGTTTGGGTTTGATATAATACTTGAAGAATAATTTGAAACTATCTTTACTCCAGTTAATTCACCAAATTTTTTACAATATTCTTTATCCAATTCTGTGCAGACAATAAGAAAGTTTTTATTTGATAAAAATCTGGCCGCAACTCTCAATCTTTCATCTATTTTATGAATACTAAACATATTTCTCCCAACTGGAGTATTCCATGAAATAAATCTACCCAGTTTTTTGTTTTTACTTAACTCTCCTCTATTTATTTTATATTTTATATAGTCGCTTCTGGGGATTAAAAGAACCATAATTTAAAATTAAAAATAAGTTATGGCATCTACAGATGAGAGGATTTATACAATTCCTTTAAGAAAAGCAAAGAGGAAGGAAAGAAGTAAGAGGGCAAGTACTGCAATCAGAATAATAAAGGAGTTCTTGCAGAGACATATGAAAGTTGAAGAAGTGAAAATGGACAATAAAATAAACGAGTTTATCTGGGAGAGGGGAATTCACAAGATTCCAAGCAAGGTAAAAGTAAAAGTTGTAAAAAAAGAAAATCTGGCTGAGGCAAGTTTGTTTAAGGGTTAGTTCTTAACTATAGTGAACTACCACCACTAAAATATTTCATATTTTAGAAGTAGCTTCCTGCGAGTATATACCTATTGGTATACCTGTTTGTCGCAGATTTGCCTGAAATTCAGACAAGGCTGTCCACAAGCCATTCTGTGATAGGAAACGAGTCATTATGTTTACAGATGAGTTAGCATCTCTATCCATTTCATTTCCACAATCACATTTCATAGTTCGGATTGACAAATCCATATATAATTATAACAAAAAATCTTTAGCATACCAACTCATCTACCACCAAAATCCTGTATTATTAACTAAGATTTTGGAAGTATACTTCTTGGCTATTTATAGTTAAGAATTAGATAAATTATGGTGAAAGAAAAAAAGGATGAAACTCAAAATAAAGAGAAATCTGAAATTAGGGAATTACCTTTTCCTCATGCAAGGGTAAAAGAGATTTTGAAGAGTAAATTAAAAGAGGGAACCTATATAAAAAAGAAGGCAGCAATAAATTTGAATTTGTGGCTTGGAAAACTTGCAGAAGAAATCGCTGATGAAGTAAGTAAAACAGAAAATGCTTATATTTCCACTGATGATATTGATAGGGTAACTTGCAGATTTGATGCTGTTAACAAAATAGAGAAGGAGAAAAAAAGAATATCTGCGCATTTAAATGCAATAAAGGAAGATATAAATAGATTAGTAGAAGATTTGGAAACAAGTATGAACCAAAGGAAATAAGAATATTAATAAAAAAAGATAATATAGATTATGGACACAAAAATAACCTATTTGGAGGAACCAAAACTAAAAGACCCTATTTTGATTGAAGGCTTACCAGGTGTTGGTAATGTTGGAAGGATTGCTGTTTCCTATCTAATTGAAAAACTAAAGGCAAAAAAATTTGCTAAAATACACTCTAATCTCCTTTTTCCTTTAGCAATTGTAAGTCCAAAAAATGAAATTCTTCCTCTCACTATAGACTTCTACTATTATAAAGGGAAGAAAGATTTAATATTTGTTATTGGAAACTCTCAACCTGTTGACTATAAAGGTTATTATCCTCTCTGTGAAAAAATACTCGATGTAGGGAATAAGTTTAAAGTTAAAGAAATTGTAACCACTGGAGGTTTAGGAATAGGTGCTGAAAAGCAAAAACCAAATGTTTTAGGGGCTTTAACAGATTTAAATGAATTGAAAAAACTCAAAAAAATGGGTGTTTATTTTGAAAAAGAAAATCCAATAGGTTCGATTTTTGGTGTTTCTGGAGTACTTCTTACTCTAGCAAAAAGTAAACAAATAAAGGGTTATGCTCTATTAGGTGAGACAATTGGATTTCCTATTTTAACAGACCCAAAAGCAGCAGAAGAAGTTTTGAAAGTTTTAATGAAATTGACAGGAGTAAATGTTGATTTAAAAGATATTGACAAAAGTGTGAAGCAGTTAGAAAATTTCCTGAAAAATATTGAAGAAAAAACAAAACAACATACACATCAGTCCCAGAAACCAACGAAAAGTTATTCCGAGTACATTGGGTAAAAAATATTACATAAAAATAATTCTCCAACCTTATCTATGGAAATAGAATATATTGCCTTTGACTCTTTTGGAATAAAATCAAGTTGTATAAGGGTTGTAAGTGAAGGAATAAGTATTGTTGTAGATCCAGGGATTGCAAAAGAAACTGATTCATTTCCTCTACCTTTTGCTGAGAGGGTTCTCTTAAAACAAAAATATTTTCTAAAAATAAAAAAAGCCTGCAAAAAAAGCGATGTGGTTATAATAACTCACTACCATTGGGACCATGTTGTTCCTAAAGCAAGTTTGTATAAAAACAAAATTTTACTGATAAAAGACCCAAAGATGAATATAAATAAAAGTCAAAGAGAGAGGGCCCAGGGATTCTTAAAAATGGTTAAGCCAGTAGCAAAAGAAATTAAGATTGCTGATAATAGAGAATTTAAGTTTGGAGAGACAAAGATAAATTTTTCAAAACCTTTGTGGCATGGTAGAATAGGAACAAAGTTAGGAAAGGTTTTAATGGTTACTATAATTGATAAAGAAAAAAGATTTGTATTCACATCTGATATAGATGGTCCCTATATCCCTAAGTATGCTGACCTTATTATTAAAGAAAAGCCAGATATACTTATAATTGATGCATTTCCTTCTTACCTTCTTGGTTTCATAGCATCTTTTGAAAATTTAAAAAGAGCAATTAAAAATACTATTAAAATTTTAGAAAATACAAATGCAAGTTTATACCTAATAGAGCACCACCTATTGCGGGACTATAGATATAAAGAAGTATATTATGAAGTATATAAAAAGGCAAGAGAATTAGGAAAAAATGTTATGACTGCAGCAGAATTAGCAGGAAAAAAACCAGCTGTTCTTGCTGGTTACAAAAAATATGGTCCCACGAGATGGAAAACATGGAAAAGGTTTAGTTTTGAAGAAATGAACAAGAAAATTAAACATGCAAAAAAGGTAGCAAGAGATAGATATTAATAGTAGAGATTAACCTAAGTGACATCCTCCACCACCAAATTGATTTTTGGAAGTGGCTTCCAACGATGAAAT
>JAGXOK010000018.1 GCA_023659935.1 Candidatus Aenigmarchaeota archaeon LH_S6 | reverse complement strand
CTTGCAGGCCTAGGTTATTTAAGTTGTATAGTAGATACAGATCCTGCAAAGAAAGTTTTAAAGCAAGGGAGTTGAAAAAAATAGAAGACTTGAAAATACTCTCTGATAAAACAAGACTTAAGATTTTGGAGACTCTCTCTCAAAAAGCTTTTTATCCAAGAGGATTATCTATAAAGTTAGGTCTACATGAGCAAAAAGTTTATTATCATTTACATCTGTTAAAAAAACATGGTTTTATAGAAGAAGAAAAAAGTGAAAATAATGTATTAAAGAGTTACAAGACAAAACCCGTTGCTTATTGTTTAATTCCAAAATTTGCTGAAAAAGCGGAGAGTAATTTGAAAAATTTTTTCCCCTCACCACCTGAAATTTTGAAAGGTTTTATAAAAGAAGGCGAAATAAACAGCAAAATTATTGTTGGGGCTACTTATCCCCATGGGAAGTTCAAGAAAGGAAGCAAGTCAGGTTATTTATCTGGGGAAATAGCAGCTTTACTTGGAAAATATGGGGCTTCTAAAGAGAAACTTATCTATACTGATGAAGAACTTACTGAAAAAGAAAAAAAAGACAACTTGATAATTACCGGTGGCCTATATGTTAATACATTACAAGGAGAAGTTAATGGAAGTTTGCCTATAAGATTTGATGAAAATGGAACAAAAATAATTTCTACAATTAGTGGAGAAGAATATGTTGACCCTGATTGTGGTTTTATTTGTAAATCTATAAATCCTTTTGACAAGGAAAAGGAAATTATTGTTATTGCTGGTTTGGAGAGTATCTCGACGAGAGCAGGAGTTTTTGCTTTCAAATATAATATTGACAGGATAAATAAAGGAAATATGTATAAAAGGAAGGTAAAAGGAAAAGTTATAAAATGTATGGAGAATAAAGAACCTATATTTTTGGAGTGAATATGCAAAAAGTTTATGTTTATTAGATAGGTTGTGGAATTTTTGGAAAATATGGTTTTGAGAAATTATTGCAATTATCTAAAAAATATGATTTTGTTGAGTTTGCTGGAATTACGGAGATAAATCCTGAAAGAAGGGAATTTATAAAAAAGAAAGCAGAATATAAATCAAAATTAAAAATATTTGACCACACTTTTGATATGTACCAAGAAACTCTGAAGTTAAAAGATAAGGGCAAAATAATGATATATGATGTTGGTCCTTCAGAATTGCATTATTCTCATTTATCAAAATCAATGAAATTTGGTTTTTGGCACCTTACAGAGAAACCTTCAGCTCTAACAAGGGAAGAATTTGAGCAAGAGCTAAAATTACCAAAAAAATGGAATTGTGATTTTATTGAAGAAGAGAATGAAGTTGTATTAACAGCAATTAACTATCTCAAAAGAAACAAACTAAAAATTAAATCAATAGAAGTATTTAGAGAATCTTCAATAGGTTTACAGAAGATTCTAGGAACTTTCGTTAGAGAAGCAGTTAAAGGAGGTTGTTTATTAGACAAATCCGCCCATGAAATCTATATCTTTTCATTTTTAAGTACTTGCAAACAGGAAATTAAAAATATAAAACCAACAAAAGCAAGAGCAGATTATTTAATGATAGAATCTTTAAATAAAGAAAATTTTCTTGATATTTTTGGTCAGATAAAAAATGAGATAAGTGAAGAGACTGCAACAGCCGAAAATATTGTTGGAGGGCTCTTAGAAACTAAAAAATCAAAAATTCCTTTCAAATTATATTCAAGTTGGCTTGGAGTATCTGAAGAGGGAAAGAGAATAAGCAATAAACTAAAAAAGTTAACAAACTACGAATTTGTGAGGAAAAAACAAGAAAAAGGAATGGAAATCCCTTACGAAGATTTTAGATTATTTATTTTAAATTGTGGCTCTGTTAGTTTGTATGGAGAAATGAAAAACAGAAAATTATTTGTTGAAAGAGATAAAAAAATTGGAGAAGTAAAATTGCTAAATCTAGAGGAAGATCAGCTCTACAGGATTTTGGAGAAATTTGTTTTTAAAGTTTTAAAGGGAGAAGAAACAAACTTAGAAAATATGAAAAACATAGTAAGAATAATTTTTGATGGAAAAGAAAAAATACAGGGGAATTTAAGGAATAAAGATAAATTAAAAGAAATTGAAAAAACGAAAGATATAATAAATGAGAGGATAAAGAGTATTACTAATTAACGCTAATTTCTATCCCATCTTTCTCCGCTTCCTCTCTAACAACCCCTATAATTTTGTTCTTAATTTCTTCCAAGGATTCTTTACTTTTTCCTTCAAATCTTAAGACAAGTTTTGGCTCTGTATTTGAGGCTCTCACCAAACCCCAACCGCTTTCAAATTCAATCCTTGCTCCATCTACCGTAATAACTTTATACCTCCTCTTAACAAATATCTCTTTGACCCTCTCAACAAATTCAAATTTTTTATCATCTGGATAAGAAATTCTTATTTCAGGAGATGAATAATATTCTCCAAAATTGATCATTTCAGATAGTTTTTTATCAGAGTTTGATAGAATTTCAAGTATTTTTAATGATGCAAAAAACCCATCATCATAGTAATATTCAGGGAAATAAAAATGACCACTTAGTTCACCTGCGATTGCTTTTTTCTTTCTCGCTTCCTTCATTATATAGGAGTGTCCAATCCTGACAAATTCTGGAATACCCCCAGACTTTTTTATAATTTCAGAAGTTAATCTTGAGCACCTTACTTCAAATAAAAACCTTAGATTTTTTTCCTTTTCTAAGGCACTTTTTGCAATCAATATAAGAAGAATATCACTCCTAATAATATTTCCTTTCTCATCCACAACACCAATTCTATCTCCATCCCCATCATAGGCAATTCCTATATCACCTTCATTTTTTATAACTTCTTCCCTTAAGTATTTTAAAGTTTCTTCCCGAAGAGGGTCAGGTATATGATTTGGGAAACTTTCATCAGGTTCAGGAAATAAAAATTTTACCTCACAATTTAAATTTTCAAAAAGTTTTTTCGCAACTTCTCCACAAGACCCATTTCCAATATCAACAATTATTTTTACCTTTCTATTTATTTTTATTTTAGATAACAAATACTGAACATATTTGTCTATAAAATCTCTTTTAACAACTTTTCCTTTTTCTGTAGATTCATAAAATTCTCCCTCTATAGCTTTATCCTTGATTTTTCCTATTCCTGTTTCATAAGTTAGAGATAATCCATTTTCTTTGCAGAGTTTAATCCCATTCCATCCAGAAGTTAGATGAGAACCAGTAACAACAGCTCCACCATCTTTTTTTTCGTTACAAATTACAAAGTAAACTACAGGTGTTGGAACCGTGCCAATATCAATAACATTAACCCCAGAATAACTCAGTCCTTCTATCAAGGCATTTTTCAAATTTTCTCCAGAACTTCTCAAATCTTTACCGATAATTACTTCTTTCCCTGCCCCAATCAAATTACCAAAACTTTTACCAATTTTGTTTGCGAGTTCTTCATTTATTTGGGTTGGAAAAATCCCTCTGATGTCATAAGCCCGAAAAACATTTTTATCTACTTCCATAATTCACTTTACTGTTACTGACTTTGCAAGGTTTCTTGGTTTGTCAGGATTATTTCCTTTTGCAACAGCTAAATAATAAGCGAGTAACTGAAGAGGAATAATAGTAAGAAGAGGATAAAAAATTTCATCTACCTTTGGAATTTTTATCCAAACATCGAAAATCTCATTTTCCCTGTCAGAAACACCAATAATAAAACCCCCTCTTGACTTTGCTTCTAGGGCATTGTTCAAGGTCTCCTCATAGGTATAATCCTTTGGGCATATTGCAATAACAGTAGTTCCTTTTTCAATCAAAGATAGGGTTCCATGTTTTAGTTCTCCAGCAGGCATCCCCTCTGCATGGGCATAGCTTAGTTCCTTCAACTTCAATGCTCCTTCAGAAGCAATTGCAAAATCAATTCCTCTTGCAATAAAATAAAAATCTTTTTTATCTTTTAGTTTTTCTGTAAGTTCTTTCAGGATATCTTTATCAATAATACTTTTTATTTTATCCCCAATCTCTTTCAATTTTATTTTTCCTTCTTGAATTTTGTATATAGTAGCAAAAGCAAGAAGATACAAGACAACTAACTGCCCTGTAAAAGCCTTTGTTGAAGCAACCGCGATTTCAGGACCGCAATTCAAGAAGAATATTTTGTCAGAAATTCTTGCTAAAGATGAGTTTTCAACATTTGTTACCGAAACAATTTTTGCCCCATTTTCTTTTGCTTTTTTAACTCCCTCAAGAACATCTGCGGTTTCCCCAGACTGCGAGATAGCAATTACTAAAGTATCTTTATCAACAGAATCAACAAAATACTGAAACTCATGAGCCATTATAACTTCAGAAAATTTTTTCGCAATCTTGGAAAATAAATATCTTCCAATTATTGCTGCATATCTTGCAGTTCCGCAGGCAGTAAAAATAACATTTTTTGCCCTCAAAATTTCCATTGCGGTTTCAAGTAGTTTCTGCTCATCCTGCTCTGTTGCTTTTTTTACTGTTTCTTGCTGTTCCAAAATTTCCTTTAACATGTAATGTTCTCCTTTCAGATAGTTCTCTCTTTCTTCAAATTTAACTTCCTCTATTTTTTTGTTTATTTCTTTTTTAGTTCCAACATCAAAAATTTTTATTGTCATATTTTTCTTTCAACTTGGTAATTGTACTATCAAAAGGTTTCACATCTTCTTCTATTCTTTCTTTAATCCTAACCCCACCTCTTACAAATTTTCCCATTTTCAATTCAAAACAACCAATTCATTATCATCCAAAAAAATAGCCTTTTTTGTTTCATCTACAAATGCCCTCTGGTCTGATGCAATAAAATATTCTTCCTTATCAGGATTATTTTTTACTCCAAGAATTAGAGGAGAGCCATTTTTTACACCAACCAATCCACTAAAATCTTGATGTAAAGCAACAATAGCATTTCTTCCTTTTAGTCTTAAAAATGATTTTCTTACCGCTTCTGGAAATTCAAACCCAGAATACTCTCCTATTAAATGACAAATTATTTCTGTATCAGTCTCTGATTTGAATTTATATCCTTTACTCAATAATTCTTTTTTTAGTTCCTGAAAATTTTCTACAATCCCATTATGTACAATTGCTATTTTTTTATCTTCGCTAGTATGGGGGTGAGCATTTTCTTTTGATATTTTCCCTGTAGTAGCCCACCTGGAATGTGAAATAGCACAATTGCTTTTAATATTAGGTAGGTTATCTAATTTTTCAAAATCTCCAACATCTTTAATAATTTCAATTTTACCCTTGTTTTTTAAGCCAAAACCCCAACTATCATAACCCCGGTAATTTAGTTTTTTCAAACCTTTCTGCAAAATAGGCCCTGCTTCCCTATTTCCGAAATATCCAATTATACCGCACATATTATAACTACATTAAATATCTTTAAATAATTTTGTATTACTGAGTATTACTATCATCTAATTATTTTTAAGTAAATCAAAACTACCCAAATTCTTTTGTTCATTTAAAAAATCACTTTTTGAGTAACCAAGAACACTAAGAATTCTAAGTGCTGCAGGAATAACTTGATTATTTATATAATAATCAGGGTCATAGTCTCTTGCTTCTTCCCACCATCTTGCTTTGTCAGATATTGATTCTCCATCTTTGGTTATAATATATTGAACAATTAGACCTCTGTTGATTTTAATATTTCTTTTTTTTAATTCTCTCGCGACTTTTACGTGGGGAGCGATTTGGGTATAATTTTCCAAATCTTTTGTTAAATGCCGGTTTATTATTAATTTTTCTTGTTCTATTTCTTCTTTTTTAATTTTCCTGACAATCTCACCAACAAATTTAACAGCTTCTTTCTCTTTGTTATTTAAAACAAATTCCAAAACTTTTCTCTGAGCTTCTTTTGCAATCTTACTCCAATCACCCCTCACAAATTCAAAACCTTTAATCTCTATATTTCCTCTCTCGTCTATTAGAGCATACCTCTTCTTTGCCCCTCCTGAGGCAGTAGAAACAAAGATACCTCTCTTATAAAAATTTTCATATTCAAGTTCCATTATCCCAGGCAATTTTTTATTAATTTCAGCAAGAAAGTTTTTTATATCTTTTGTCTCTCCGGTAATCATAAGTGAGTCAGTATCCCCATAAACCACTTTAAACCCTTCCTCTTCAGCCTTTTTTATTGTTTCTATTATATATTTTCTTCCTAATGCAGTTATTGATTCTGCGCATTCTTTTGAGTACCATCTTGCTCCAAAAAATCCAAGATAACCATAAGTTGCATTTGCAAGAGTCTTTAATGCTTTTTCATCAACACCCTTTCCAAATTTTTTCTTTATCTCTGCCCTCTTTCTTATTAACCTCTCAACAACATCAACAATAAAACCCTTTCTCTTTTTTGTAAATTTGTGCACTTTTCCATCAATCTTTACTTCTACCTCTCCCCCCCTATCTAAAGTATCTGGAGAAAGGTTATATGAAACTAGAATACTTGGATATAGAGATTTGAAATCTAAAACATGTATACTTTCATACAATCCTGGAGTTGGTTTGTGTACATAACCACCAATATAGGTTTCTCTTCTTCTTTGTTCAATTTCTTTATCTGTTGGCTTGTTTTTGATTAAAATTCCCTTTCTCACCGCCTCTTTCTTTAGATAATTCTCAACAAATTGGCTGAACCCAATTCTTGTCCCTTCAAACAAACTTATTCCAACCAGATTTGAGAATCTGCTCTCCAGAGGGAGAATTTTTTCTCCAATTAGATAGGTTATTTTACAATCCTGTGAATTATATCTTAGAATTTTGTCTATTTTTTTGATTTCATTAGAATCCCAGAGGTTTTTAGTTTCTTTAATTTCCAAATCATTTTTTCCTTCCCCCAAGAAAAATTTTGCAACTTCGTCCAGTTTGTTTGTTACAGTTTTTACTTCTGCCCCTAAATGTTTTGTAATAATATTATACAAATCAACATGCATAACATTTCTGAAATTTGCTCTTGTTCTGGAAAGCAAAACAGGAGAGCCTAATTTTAATTCTTCTGCCCGAATCTTTAAAAAAGGCAAATCAAAATTATCTCCATTATAAGAAATTAAAACATCAAATTCTTCAATTATCTTAAAAAATTTTCTTAGCATCTCTCTTTCATCCTTCAGAACAATTACATTCTCAAAATTTGATTTTTTCCAAGTTAGGACTGCTTTTTTATTTTTGCTGTAAATTCCAATACAGATAACTTTATTTTCTTTTGCGTCAAAAATAGGTTTATATATTTCTATATCAAATGCTGCAACAGAAGGTTTATATAATACTCCTTCTACTTTTTTCAATTCCCCATTTTCAACTTTGTAAGGACTCAAAAAAGAAATCTGTTTATCCAAACAGTATCTTTTTGCAAAGGGAATGTCATATTCTCTCTTGTGCAGGACTCCTTTTGTGTGTCTAACTTCTTCTTTCAGCAAAGGAATATCTCTTGGCAAATAACAGAAAATTTTCAGAATTTTTAATGTTTCGTTTATTTCAATTCTATCACTAACTTCTATTCTTTTTGTTTTTATTTCTTCCCCTAAATGTTTAATCTTTAACTCTTCAATCCTTTTTTTAGTTTCTTCAATTTTATCCTGTTCAGGAATTGCATAAAAATAAGGCTCAAAATTTTTATCCTCAAAAACCTTTTTTCCCCCTTTTTCATCCCTTCCAAAAACTTTTATTATTGGGTCCCTATTTAAAACTTCATAGTCTGCATAAAGAGGATAGAACATAAAATTATCTTCTAAAATAAGTTATGAGTCTGAGTTTAGAAGAATTAGCAGAATTTCTAAAGAGTGGGAAAGACCTGGATAATCTGCCAGACTCTTTCTCAATTGTTGTAAATGAGAGAAAATTTGAGTTTAAAAGAGAACCAAGAGAAAGACAAAAATTGGTAAAATATCCAAGAGAGAAACTGATGGAGGAAATAAAATGGCCACAGAATTCCGGAACTTATGACCTTGGTGATATTGCAAATCCAGTTGTTCTGATTTGCCCTGCACAGGATAGAGAGTTACAGGAACATGCAATTTCCGCAGGAGTCTGCGCAACAGGGCCTTGTCTAACCCCAAGAGGAGTTGAACTTTTGATAACAAATATTATTTCAAATCCAAACATAAGATATTTAATTCTTGCCGGAAGAGACTCTGGGCATTTAACTGCTGACTTAATTGAAAATCTGGTTTTAAATGGAGTTGATGAAAATAAAAAGGTAATTGGTACAAAATGTCCCTCTTTCCCTTATTTGCCAAATTTACCCTTAGAGGCTATTGAGAGACTTAGAGAGCAAGTAGAAGTTATAAACTTAATTGGTATTTTTAATCCTGCTTTAATAACTTTGCTGGTAAGGCTTTGCCTACAGGAACCGGAGAATGCTTATAAAATAAGTTATGAAAAACAAGTTTTGCCTTTATTGAGAACAATTAAAAAACAGGATACAATTACTTTATTTGATAAAGGCGCCTCTAAACAAGAGCCAATCATATTATCTTATTCTCTTGTTGATTTACAGTCCCTGCCTTGTGAATCATTTTCAACAATAGGAACAACAATTTATTCTTCTACTGTAGAAGAAGCACATCTGGTTTTAGTTGATTTCCTGAAGAGAGCAGGAGTCTGGGTAAAGCAGGAGAGCAACAGAAGGAGTTTAGACACTTTGGCAACAACTATTGTTATAGAAAACCTTAAACAAAATAGCTATCCCAAAAATTACAAACCAGTTGAATGGGTTGATTCTGATAAGAAACTGAAACAATATCTTCAGGCATACAGAGTCTGGAATTATTTGATTCCCTGGAGCAATGTTGTTTTTGATAAAAATCTGGAGAAGACAGTTCCTTCTATTCCAGATATGTCCAACATCTCTTATTCCTATGGAACCAGAATTACAGCAAAAGGAATGGAACATTGCAATAAACCAGAAAGAGAAAATATTATCAGGTTGGTAAAATCTTTTCAGGAAAAGTACTACGAAAAAATTCCGGATTTTAAGGCAGTACTTAATTTTTATGATGAATTGAAAGAACTACAAAAAGAGTCTTTTAACCAGTTGTTAGCGATTGCAAAAGCATGCTCTATTGTTGTTTCTGACGAGATTACCGGTACTTACAGACCTTACCTGCAACTACAGATCGCAGATGATTTGAGACCAATAGACCCAAGAAAAATGCACAATCCCTGTTATTGCATGTTCTTTCCATTATTAAGGAAAACTTATTACAGACAATACAATAAAGACGGGATTTTAAGGAGATTTTTAGTTCCTACCTTAAGTAAAGGAGAACAGGAGGATTTGAAATATGGGTGGTTATTTACACCGATGGCTTATTTAAGAGCCCATGACTGGTTTGCATTTCCCGCAAATGTTCATGGTTCTTTAGCACTAGGAAATTTTATTCTCTGGTACATAGAGAAAGAAACAGGAGAAAAAATTCCCTGGGGCTGCTATTCTCATCATGCTTCTTCATTAGAATTAGTTGATTACTCTTTAGATAAAGATTTGATTAGTAAATTGAGTGATAAGTAATTTTTATCTAAAAACTTTTAATATCTGAAATATCTATTGTGTCCAGTACACCAAATTCAATATGGTTATTTGGGAAGATTTCTTTAAATTTTTCCATACCTGTTAATTTATCCATAAATTAAGATAGGCAACTTATTTATATTGATTGACAACACTAAAAATACGAATTTTAGAATCCAGGAAAGTAGATTCTTCCATATATTTTTTTAATACTAATATAATTGATGAAGTTTGATAAATTATTGCTTAAGAGATATGTTCTTGATAATTCTACAAAATATAAAGGGACACCAAACCTAGATTCTGTTCTGGGAAGAGTTATTATTTATAATCCTGAACTAAAAAAAGAAGTAAGAAAATTAAGAAAAGAGTTGGAGAATATTATATCTGAAGTTAAGGAAATGAAATTAGAAGAACAGAAAGAAGAGTTGGAGCAACTTGGAGGACCAATCAAGAAAGTTTATGAAGAAGAAAAAGAGATGATACCTCTACTTAAAGTGAAACATGATTTTGTTGTCAGGTTTGCTCCAAATCCAGATGGGCCTTTACACTTAGGAAATGCAAGGCAAGCTGTTGTAAACTGGTTGTATAGAAATATCTATAAAGGAACTTATATTTTGAGATATGATGACACAGACCCAAAAAATAAAATTCCAATGAAAGAAGCATATAAATGGATTCTTGAAGATTTGGAATGGCTTAAAATAAAACCAGACAAAATTTTTTATTCTTCAAAAAGGTTAAATATTTACTATAAATATTTTAGAAAATTGTTAGAACTTAGAAAAGCTTATGTGTGTACCTGTCCCCAAGAAGAATTCAAAAAATTGAGAGAGAATGGAAAACCCTGCCCTTGCCGAGATTTAAGTGTTAGAAAACAGATAAATAGATTTAAAAAAATGTTAAACCACACTTTTAAAGAAGGTGAAGTTGTTGCAAGAATAAAAACAGATCTTAAAGATAAACATATTTCAGTGAGAGATTGGCCTGCACTAAGAATTATTGATAAACCAAAACATCCTCTTGTGAGAGGTAAATATGTTTGGCCTCTCTTGGATTTTGCATCTGCAATAGACGACCATTTAATGGGTGTGACTCATATAATTAGGGGAGTAGACTTACAACTTTCAAGAAACAAACAACTCTATCTATATGGTTACTTAAGATGGAAATATCCAATAATAAAATTGCAGGGTAAGTTTAGCGTTGCTAATACAGAACTATCAAAAACAAGGGTAAGGGAAGGAATAGAGAAAGGAAAGTATACAGGTTATGATGATATAAGACTGGCAACAATAAAATCTTTCAGAAGAAGAGGAGTTTATCCAGAAGCACTTATTGATATGATTAAAGAGATTGGCCCTAAGATAAGAGATGTTATGGTATCTGAAGACTACATAGCAAGTTTTAACAGAAAATTATTAGACCCTTTGGCAAACAGATATTTTTTTGTCAGAGACCCTGTTCAGATTAAAGTTATAAATCCTCCAAAAGACAATTTGGTTAAATTACTTTTACACCCTGATTATCCTGATAGAGGTTATCGAGAACCAAAAATTTCAAATAAATTTTTTATTTCCAAAGAAGACTTTTTAGATTATAAAGGAAAAATTGTCAGATTGATAGGTCTATACAATATAAGACTTGATAGAACTAGCCAGTTTTTAGGAAAACAACTTTTACCTTATCCAAAAATCCAATTTGTTCCAGAGAAGGGAGTAAATATGAAGGTTTTGCTTCCAGATAACACCTTAGCAAGAGGTATTGCTGAAAAGGGAATAACAAAATTAAAACCAAATGAGAGGGTTCAATTACAAAGATTTGGTTTTGTTTATTTAGATGTTGTTAAAAAGAATTATGTTTATGGCTATTATATACATAATTAGAGTAATTATGGGAGATAAAACTCCAAGTAAAATTTCAAAGGAAATAGAAGGAATAAAATCAGAGTATAGAAGAAATAAAATTTTAGCAATTGGTGCTTTAGCAGTAATTTTTATAACTATTGGAATTGGTCTTTATTTTTATTCTCAGAGTGGGATTCTTCCTCAAACCAATGAGACAACATAAAGTTCTTTAAATAATCAATCTTCTCTACCAGA
This sequence comes from Candidatus Aenigmarchaeota archaeon LH_S6, assembly GCA_023659935.1. GTDB lineage: Archaea > Aenigmatarchaeota > Aenigmatarchaeia > QMZS01 > QMZS01 > QMZS01. The sequence goes on along the minus strand of JAGXOK010000018.1, from coordinate 139 downwards.
ACCTCCAAGATGAGAAATATAATAAAAAGTCTTTATATACTTTAAAAACAAAAATTACTATGGCAAAAGCAAGATTTTATATCCAAGATAATGTTCAGGAAGTTGGATATAGATCTTTTGTAATTGAGCAAATATTAGA
>JAGXOK010000017.1 GCA_023659935.1 Candidatus Aenigmarchaeota archaeon LH_S6 | reverse complement strand
CAAAGAAATTGAAAATAATATTAGAGGAAGGATAGAGAAGGTTGAATATCTTGGTCCGAGAGTAGAAGAAATTGAGAAATTGATGAAAGAATTTGATACAAAATCTAAAAATTGGAAGGCTTTTAGTGATGAATTGGAAAAAGATAAAAATTTGTATTTGGAACTTAGAAAAGTTGTTCTTTCTTCGATAGAAAAATTAAAAAATCTAGAAAAAATGTTTACTAAAAACCTTGAAGAATTTGGGGAAATAAATAACAGAGTTGAAGAAGATGAAAAAAAAATTGAAAACTTGTCTACAGAAACAAAAAAAGACCTTCAAAGGTTGGACTCTGAAGGAAAAAGGATAGAAAGTAATACAGAAGAATTTAAAAATAAATTAAGAGAAAGATTGACAAAAAAGTTTGCAGATCTGGACTCTAAACTGGAAAATGATATAAAAAACAAAACTAAGGAACAAGATACTTTGATCAGCAATTACGGGAGTAGGTTTACAAAATTGGAAGGAAATATGAAAAGTATGGAAAATAAGGTAATCCCAGAAAAAATAGATAAAGAATTTAACCAAATGCTGGTTGTATTAAACAACAAATTAAAGGATTTAGTCACCAAACAGAACTTTGATAATCTAAACACGAAATTGGAAAACAAAGTTGAACAGATTAGAAAACCTGAGATAAAACCCCTTGAGGAAAGAATATCTGTAATGGAAAGAGATATTGATGAATTGAAAAGATTACTAAAGGGAATTTCACAGAGATTGCCTGTAGTTCTAGAGTAAAATACGCTGGGGCTGGGATTTGAATTCCTGTAAGCCTTCAGTCAATCTTATATGCTTACCCAGGTATCCTAATGGAAACTAGCTTAGCAGGCTAGCGCCTTATTATGTAACTTTTCTTTAAGAAAGAAAAATTTAACCACTCGGCCACCCCAGCATAAAATTATCTGCTTAAGAATTAGTATTATAAATACTTATAAATAACCAATATATTATTATGAGACAAGAAATCTTAGCGCTTTTGTTAGTTGGTTTAGTAGTTTTAGTTAGTGGATGTACAATGCCTTGGGAAAGTAAGGAACAACCAACCACAACAGAAATTACACAATCAGCAACAGATGGAGTAGTAATAGAGAGCTTTGGAGTGAGAGATCCATATATGATGGGTGGTGAAAAAACAATATTCTCAGTTAGAATTAGAAATGTTGGAGGAGCAGTAGCAGAGATAGAAAGTATTCATCCTCCCTTCATAGAAGGAAATTTAAACAGTACTGCTAATTGTGATAAGGAAACTTTAAAGCCTCCTATCCCAGACAAAAAAAAGGAAGGAGACATCTGTGAAGCAACTTGGAACTACACAGCTCCAGATGTTTTAACAGAACAAAATTATAGAGGAGAAGAGTTCAAAGCAACAGTAAAATATAATTATACCACAAAATCCAAATTTATAATTCCAATATATTCACAAAGCAAACTAAATGTATTGAGAAGAGAGGGGAACCTACCAAGTGGGACTCCCCCAACTGAAAATAGTGGAGCACCCATACACTTTAAATATGATGGCCCAGCGTTTTTTGAAGCAAAAAAACCTTCAGAACCATATACAGGAATTAAACTTAAAATTTTGAATGTTGGGGATGGAATGCCAGATACAGACAAATTTGGTAGAAAATCTATACCATCAACCAAAATAGAGTCTACTATTAACTCAAAATATGCAGAAATATTATCAAAGGATTGTGGAGGTGGTATAACATTAGACTATGGCCATTGTACATTTGGAATAAAAACAAATAATACAGGGATAGAAAAATTACCAAATAAAGAAATAAGTTTAGTTGTTACAGTGGAAGCAGAATATCCTTACGTAGTTGATAAACCATCTTCTTTGACAATCAGACCAAAGTAATTTTCTTTTATTTTTACTATTTATGAGAATAATAGTGATTTTGCTATTCTTGACTATTCTTTTAGGCGGTTGTACAATGCCTTGGGAAAATAGGGAACAACCACCCACAACAGAAATTACACAATCAGCAACAGACGGAGTAATAATAGAGAGTTTTGGTGCTAGAGATCCTTATCTAATTTCAGGAGCTGAAACAAAAATTTCAATGCTTGTTAGGAATGTTGGTGGTGCAACAGCAACAAATATTGAGTTAGAACCTCCCTCTGTTGATGGGCTAGACTATTCAGAAAAAGATTGTCCTGCTTTAACCCCTCCAATTCCTGACAAAAATAAGAAGGGAGATAGTTGTACAAAAGAATGGGATTTCGAAGCACCTATATATTCAAAAAAAATTACTTATTCCAGAGAAGGTTTTTTAGGTAGAGTGATTTATGATTACTCAACAAGAGCAAAAGTAACAATACCAATTTACACTTCAGATAAATTAAATGTTTTGAGGAGAGAAGGAAAAGAACCCAAAGAAACGCCACCAACAGACAATAGTTATGCACCGATTCACCTGAGTTATGCAGGTCCTGCTTATTTAGAAGCAGAAACCTATGATAGCAGCAGAAGCAGAACTTATGAACTAACAATTAATTTTAGAAATGTTGGTAATGGAAAAGTACAAACAGGAGGAGATGGAAGACAATATTTGAGAAGTATAGATTTTAAGTATCCTGAAAATATTGAAGATTATGTCGATGTAGATAAAGGTGATTGCACAGGAAATAAGTTAAAATTAAGAACGGATAATGGGAATTGTAACTTTGAAATTGAAATAAAAGATATAGACGGAATAAGAGAACTTCCAGATAAAGAATTAATTCTTAATTTGGAAATAATAGCAGAGTACACCTATATTGAAGAAAAAAGTTCAACTCTAACAATAAACCCAAGATAATCTTAATTTTCTTTTTTATTTTATGATTGATTATAAAAGAATAGGTTTAAAAGTAGGAGTTGAAATTCATCAAAGATTGGCAACAAAAACAAAATTATTTTGTAATTGTCCTGCAGAAATTTCTGAAGATGAAAAACCTACCTCTGAATTTAACAGAAAATTGAGGCCAACAGCAAGTGAAGTTGGAAGAGTGGATAAAGCAGCAATGGGCGAGTTTTTAAAAGGTAAAGAATTTGTTTATTATTCTTATAAAAACTGTTGCTCTGTTGAAACAGATTCACAATTTCCAAGAAAATTAAATAGAGAAGCTCTGATTATTGCTTTGCAGTTGGCAAAAATTCTAAAAACGCAAATTCCTGATGAATTACAGATAATGAGAAAAGTTGTCATTGATGGTAGTAATACAGCTGGTTATCAAAGGAGTGGCTTAATTGCGGTTGGGGATGAAAATTCTTTTATTGAAACCAAATTCGGGAAAGTGCATATACAAGAATTAGAACTTGAAGAGGAAAGTGCAACAAAGGTTAAGGAAGTAGGGAATAAAATTTATTATCGGTTGGATAGATTAGGAATCCCTTTGGTAGAACTAAGTTGTTACCCGGAAATATGGCACCCTGAACAAGCAAAAGAATTTGCCTCAAAAATCGGATTAATCTTAAGAAGTTTAAAAGTTCAAAGGGGGATAGGAACTATAAGGCAGGATGTGAATATCTCAGTCAAGGGGGGAGCAAGAATAGAAATCAAAGGTTTTCAGGATTTAAGAAATCTAAATAAAATCGTTGAAAATGAAGTTAAAAGGCAACTAGATTTAATCTCAATAAAAAAAGGATTGGAAGGAATAAAAATAAAATTTGAGCAGAAAGAAGTTACAAAATTATTTAAAAAATGCAAAGAGTTGAAATCAAAAGAAAAAATTCTTTGTTTAAAAATAGAGGGATTTTCTGGTTTTTTTAAGAAAAAGAGTGGAAACTTGACTTTGGGTAAAGAGATCGCAAATTATGCAAAATTTTTTGGAATAGGAGGGATTATCCATTCGGATGAAGATTTGGAAAAATATAAAATAAGTTTAAAGGAAATTAACTTATTAAAAAAGGAAATAAATTGTAAAGAAAAAGACTTATTTTTTTTAATGGGTGGAGAAAAATCTGAACTTGCTTTGGAAGCGATAAAAAAAAGAATTTTATTTTTAAAAGATGGTGTGCCAGAAGAAACAAGATTTGCAGAGGGATTAAATACAGTATATGCAAGAGAACTTCCTGGGTCTGCCAGAATGTATCCAGAAACAGATTTGCCAAAAATAGAGGTTGGTAAATATTTGGATAAGATTAGATTACCTGAAATTTTAGAAGAGAAAATAAAAAAATTTCAGAAACTTGGGGTAAGTAAAGAATTTGCGGAGCAAATTGCAAAGAGTAAGGAAAGGCAGATTTTTGAGGAACTTTTAAAATACAAGGTGGAACCAAAAATAATTGCAGACCTGCTCTTAAATAAAAAGAAGTTCCTAGAAAGAGAAGGTTACAAAATTGATAAAGAGGATTTAGAGTTTGTTTTAGAGAAATTAGAGAAAGGTAAAATTATAAAGAAAGCTATTCCTGATGTTCTGGTCAAAAAAAGCATTAAAGGATTTGAAAAAATTTATGGTAAGGAACTGAAAAAAATTGTTTTGGAATTTAAGAAAAAATACAAAGAAAAAGCTGTGAAAGAAATAATGAAAAAGTATGGAAAGAGGGTTAGTAGCAAAGAAGTTTTGGAATTGTTGAGATAATATTTATTTTGGCTAAAGGCTTTAATTTTTTATTGTAAAAGGCTTTATGGCAGAGAAGAAAGGGAAGAAGGCAAAATCAAAAAGTAAGCACAGAATTTCAAAAAAATCTGAGAAATATAAAGTTGAAGGAGATAAGATAATCAGAGAGAGAGAATTCTGCCCAAAATGCGGTCCTGGAGTTTTTCTTGGAAAGAGGAAATTGGAAGGAAAAACAATTTATTATTGTGGAAGTTGTTTTCTGACTATTGAGAAAAAAGACTAATTTTGTAGAATTTTGAGTATTTGACTCTTCTCCACGATTAAAGTCAAGATTCTAAGGGGGCAAGTAAGAACATAATTCTCTTTAATTTATGCTAACACATTTAGATTTCTATTATCTGACTAAAGAATTGAAAAAAATTGAGAGGAGCAGAATAAAAAGAATTTATAAATCAATTGGTTTTGTTTTTGAATTTAAAATGAAGAAAGATAGGTTTTATCTTGTTGTTGGGAAAAACTTTTGTTATCTGGATTGTGAAAAGCCCAAGGAAACAAAAACAAGGGGTTTTGTTAACTTTTTGCTTAGTAAATTAAAAAATAAGAGACTTTTAAAAATCGAGCAAAACGATTTCAACAAAATTCTTATTTTGCAGTTTTCAGATTTTGATTTGGTTCTTGAGTTTATTGGTAGAGGAAATATAATTCTTAGGGATAAAGAAAATAAAATTGTTTCCTGTCTTTTTCAGAGGGAATTTAGAGATAGAAAAATTATCGTTGGAGAAAAATATAATCTTCCTCCAAAATCAGATAAACTTCAATTAGGGGAGATTTATGAAATAGAAAAAAGAAATTTAGGGGATTTATTAAACAAAGAAATTAATCCAAGGGTTTATTTTAAGAATGGGGATAAATTTTTTGTTTCACCTTTTGAAATAGAAACCCTGAAAAATTTAAGATTTAAGAGAAAAGAAAGCTTTTCAGAGGCAATTAAAGAATTTTTCTGCGAAGAGAAAAAAACAAAGGAAGAAATTATAAGAGAAAAACAAAAAGAGAATCTGGAGAAATACAAACTTGAAGAAGAAAAGTTTAGAAGGCAGGCAGACCTAATTTTAAAAAATAAAACTGAAATAGAAAGAGTAATAGAGAAATTCAAAAAAGAAAAAAAATAATAAAACCTATAAAAGAGGTTCTGGAAAAAAAAGGAATTATAATTTTGGAATTTAACAGGGAACAAATTAATTTAAAAATTAACAGAGAACTAAAAGACGAAATTGATTTGTTATATAAAAAATCTAAAAAGGCAAAGGAAAAGATTCGGAAAATAGAAAAACTACTTCTTAGGGAAATTAATATTAAAACAGGAAAAAAAGAGGAAAGAAAAAAGAGGAAGGAATGGTACGAACAATTTAGACATTTTCATACATCTGATAATTTTCTTGTAACCGCAGGTAAAGATGCTGATACAAATGAAAAATTAATTAAAAAATATTGTAAAAAAAATGATATCGTCCTGCACGCATATATTCCTGGATCTCCTTTTGGAGTGATAAGAAGTGAAGGAAGAGAGATAACAAAACAGGCAATAAAAGAAGCGGCACAGTTTGTTGGGTGTTACTCTAGATTTTGGATTTCAAAACTTGGAATAGCAGAAGTGTACTGGGTAAAACCAGAGCAGGTTTCAAAAAGTGCAAAGGGCTATATTAAGAAGGGGTCTTTTATGATTTATGGAAAAAGAAATTTTTTAAAAGTTGAACTGAAACTTATGGTTGGTGTGGATAAAAAATTTGAGGTTACTATATATCCTGCAAATTCTCCAAAAAAACTAGGAAATTTTATTACTATAATCCCAGGAGAAAAAGAAGGAAAAGGGTTAGTAGAAAAAATAAAATCAAAATTAATAGAAAAAGCAAAAAAGGAAGATAAGGAAAGAATTCGGAAAATCAACTCAGATAAATTCCTGAAAATTGTTCCTTTTGGGAAAGGAGAAACTATTTAATCGTTAATATATTTTCCATAACCGAAATCTATAAATACTAACAAATATAAATTAGTAAGGGTTACATTGCAAAAGACAAACTATTTGGATGATTCAAAAATTTATAATTTGAAAGAGCATCTTTGCTCAAGATTTGAAGAAGAACTACAAACCCAGGAATATTTAGATAGCAATCAAATTACAGAAATTTTATTTGAAGGAGTAAAAAAATATTTTGGTGTTAATATAAAAAATTTAGAAGGAGTAAGAATATACAACCCTTTATGGTGGACTTTTGTAACTCCAAATTATAGTGCGATTGTTCCTAGGATAGATGATAGGAAAGATAATTCCGGTATGTATAAGTTTAATGAGAAAGACGTTGGGGTAGAATTTAAAAAATACAAAAAAGATATAAAATATAGGATATCAAGGGCACTAGAAGACTAAAGCAAAGCCTTAGCAAGTTTAATTAAGTGGGGTCTTTTGAGCAATAATTTTGCAAGAGTTACCAAACTGTTTCCTCTGGTGAAATTTACTAAATCCTCCCCTGTTAACTTATCAGCCAAATAATTGAAATCCTCATCTGAAAGATTTTCAACAACTTCTCTTAGTTTTTCAATTTTTCTTAAAGAGTTCCCCCTCTGCTTCCACCATTCAATATTATATTTATTTAACTGGTTATCTGAAGTATTCTTTTTCTGAAGTGCTTCATCAATAATTTCAGCAGCAATTCTGCCCGCAAGTTGTGCTTCATAGATTCCACCCCCATGAATGGGATTTACCTGGTATGCGGCATCTCCTACTATAAGAAAATTGTCCAAAGTCATTTTCTTTAAAAATCCCCCTACTGGAATACTCCCTGCATTTACTTCTAGTATAGAGCCTTTTTTTAACTCTTCCTTATTCTCCACAAATTTTTTAAGGTAATCTATTGCAGGGATACTACAATTACCAATAATCCCAATTCCAACATTCGCAACATCTTTTCCTTTTGGAAAAATCCAAAGATAGCCACGAGGTGCAATTTTATTTCCAAAATATAGATGAATTTTCTTTGGGTCTTCTATCTCAATTCCCACCATTTCAAACTGAACTCCTGAATCTATAAATAAAGGATTACAAGTTGTGTTTAAACCAGCTACTCTAGAAATTTTAGATTCAACCCCATCTGCTGCAACCAAAATTTTACTCTTTTCCTCAAATTTTTCACTACAGGATTCACCTTTAACTCCAGAAACTCTCCCTCTCTCTCTAACTACATCATTAATATAAGTTTTTGCCTGAACAAAAGCTCCTTTTCTTGCTGCTTCTTCAGCAAGCCACTTGTCAAACATTTTTCTTTCAAGGATATATCCCGAATCTTTTCCATAATCTATTTCAACCGCTTTTCCGCTAGGTGCATAAATTTTTGCACCATCAATTTTCTGTCTTATACAATTTTTTGGTGGATTTAATCCAAGTCTTTCAACTCTACCAAGAGAAATTCCTTCTCCACATCTTTTCGGAGCACCAATTTCCTGCCTTTTTTCATAGAGGGCAACACTATAACCTTTTTCAGATAAATGTTTTGCTGTTGCAGAGCCTCCAGGTCCAGCCCCAACAATAATTACATCTCTCATTATTATCTAATTTAAATTTTTTTCTTATGGCCAAAATAGCTGAGCCAGATTTTCTTACTTATCCCTATCTTTCTTAACTTTTATTGCTCCAACAGGACAGAATAGGTCGCAGATTCCACAAGTAATACATTTCTTTTCATCCCTAACAATTCCATGCTCAGTTAATTCAAGAGCATCATTTGGGCAAACAGAAATACATCCTCCACATCTTAAACATTTATTTTTATTCCATTTAAACATTATAAAATTTAGAATATAATTTAGTTATACAGGAAACTAATTCTTAAAGTTTATTAAATTAGTTATGGATGACCAATCAGACCAGTTCAGAAAGCAGCAGGAACAATCAAAGCAAATGGAAGAATCAAAGAGAAAAATTATTGGTGTGTGCTTGACAAAAGAGGCAAGAGAGAGGCTGTCAAATGTTAGGATAGGGAATCCTCAACTTGCAGAACAGGTAGAAGTATATTTGATTCAGGTTTATCAGCAGGGTCAGATTAGAGAACCTATTCCAGATAATAAATTTAAAGAGTTGTTACAAACACTAACAAAAAAAAGAGAAGAAAAAATTACCAGGAAATAGACAAATTTATTTTCACAAAGCAGTGCAAATAGAAAGGACTGTCTTTTTAAATGAATTTAAAAGTAGAGTCAATTTTAAGTTTTTTTCTTGCATCTAGTTCAAGCACATATTTGCACTTCTTCCTCGGATAATAGGTTTTCCATGTTTTTGGATTTAAAGAAACAAGATGAATACTCTGGATTAAATCAATCATTTTTTTGTTTCTGTCAAAAAAAACCAAATCTAGCGGATATCTCATAAAAAGCATCCAAATTCCATATTTCCCCTCTTTTTTGAATTCCAACAGAGCATTCCTTTCTTTTTTGAACATTAAGCCAAAAACCAATTCGAAATAGGTTTTAAGATATAAAACTTCAATTTTTGAATTTCCAAACTTTATTTTTATTTTCCTCATTATAAAATTTGTTTATTTCTTCTTTTGGTTTGGTCTTTGATGAAATCCAATAAAAAGTTCTATCAAAAAGAAAGAAATCGGTTAAATTCGCATTTATTAAATTTAACCAATAAAAGGTTTATGGGTAGCAAAAAGACTCTTAATAAAAAACTGAAGCTTATTTCAGTTTCAAAAAGACCGGCTCCAAGGTGGGCAGATATCAAGAAATTTGGTTTAAAGAGAGCCAGGACCAGAAGAATCAGAGCAAATACCAAAAATTGGAGAAGAAATAAATATAAAATATGATTGCTTCTTAAATTTATTATCAATTAAATAAATGAAAGCTAAAACAAAAAAAGAATATCAGATAAAATTACCAACTATCTTTGGAGAAAAAATAATAGGTAAAACAAAAGGAGACAAGCCAGAAAAGATAATAGGTAGGAAATTTTCTGTATATCTGAGAGATATAGATGAAAAAGCACAAAAATATTATTACAAATTTGATTTTAAAATCAGTAAAATTGAAGAGGATAAAGCGTTGACTTCTATAGGAGGGCATGAAATTTCAAGAAGTTTTATCTCAAAGGGTGTAAAAAAATTCTCAACAAGGATAGATGGATATGTAAAAGAAAAAACAAAAGATGGTAGAGAATTGATTTTAAAACCTTTTGTAGTAACAGCAAAAAATATTCAGCCAAGTGTTGCAAAAAGATTGAGAAAAAAAATGGAAAAGTTTTTGGAGTTGTATATTTCTGGAAATAACTTTGAAGACATTATGAATAAAATTTTGAATGATGAACTTCAGAGGGACTCTAAAAAGATATTAAATATTATTTACCCAATAAGTATTGTTGAAATAAGGAAAACTGAAGTGAAATAAGATTAACTAAACAACTTTCTATACCAAGGAATCTTAAATTCTTTTCCACTCAATCTTGCTGCCAGACTCCTTATTTTTAAACTTGCCTTTGAATATGGTTTGTGATGAACTACAGGCATTCTTTTTGCTAAAGCATATCTTACCTGCTTATCATATGGAATTGTTTTAAGAATAGGAAGTTCACCAAGCAAAGTAGCAACATGCTCTTTTTTCGGCTCATATTTTTTGTTCTTCATCATATTGATTACACCGCCAAGATATTCTTTCTCATTTTCTTCCACGAGTCTAATAGATTTTAACAAATCTGTCAAAGCAGGCAGTTCTGGTGTTGTAACTCCAATAACCTCACCGGAAGATTTTAAAACAGATAAGGCTTCTTTTCCTAATCCTGGGGATCCATCAACCAAAATATAATCTAATTTACCTACCAGGTCTTTTAGACTTGATGCCAAAAATTCAGGATTTACTCCTTTCAAATCATTTATATTTATTGAGGTAGGTACAATTTTTAAACTGCTTGGTAGAACATGCATAACATCATAAATATCTACTTTTCCTTTCAAAACATCGTGTAAAGACTTTGGGTATAAAGGTATTCCAGCATGAATTCCTAAATTAGGGGTTGTTAGATTACCATCAATAATTAGAACATTTTTTCCAAAGTCTGTTAAAGCTGTTCCTAAATTAAAAGTTAAGGTTGTCTTACCAACCCCTCCTTTTCCTGATAGAATACCAATTACTTTGGTTTTCACCATAATGATTACTTGTTTATAAAAGGATGGGGTTGCAGGGATTCGAACCCCAATTAACTGGTTTCTTCTAAATCATCTGCCACCTTCCTCTTGTGAAGTAAGAAGGAAAATGCATCAAAACTCCATTCTTCATTTTTTGGCTTAAGCCTTTTTAATTGACTTAACCAATAAAAGGCTTATCTGGAGCCAGTCGTGCTGCCATTACACCACAACCCCTATAATAAGATTTGTATTAATTTTAAAATTAGATGGTTTATGCGCTGGTGGTCTAGTTGGTTATGATATGGGCTTGCCAAGCCTGTGACCTGGGTTCAAAGTCAGCATTTAAAAAATTAGGGTTGAAGAAATTCCCGGTCAGCGCAGTTAAATTTATATTATAAAAATTAATGATATGGAAGAAAAATTTTTGGGTGAAGTTGATAAAGGCAAAGAATTTTATTTAAAAAATGGTAAGATAATTAGAAGCCTTGAAGAACTTGCAAGAGAGATTAAAGAACTTGATAAAGGAACATTTTTAAGACATGTAAATGAAGAAAGAAATGATTTTGAAAATTGGGTTAGAGATGTGGTTGGAGACTTTGTTCTGGCAAATAGAATAAGAGAAATAAATAAACCCTTTTCTATGAGTAAAATAATTTCTGCAAGAGTTGCAAGACTAACTTTACTTTAAATTAATCCTCCTATTAATTCTACTAAACAAATCAAATAATCTATCAAAAAAACTCTTTCTTCTTTCTATTTCATAATCTGATATTTTTGAAGCCAAAGAATAAAAACCCTCATTTGCTCTTTGAGTATACAAAGGTAAAGGTAACTTTGCTGCAACGCTTTTCTCTATCTCAATATCGTAAGGAACTGTCTCAATCACTGGAATTTCTGTAAATTTTTCTATTTCTTTATTACTTAACTCATGTTTGTATCCTCTTCTGCAATTCACAAGTATACCTAGTGTTTTTTTGTTTAATTTTTCTACATCTATATATATCTACTACTGCACTTGTGTAAGGCTGTGTAATAAAATGCTATTGAGACTCATCGTATATAGTTCCTGCTTCCACGACCCGACTTGCTGACTGAGCAGTAGAGATCAGATCTCCACAGGCGTGAATTCCCACTCGTCCAGCGGTATTTATT
>JAGXOK010000016.1 GCA_023659935.1 Candidatus Aenigmarchaeota archaeon LH_S6 | reverse complement strand
CACCAAAATCCTGTATTATTAACTAAGATTTTGGAAGTAGACTTCTTGGCTATTTTAAGTTAAATTACAATCTATCACAGTTGTATTAAAATTAAATTCATTATGCAACAAGTAACCCAAGTTTATTGCAAGAGTTGTTTTTCCTATCCCTCCTTTACCAGAAACAATTGCAACTTTCCTCATAAAGAATTAAAGAAATTAATAAAATTTATTTTTTCAAAAGTTCTAAATATTCTATTTTTAGTTTGCTCATATCTTGAATAATCTCCGCCTGAATTTCTGTCTGCTCAGAGGGGATAATAAATCCAAAAACTCTAACTAACTGTCCTACTTTTAGTTCTGGTTTGGATAAGTCCTCAGAAAAAGAAATTTCTATTTTTCCTGTTCCATCATCTAGAACAATCAGATTATCCTTTAAATCTATAATTTTACCAATTAAGGAAACTCTGCTATCTAAATTTGGATTTAACTCAGATATTTTTCTTTTAACTCCTGGTTCTACTTTAAAGTCTATTGGCATAAGATAACTACTTTTTAAGTTTAAGTAGCGGGAGGTGGATTTGAACCACCGACCTCCGGGTTATGGGCCTTCCGTACCCATTTCTCTTTTTTTTCTGTGAATGCCTTTGGAGAGATAGGGAGAAAAGGGTTCGACGAGCACTCCTGACTTAGAGAGGTATATTTCAAATATAACTTTGCTCCATCCCGCTATAATTTGGTTTGTTTTAAATCTTTACAAATTAAAAAGTAATTAAGTTTCAGTTATGAGTTTTTTGTTGGGAATTGATGAAGCAGGAAGAGGTGCGGTTATTGGTCCTTTAGTTATTGCAGGAATTTTAATCTCCGAAGAAAATGAGAATAAACTAAAAAAACTTGGGATCAAAGATTCCAAAAAACTTTCCCCTGAAAAAAGGGATAAACTCTTTGAAAAAATCAGGAATCTATCTGAAGATTTTATCATTTTGAAAATTTCAGCGAAACAAATAGACAATGAAATGGAAACAAAAAGTCTAAATGAAATTGAAATTAAAAGAATAGGGCAGATAATTGATTCTTTCTGGCTCAAGAAACCTAAAATTTATCTTGATGCTGTTGAAGCCAATACTGAGAAATTCAAGAATAAAGTCTTGGAAAAATTGAAAAACAAGGATGAAAATATTGTTGCTGAGAATGAGGCAGATAACAAGTACGTTGTTGTTGGAGGAGCTTCCATTCTGGCAAAGGTCACCAGAGACAGGGAGATTGAGAAGCTACATAGTAAATATGGATTTTTTGGATCTTTACCCTACCAAGAGAGAATATTAATTGAAAATAGAAAAGGGGATAGAAAATTAGAGCAGATTGGAAAAGTAGTGGAAAATAAAGAAAAAGGGAATTTATATACATACAGTATTGATCCAAACTCACTTAAAATAAAAAAATATAAAATTACAAACTTTATTAAACATACATCGCAACCAATTTATGAAATTAAATTAAATTATGGGAAAAAAGTTAGATTAACTCTTAACCATCCTATTTTTAAATTAAACTCTAATTTAAATTTGATGCCCATTAAAATTTCGGATCTTAAGGTTGGAGATTATATTGCAGCAGCCAAATATATAGATATAAGGAAAGGTATTAAAAATTTAAACCTTGCCAAAATTGTTCCATCATCTAAGAAATCTCCTGTTTATTTAAGCGGAAAGATCATCTCTAAAATTTTTAGGGGGGAGGGATTTAAAAAAATTCAGCAACTAAGTATTTCCCAAGGTTACAGTAGAGTAAGATCCTACGAATGGGAGAGGAAATCGTATATACCTCTTCACATAGTGACTAGTCTCAAGAGAGATTACCTTAAGGAAAGATTTATAAATGATGCAATACTTTATAGTAGGGGTAGAAAGTCAAGTATAAAAGCGATCTTAGGACTAAACAAAGAATTTACTTGGCTCTTAGGGTTGTATCTTGCTGAGGGATATACAAAGGGTTATAATGTATGTATTTCTAACACTGACCATAAAGTATTAAATGAAATTGAATATACATGCAAGAATTTGAACACATCTTATAGATTTGATAAAGATGGTATTGAAATTAATTCAGGGATACTATGTAAACTTTTTAATAAATGGGTAGGAAATTCAGCATACAAAAAAAGAATACCAAACTTTATTTTTTCCTGCTCTAAAGAACAAATTAAAAATTTCATTAGAGGATATCTGGATGGTGATGGATATATGGATGAAAACAATTGGGAAGTAGAAACCAGGAGCAAATATATATTTTATGATTTATCTTGGTTATATTTATTTTTAAATAAACCTACTTCTTCTTTTAAGCAAAGTAGAGGTAGGCATGTAATAAGAGAGCTTTCTCAAAATACGAATTCTCTTTCTCCAGATAATATTCCTTCGATAATAGGAAAAACAATAAAAAAGTTGAGATTAAAATATAAAATCTCCCAAAGAAAATTGGCTGAGTTAACTTGTATAGATCATGGAATAACAAGTAGAATCGAGAATCAAAAATCTGGTTCTATAAGAAAATCCACTATAAGAAAGATAATAAAAATATTTGATGGTAAAGATACCAAAAAAATAAATAAATTATTAAATTCTGATATTTGTTGGTATACTCTGAAATCAATAAAAAATTTAAGAAGAAAAGAATTTGTTTATGATTTAGAAGTAAAGCCAAACGGAAAAAATATAGAGAATTTTGTTGGTGGCTTTTCTGGTATTTTATTGCATAATTCAGGTTATCCTAGTGATGAAAGAACAATAGAATTCTTGGAAAAGTTGGATAAAGAAAGTTACAATGAAATTGTGAGATTAAAATGGGTAACCTCAAAAAACATTTTAGAAAATAAAAAACAGAAAAAGTTGGAAGAATTTTAAGTTTCTAACAAAATATCAAATTCAAGATTTTTCCTAGGATACATTACAAAATAACAATCCGAAATCGTTCCCTTTATTTGATTTGACTTTAAATAATCCTGCAATGTATCTTTAGCTGAAGATATTTGAAGTTCTTTAAAATTGTCATATTTTGTCTCTGAGTGGTGTATCTCTCTCCCAGTAACCCAATCTCCATTAGAGGCATCTATGTTGTATAAATAAATCAAATCTTTAGTTTTATTGTATACAGGCACGGTATATCCAACAGCATTTAAATGTGTGCTGATTTTTGTCCCATAAAAATTTAGGATAGGTAAGCCTATATAGAAAGTTTGATTCCAATGAAGAAATTCTTTCTTTTTGTCTTCATAAGCTGATTTACAATTTTTTGTACAATTTTCTATAGGATAAGGACAGAGTTTGCCTTCCTTGGGTTCACATTCATAAGCCATTTTGTTTCGTTCTTCACACTCTGCAATACATTCTGAAAAAGAAAAATTTTGAGATTTATGAGTATCTTTATAAAAATTTATCCTGCTTCTAGCAGCTTCCATAGCTTCTTCTTCAGTTATAATTTTTTCTGTTAATCCCGGTATAATTTTATTTAATCCGGTAATTTTCTTTACTTCATCTTCTGTTAATACAACATCTAATTTTCCAGAAAAATCACAAGTAATTTCAGTTTTATTCTGACATATTATAGAATGGGTTACATAATAAGGTATCCTCTCATTTTCTTCACTTAGAATGAAAAGTATACCGTTCATAGGAACAGTACTTCCTGCTTGAGTTTCGTAGGGGGAAGTTAAAAAATATAAACAAAATAGAACTATTATAATAACTGCAGTTATTCCTATTCCCAACCAGAGCTTTTTCATGTTATTCCTCAATTCTCGGAGCCAAAATGAATCCTAGCTTTACCTTGTCTTTAATCATTATTTAAGGTTTAAAAACAAATTAATACAAGGGTATTTTCATATGATAGAGAATACAGTGATTTATGGGATAGCGGCAGGTACAGCTTTATTAGGTTTATAGAATACATTAGCGTATATAGACAGGAAATATGAGATAATCAATAATAAAGTACGAGGAAGAGAACCAAGAAAAGAAGCTTATAGGCCCTCCTTTATAAAATACTCAACGACGGAGGAGAACATTTAGCAGAAAAAATATGAAGAAGGAAAGTATGATGATATTATAAAGGAGTATCAAAAAACTCTGATAGGGACTTTAAGGTAGATTGAGTTATTCCTCAATTCTCGGAGCCAAGATGAAACCTAATTTTACCTTGTCTTTAATCATAAATTCAAGGTGTACAGGATAATCTTTGTTAAATTCTACTTTAACTTTTTCACTCAGTTTGCTTGCTTTCAGCATTTTGCTCAAATATTCAATTGAATACCTGCCGACAACCTCTTCTTTGCAGTTAAGTGAATAAAGCTGTGGATTTCCTGCATCTATTTTTATTTGTGAATAACTTGAATCTCCTTCTGACCTTAAAACCAACGAATCCTTTGAAAGTTTTATTGATATTCCATCAGAAAGTAAAGAACCGTTTTCAACTCCCTCCTTTAAAATTGAAGGATCTAATTCAGCGGAGTTTTCAAACTTAAACCTGCTCAAATCCTGCATCTCCTGTTTTGCAACAGATACTATTGGAATTGCGAATTTTCTCGTTGTTTTTCCTTCCAAAATTAATTCAAACCTGTCTTCGTTTTCATCCAGAAGCAAAGTTAATTTGTCCTCTGATTTTGCTTTCCTGATAAACTGGAGCATTTTCGATATATTTAAACCAACTTCAGTATCTTTGTCACAGGTATAACTGTCAAATGCTGTTGGTAAAACCAGAAAATCAACAACTGCAATAACAGCCCTGTCAGGACAAACAAGGGATATTCCATCTTTTTTAATATTAAATGTGCCTTCATCTACTATCTCTGCAATTGCATTGAAACTTTCCCTCAAAAGACTAATATCTTCCAAGACTGCTTTGAACATAATATAAAGTATTAATATTAAATAAGGTTTATTAATTAACAAACCTATCTGCTGACAAGGTTTCAAAATGCCTTATGATCTACTTCTGAGTAGGTATTAGCAGATATAGTCTAATTATTTACTTTTCCACAATTAATTTCACCAATTTTATTGTCTCTTTTAAATCTCTAACATCAAAAATACTGTACGGTGTATGCATATTTCTTATAGGAATATTTAGAGAACAACTCAAAATTCCTTTCTTCAGGATTTGGATAATCGCTGCATCTGTTATTCCTCCTTCAACCACTTCTAACTGATATTTTATTTTATTCTTTTTTGCCAAGTCAAGGATATAATTTTTTAATTTTTCTGGTAAAATGGCTCCACTACCTCCAGATTCTATCAAAGTTATTGAAACTCCTTTTCCTAATTTTATTTCAGTCTCTTTTTCGGTTACAGCAGGAACATCTCCAGCAAT
This sequence comes from Candidatus Aenigmarchaeota archaeon LH_S6, assembly GCA_023659935.1. Classification (GTDB taxonomy): domain Archaea; phylum Aenigmatarchaeota; class Aenigmatarchaeia; order QMZS01; family QMZS01; genus QMZS01. The sequence continues at coordinate 8,704 of JAGXOK010000016.1, read as the reverse complement.
TGCTGTATCAACAACCACAGCCAAGTCAGGCTCTATTGAATAAACACTTGTTCTTGCTCCTTTTAGTCCAACCTCTTCCTGAGTTGAAAAAATAAAGTATATATCATCTTTAGGTCTTTTCATTTTCTTTAAAATATCGATCAAACAGTAAACCCCAACCCTGTTATCCAAAGCTTTCCCAATAAAAGTATCTTCCTGTAACTGTTTAAACTCTGATTTGAAAGAAATTGGTGTTCCCTTCTCTATGTTTAACTTCTTTATATCTTCAGCCCCAACATCAATGTACATTTCATCATAGTTGATGACTTTCTTTCTTTCTTCTTCTTTTTGCAGGTGAACAGGCTTGCAACCAATAACTCCTTCAACTGGCTTAGTTCCTCTGATTGCAACTTTTTGTAAAAGTAATATTCTATCATCAATTCCACCGATTTTCGAGAATTCTATAAACCCCTTATTAACTCTTTTTACAATTAACCCAATTTCATCAATGTGGGCAACTAATGCAATTTTTTTCCTGTTTTGACCTAAACCTTTTTTCAAGACAATCAAATTTCCGAGATTATCCTCAGTTATTTTGTCTACATATTTTGAAATTTCTTTTTTTATGATTTCTTTGACCTCATTTTCAAAACCTGAAACACCTGAAGACTCACTTAATTTTTTTAGTAAATTAGTATCCATTATTATAATTAAAAATAAGTAAAAAGGAAGAAAATATATATTTTAAGATATATTTTCTATAACTGAAATCTTTATATAGTCTTAATTACTATATAGTTATGACAAGTAGTTATAATATAGTGGGAAACAGAATTATTAATCTTGGAGAAGGCAATAAAATAATAGATTTAGGCATAGGTAATTTATATTTAGGAGAAGTTTTCCTTCCAAGAGAATATGCTAAAGATTTAGTTGATTCTTTCAGATTATTTTCTGATCCTAAAATTTCTGATGTCTTGCCCTCTTATAATAAAGATGGGAGTTATGAACATGAAGATGGTGTTAATTTAAATGGAATTTGCGAATTAAGATATGACAATGGCAAGATAGGTTTAGTAGATGCTTCTGGTAGAGTTTATAAGGATATAGAAAAATATAATGACGGTTTCAATTTCTACAGATATATATCACAGATTGGATTAAGAACAGGTTTGGCAGGTGGAGAAGCAGGAGAGGTCTCAAAAAATGAGAAAAAAGGATTTTGGGAGAGGCATAAAACTTTAAAAAAGGTTGGTGGTGTTGTTGGTGTTGGTTTAATTGGTGCAGGAATTGTATTTGGTGCAGGTTTAATTAAAGAGCAAGACGGTAAACACCAAAGTAATAATACAAGTCTATCCGCGAAGTATTTTCATGGTAGATCAGAATTATTTAAATATAAACCTGAAGATTTAAAAGTTACAAATGTTACAGATATAACATTTCCCTCTCTTAAACAACTTGAATCAAGTAACAAGGAGATACTTTATGAAGAAAAATTATCTTATAAAGACTTATATGAAAAGATGAACAATTCTGATATTATAGTATTTGGTGAATATCATGGTTTTAATTTAGAAAAATTTTATGGTGTTGCAGATTTTTTAGAATTGACAGAAAAGAATACAAGTGCAGATATTATTGGTATGGAGGGTTGGGAACATGATGAACCTATTGATTCATCATTCCCTAGTTATGTATCTTTGATTAACTTTGCAAAAAATAACAGCATTCCAATTGTAGGGATAGAGCCAGAAGAAAAGAACCCAGAAGTATGGCATGGTGGAAAACCAAGATTTCGTGGCCTTAATTATTGGATGTTAAACCAAACTGAAGAGGATAAAAAACCTATAGTTTATATTGGAGATGGACATACATCAGATCTTGGAGTTGGTAAAAATAAAGAGTCATGGAGATATGAGTCTCCTTATAATATAAAAGATGCTTATCTTGAGCATGGATATAAACCATTAATTTTACATATAAGGGATAAACCACGCTTAGCAAAGTTAACGGACAAGTATCTTAAAAAAGATTATGAAAAAATTGAAGAAAGTCAAAGGCAAGAATTTTTAAATGAAGCAGACAGTTTATGGTCTTCTATTGTTAAACCTTGGGAAACTGAAAATTATTTTATAAAAATAAATGAAGAAGAGTATTACTTTATAATTTCGGACCATGAGCTTCCTTGTAATACACCAAAAGAATCTGTATGGATACACTATTTCTCGTAAATATCTCAAACTGCAATTTCTATATTTGTAGATACTTATTTATGAATCCAATGGTTAAAGTAGATAAAAGATAGCTTAGAAGTGGAATAACTGATTATTTGAGAAATTTTGGTTGTAAGATTGAGGAGGAGAATCTAGATATCTCGGATTATGTATTTTGATATATTTTCTATAACTGAAAGCTTTATATATTATCAAAAAATAAAAAATGTATTAAATGATCCTCACGAAGAGAAAGCTGCAGAAAATTTGTTTAACGAAACTTCTATTGATAATTTTTGACTACACCATTATCTTTTCAACAATCTTTATATTTGTAAATATTATTAACAGAATTGTTTTTGGATTATTTTACAAAGAAAAAGTAAAATTAAATAACCAAAAATATTAAAGGATTGGTTTTAATTATGTGGATCAGTGTCTTTGCAATTTTGATAAGTTTAATTTTTATATATTACGCAGGAGAATATTTTGCTTCAGCCTCAAGCAAAGTTGGAGATTATTTAGGGCTTTCAAAATCAGCAAAGGGGGTAACCTTAGATACAATTTCCAGTTCAATGCCAGAGTTAATGATTTCTTTATTTGGTTTAATTGTTTTTCATGAGTTTTCTATTGGAGTTGGAACAATTGTTGGCTCTGCATTATTTAATATTCTCATAATTCCTGCATTCTGTGTTTTTTTAGCCCCTGTAGCTTTTAAAGTTAGTAATGAAGTTGTTCATAGAGATGGATTATTTTATAATCTAACAGTTATACTTCTTTTAACTGTAATTTTCTTTTCAAAAGAATGGTCTGTTTTAGTTGCGATAATATTTCTAGGAACATATCTTTTGTATATTTTTGAGATTTTTAGACATGGAAGTGTCTCTAACTATATAGGTCATTTACTTGAATTTTTTAAACATGGTCCCAAACCACTAAAGAGAAGAGTGAAAAAAAGAAAGAGTAGCAAACTTGGGTTTGAAATAGGAATAATGTTATTCACCTTGTTAATTATTGCTGTTTCAAGTTATTTTTTAGTTGAGCATGCTATTTCTCTTTCCAACTTTTTTGGAATTCCTCCTATTATTATAAGTTTTACAATTATTGCTACTGCAACAAGTTTTCCTGACTTGGTTGTATCAGTTAATAGTGCCAAAAAAGGTGATCTTTCTGATGCCTCTTCTAATGTATTTGGATCAAACATTTTTGATATTCTTGTTGGCTTGGGTCTCCCAATCCTTATAGCCAATTTAATTAAATTTCCTGTAATTATTTCTGTTGAAAGTATTGCAATTATATTTGGTTTGTTGACTTCTACAGTAGTGGTACTATATATTTTTGCAGAAAAAATGATTTTAACAAAACCTAGAGCTGTTTTAATGCTTTTAATCTATTTAGGGCTGCTTATTTATACAATATCTTTAGTTTAATTATGAAAAAGTTTATTTTACTCTTACTTGTTGGTTTGATCTTTTTATCAGGTTGTACTATCCCACCTTTTCCGGATGATTCTGAGGTTGAACCAACTAAGCCATTATCAATTTCCCTATCTTCTGACCAAAGTAATGTAAACTCACGGGATATAACTTATATGTATTTAACTTTTGATAATCTAGATGAAAATGAGGAATACCAAATAAGTGCAAAAATAATGAATCCTGGACTTTTTGATATTTCAGGTAGTTTTGAAAATATAAAGTTATCCAAATTGCAGAAAAAGAATTTAGAATTTGAATTAAAAGCTCGAAAAGTTTCGGCAGAGACTCCTACAACAGTATCAGTTGAAACAACAATTTCCAAAGATTTTGAATTTTATCTCCCAATACTTTTTGCTGATTCTGGTTATTTGAAACAACAAGAAGTGGCTGGAAAACCTGTCCAAAAGAGACCAAAAACTTATTCTTTTTCTGACAATCTTGTAAATGTTGATATAGAATTAAATAAAGAACCTCCAGTAACTACTGGAACTACTTATGCTAATGTAAAAGTCTATCCAAAAGGAAGTGGGAGATTAGATTCTTTGGGACTCTCTGCCAAAGGTGGCTCCTGTGAGATGAATGAACTCCAAAGTTCAGCATCCTGCTCTTTTTCAGGAAGTGCGAGAACTTTAGAGGAAAAGAAATTTGAAGTGAGTGTAAACTATGATTATAAAGAAACAAAATCTTTGAGGTTTACAATTTTGCCTAAAGTCAGTGAACATGTTCCTGCTCCTGCAGTAGAGATTCCTGGAGTTCCTGCAGAATCTATTGAACTAGAAAAAGGGGGTAAGTTGAATATTGGAGAAGAAGGTTATTTTGATTTTAAATATTATCAAATTGGTTGTGAGTTTCCTTATACCACAAACTGTAATAAATTTAATTTTAATTGTGGAAAAAAAGAATTTGAAATAACATTTGCAAGTGTTGATAATGAAAGTGTAGATAATCCAGAAAAAGTTACTGGAGATAGAGGAATAAGATTGCGAATTGATAGAGGAATAAATACCAAACTTGTACCAGAGCACAGTGATGAGTATTTGGATATTAAAGATGAAAGATGTTTATGGAAGGATGATTGGGTAAATAATAATATTTATCTTAAATATGTTGCAATGGATTTGAAAGATACAATAGAATATGACTGTACTGATGAAGATACTAAAAAGGATAGGATTATTAAAATAGATAAAGAAGGTAAAAAAGAAGATGATCCCGGACATAATCCTTGTTCTGGAAGCTCAGAGATAATCGGAGCAGATTTGACAGGAACAAGGGCTTATCTTGATGTACAGTGCTTGAAATGGCCAAGAGATGAAAATTGTGTTACTACCAAATTTGTAAATGTCCCCGGAGACTTTATAGAGGAAGATCCCTATACTGGAGACAAATACGAATTTGAATACGGGAAAACTTATAAAATTGAAGTAGAGGTTTGTAATGAAGGTAGTGAAACTGTTAAAGATTTAGAAATCCAAGGTGGAGATATTTGGAGTATTGATGGTGATGAAAGTTTTGGAGACAGTGATGATGTCCTGCATGAATATGAAAGCAAGACTATTAAAGAATTAGGAAATGGCAAATGTACAAGTGTATTTTTCTCATTTAAACCAAAAAAACATGAGTTTACCTTATATGACTACCAATTATATACAAATTCGAGAATTGAGTCTATGGAAACTCATTGTCATAACTCAGATGAGATTGTTGCTACAATAGTCGAATAAACTAAAAAATAAAATTAAAAATCATGAATACATAAAACTTTCATTTTTGTTCTGAATCTCTCTGAATCAAAGCATACCACTGCATTTATTCCTTTTTTCTCTATTTGCTCTGCTAATTCTTTTGTAAGTTTCCCATCCATCAAAACAACAGAGACATTATCCAAATCTGCTATTTTTAATAATTGAGAAAACTCATTATAGGTTGTTTTGTGAACTTCCTTTAAGTTAATATCTAATAATCTCACTTCTTTTGTTCCAAGCATATCTTTGATTATTGGCTTAACTTTTTCTTTGAAGTTCTCTGGCAATTTTGTTTTTTTGTTATTCTCTATAACCTCAACTTTTTTCTTGTTTTTCAAACATTGGTAAATTTCCTTTTTTGTTAATTCCTCAACTTCTTTTCCATCTGGTGCTCTTGCAATATAGTTTACTTCAAGAACTTGTTTTAGTCTCTTCAAAATCAAATCTCCACCTCTATCTCCATCCAAAAAAACAGTAATGGTTTTATTTTTTACAATATCTTTGATTTGGGGTAGAACTTTAGAGCCTTCTATAGCAATCGCATTTTTTATTCCATATCTTAACAAATTAACTACATCCGCCCTGCCCTCAACAATAATTGCTTCTTCGCTCTCTGAAATAGCAGGACCCCCTGTTAATCCATTATATGTTCTTATTTCTTTTGTTCTCAAATCTTCGGACATTTTATTTAGAGTTTCTTTTGTATCTGGTGTTTCTTTATACAATTTCTCCAATATTTGTTTACTCCTCTGTTCTATAAAAGTCCTTTTGCTCTCTCTTATATCTTTTATCTCCTGCAAACTTACCTTTGATTTTGTATACCCAATTTTGTCTATTGTTTCAAGTGATGCTGCCAATAAAGATGTTTCTGAAGCAGATAAATTTGAAGGAATTATTATATCTGCCCTCGTCTTCTCCTCTTTGCTCTCTCTAAAATTTATGTCTATTCTTCCAATTCTTCCACTCTCCTGCAGTTCTTTCAAGTCCATCCCATGTCCAAGTAAACCTTCTGTCTGACCAAAAATTGCTCCGACAACGTCAGGTCTCTCGACAAGAGAATCCGCTTCTAATGAAAGTTTTATCACATACTTTGCATTTTCCGTAATTTTTCCCATTTTTTCTCACCATAATTAGAGTAAAAAATAATAGATTAGGTTACCTTGGAATAAATGGATTATTACAGTGTAATATTAGAAATAGTCTCCAAAAGATGTAATTAAGCTTTAAGTAACATAAGTATAATTTTCTAAAATGGCCTATTCTCCCTCCTCAAAAAGAAAATATTCTGAACCCCTAATCTGGAAGCAATCAAATTTGTGTAATAATCTGTATCATTTTCTGACAATTTTGCCCTCTGGTCTGCCTCTATTAAAACATTTGGCAACCCGTAAGTTCTACTCTGTGAGGAAATTGTATAAATAATTTCTGCAATCTCTTTTTCTTTTTCAATAAATTCTACTCTTATCGGCCTGTCAAATTCTGCACTTCTAAGATAAAAGCATTTAACTTCTCCCTCTAAATCTATATTTTTTGTTGCTTCTCCTTTTTTCAGCATATAATAAAGTAAATTTGTGTCCCTGGTCCTATTTAAAATATTTGTTAATCCAGGAATTTTCGGGCTTTTTACCTTATCTAAAATATTTTTTGCAATAGAACCACAAAAAGTAGAGCTCCTTGAATCTTCTACAACTCCTGCTAACATACAATTTTTCTTTTTAGCTAATTCATATAAACGATCAAGTAATTTTTTGACCTCAGTATAATCCATATAAACAGAACTATCTTTTTTTGGTACATCAGCTGGGTTAATTATTAGACTTCCATCAATTAAAAACAAATCTGGTGAATATTTTGAAATTGTTTCTATACTTATTTTAATTTCTTTTTTCAGCCTTTGCAGACTCCAGAATATCCTAAACTCTGTATCTGATAAAGATTCTGGAGAATAAGTTATTTCTGGAGTAGGAGCTAAATTTGGATAATAAACAACATCCTGAAGTTTTCCCCTACTATACTTAAAAATAACACTGATAGCCCTTAAAAAAACAAAATCCAGTAAGTGCCCACCTTTCTTTGTTAAACCTCCATCTTCACCACCAATTTTAATATCACCCAAATCAACTTTTGAAACTTTCCAAGACAAATTAGGAACTTTCCTAAGAAAATCCGCGAGTTTTTTCTTCTCATTTTCAAGAAACCTTATCTTTTCAATAATTTTCTCAAGTTCGTTTACTGAGACCATAATGGTCATCTAATTATAGATAAATATTATTATATTTTTATCTTGTACCTACATCCCAAATTATTTCTTGAACCAAATGAATACAATTTTCCTTTTTATTATTATTTTGAATATAATTACAAATACTTACATTTCTTTGTCCTCTTGCATATTCAAAAAACATTCGTCGCTTACTATTGTATCATTCTCATTTTTGCAAAGAGACAAATCTGAATTAAATGAAGCTATTTTCCCTAAGCATTTACCATAGATTTCTGGAGTTTTCATAATTTAATTAGACAAAATTTATTCCTACAACTTTTTCCCAACTATATATCTATAACCCTCAATATCCAAATAAGATAATTTAGAAATTTTGAATTGTGGGAGCAGGTCGTGAACCATCACTTCTGTGTACTGTGCCTGTTTTTTTGGCACCTGTATCTTAATCAGAACTTTTTTATCCGGTTCTAGTAAATTTAAATACTTACCCATTATCTTGAAACTTGCCACGAGGTTAAAAGGTAGAAAATTTATTATTCTATCAAGTTTTTTCGGGAGCAAGGATAAATCAAACTCCTGTGGATTCTCTACAAATTTTTTCAGTCTAGGGCTTTTAAATTCTACTTTCTCTGGAGAAATATAATAAACCTTCTTTGAGTTTAAAGTTGTAAATCTAAGAATTTCAGGAGTTCCTAAATACAGAACTTTCTCACCCTTCCTAAAAAACCAATATAAGAACTGAAAATCTGTCCAATCCATATTTAAATTAACATATAAACCTATAAAGATTAATAAGTTAAATAATGAGAAAAAAGTTAAAACTATTTTTGAAGCAATGCAGGAGAATCCTAACTATCGCCACAAAACCAGATGGAGAAGAATACATAAGTTATTCAAAGGTTATTGCGATTGGTGTCCTTTTGCTTGGAGCTTTTGGATTTGTTTTATACTTTATTTTCTATTTCCTACCTTTGTGAACTACCCTCCAACAAGTTGACGAACTTCCAAAGGTGACATCCTCCACCACCAAATTGATTTTTGGAAGTGGCTTCCAGCAACTAGTAA
>JAGXOK010000015.1 GCA_023659935.1 Candidatus Aenigmarchaeota archaeon LH_S6 | reverse complement strand
TTCCTGTTTCTGTTGTTGGATCTACAAAGTTGATTTCTGGTGGTGTTGTATCTATTTCAATTGTCCTTGTTTCTGTCTGATTTGTATTTCCCGCTGTATCGTTTGCTGTTGCGTTTAGAGAATAAGTATCATCTGGTAAATCCGTGTAGTTAATGTAAATTTGTGTGTCTGAGGTTTTATTTTCTTGGTATAATCCTGTTGAGTTGTAGAGGGAGAGGGTTAGGGTATCAAAATTTGTATCTGATGCAGTTACATTTGCTGAAATCCAAGTCTCGGTTTGATTTCCTGTTTCTGTTGTTGGGTCTGTGAAATTGATTTCTGGAGGTGTTGCATCTATTTCAATATTTGTATTTGTTGTTGTATTTGAGTTATTTGCTAAATCATAGGCTGTTGCTGTTATGTTGTAGGTTCCGTCTGGAGCATATAAAGATACTGACCAGTTTTCAGAAGAGTTGGTTGTTGAGTTTATGATTGTACCTCCCTGTTTTATTGATATATTTGTATAGTTTAAGTTAAGGTCTGATGAAGTTCCGTTTATAATGTGGATGTCTACAATAGAATTTGAATCTGGATAAGTTATTGAGATGTTTGGATTTGTGTAATCTGAAGTAAGAGTAAAGTTTGCACTTGTTTCATCTGCTGTTCCATTTGTACAAAATTCCCACCAATTATGCTCTTCTTCTGCTATTGATGAGTTTGAATAAACTGTTGTGCTTGTATTTGCTGAAACATTTGTTGTATAATTTCTCGCATCTCCATCTATCTTTAAAGTACAGTTTACAACTCCCTCCAAACTTCCTGTATGGTTGTAAATAAATTCCAAAGTGTCATTATTTTTGTTTGTATAGGTGTTATTTTCCGGTGCTTCTAAATGAACTGTATTGTGTCCCTCTTCTAACATTAAAATTGTTGGAAGAATTGAGAAAGAAATAAATATAACTAAAAATACAGAAAGAATAGAAAAAAGTTTCAAGTTACCCCCAAAAGATTTTTCCCCACTCATTTTAAAGACTATTCGACATCATAATATAAATAAGATTATATATATAAGATAAATGAGATTTCATAGCTGACATAAAATTAATACTTTTCTTTAATATAAAACTATTCATAAGTTTGCTATCAGTTGACATAATATTATTATGTTTGGATATAGTAAAAGAAAAACCGTTCATAATATTAAATATAGTTTTTCTTGTCAGGATAACACCACAAAATTTTTCCATAATTAAATATTTAAAGTATTTAAAAGGATATATACTATTAATTATATAAGTTTTATTAACTGAAAATAATAAATTTATTTCTCTAATCCCTATAAAATTATGTTAACAACTATAAACTACCGAATAAACAATCCTGTTTCATTGTATATAATTGTATTTCCTCCTTTATTGAGATCAGTTGAAAGATTTACTGGGATATAACAAATAGTTTCTCCACCACTATAGATAATTTTAATTTCATACTTACTAATTGAAATATTATAATCTCCGGCTGGAAGATAAAAAGTCCTGTTATAAAAAGGACCCATCTCCAAAGCATTTTCAATTTCATCTTTAACCTGACTGCAAATATCTTTATATTTTTTCTCAACTTTTAAATTATCTGAGTAAAATAAATAGCCACCAGAATAATTAATTAAAATAGAAAAAATTAAAGTTAAAACACCAAGGAGGATTAAAAATTCAACAGAAGCCTGACATTTCATGATAGGGTTATATTTACAAAATTTTCTTCTGCATCTAATATTAAATCCCAGCAACCAGAGCCTGGTAGAGTTCCTGTTAAATCAACTTTTGAATCCTGATAAATTTTGTTTCCATTATTCAGGGTGCAGGATAAAGTTTTGTTACTTATAGAGCAATTTTCTAAACTTAAAGGAAGGCAAATATTTATCTTCTGTTTTGCTGGTTCTCCCTGAAATGATACTTCTTCTGCGGTATTTGCAATCTTTTCCAGAGAATCTTTCAGCAAAGAAATATCATTATTCATCTTGTAAGAATAGAGGGCATCATAGCCATAGATAACATAGAGGGATATTATTGCAATACCGATTCCTACAACAACTAATAATTCAACAGAAACCTGTGCCTTCATAAAATATAAACTAAAAATAAATTATGGGGGAAAAAGATAAAACTAACAACTTAATTCGAAGGAAGAAAGGAATATTAAATAAAGATAAAATAAAGAAAAAAATAGAAAGAAATATTCTTGATACAATTAAGGTTTCAGAGGTAATAAAAAATGCCCCAATTGTTGATGAAAAAACAGGAATTAATGAGATTATAAAAGAATTTTTAGAAAAAAAATACAAAGGAATATTAATTTCTGAAAATAAGAAAATTACTGGATTAATTGATTTATCAAATTTACTTGAAATTATTAGAAAGAGAAAAAATACTTCAAAATTAAAAGCAAAAGACTTGAGCGAAGAAGTTATATATATAAAAAAAGAAGATAACTTATCAAAAGCAATATTAATTATGGACATACATAAATCTGGTTGTCTTGGAGTTTTGGATGGAAAAAGATTTTTAGGGGTAGTAACCAGAGAAAGGATATTAAATAAAATTGGAAAAACTTTATTTTCACAAAAAAAAATAGTAGAAAATGAAAAAATTGAGACAAATGTTGATAAACTTTTGGATATATTAAGGAAAGGAGAAACAACAGTGAAAGAGTTAGAAGAAAAACTTGATGTTAGTGAAGAGCAAATAGAAGAGTGGCTAAAAATTTTGGAAAAACAAAAAGTAATCAAAACTGGAAGACATTTTGGAAAAATAAAACTTGAGCATGTTAGATAAATATAAGATTGAACTTGAGGATACCAAGATAGAGGTTAAAATATGTAAAGGGAAAGAATTCATCATAGAATACATAATTAATTTTCCTGCTCTTGATGAAGGTACAGAAGCAGTTTTCAAAGAAATAAAGAATAGATTAATAACAGATTTACAGTTAACAACTTCCAAAGATCCAAAGCAGAGAGAGAAATTAAAAAAACAATTTAGAGAAAAAGCAGAGAGAGAAATTAAAAAATTTCTTCCAAAGGTTTCAAGGGAAATAAACAATTATCTTTTGAGTTTATTGGTGCAAGAAATGTTGGGTTTAGGTAAATTAGAGATTCTTTTAAAGGATGCAAATTTGGAGGAGGTTGTTATAAATTCAAGTAAAGAGCCTATCCAAGTTTATCACAAAAAGTATGGATGGCTAATTACAAATGTGATGATTGAAAGGGAAGAAGATATTGCAAACTATGCTGCTATTATCGGAAGAACAATAGGAAAACAAATTACTACTTTGAACCCTCTTCTTGATGCCCATCTCCCTAGTGGAGATAGAGTAAATGCAACTTTGTTTCCAATTTCAAATCAGGGTAATACGATAACAATCAGAAAATTTAGAAAGGAACCTTGGACAATCGTTGATTTTATTAATAACAAGACAATTTCTATAGAAGTTGCAGCTTTTCTTTGGTTTGCTGTTCAATATGAACTAAATATTTTGGTATCAGGAGGAACAGGGACAGGAAAGACAAGTTTTTTAACAACGATTCTCCCATATATTCCACCAAACCAGAGGATCCTATCTATCGAAGACACAAGAGAAATAAAAGTACCAGATTTCCTGCATTGGGTGCCTTTAGTTACAAGGGAGCCAAATCAGGAGGGTAAAGGAGGAATAACAATGCTTGATTTACTTATAAATTCTTTAAGAATGAGACCAGATAGAATTGTTCTTGGAGAGGTTAGAAGAAGCAGGGAAGCAGAAGTTTTGTTTGAAGCTATGCATACAGGCCATAGTGTGTATGCAACAATTCATGCAGACACAGCAATGCAGACTTATAGAAGATTAGTAAATCCTCCAATTTCTGTTCCAGAAAATTTACTTGATGCTATTGATTTATCTGTTGTGATGTTTAGGGATAGAAGGATTGGTATAAGAAGGGTATATGAGGTCGCAGAAATTCTCCCAAAACGTAGAAGAATTATAGAAAGTGATAGAATAAATGTAATATATAAATGGGATCAAAGGATAGACTCTTTAAATAAACATTATGAAAGTAAAAAGGCTCTAACCAAATTGAAAACACTTATAGGATTTAGTGAAAAAGAAATAAAAAAAGAGTTAAAGAATAGGGAGAAGGTTTTAAACTATCTGGTTAAAAAAAATATAAAGGATGTAAACTCTGTTGGAAAAATTATTTCTTCATATATGAAACATCCTGATAAAATTTTAAAGAAAATAAGATGAAAATATATAAAAAGGTGGGGAGGAAATGTATAAATCTCTTTCCAAGCATAATAGTAAGATTAAAGCAGGCTGAGATTAAAACAGAACCTGAAATATATATAGGGAAAACAATTATCTCCTCAATTTTTGTTTTAATTACAACTCTTGCTCTATTACTTTCATTAAATATCATCTTAAAGTTTCCACAAAAGTTTTTTCTATTTATATTCCTTATTCCAATAGCTCTATTTTCAATTGTATTTTTTTATAATATAAGTTACCCAAAGTTAATTATATCAAGAAGAGTTGGTACTATTGAAGGTGATTTACTCTTTTTTTTAAGGCATCTTTTGGTAGAAGTAAGAGCTGGTGTTTCTTTATATGATGCTTTTTTATCTATAAGTGAAGGTAGTCACGGGGCAATATCTAAAGAATTTAAAGAAGTTACAAAAAAGATATCAGTTGGAGTCTCAGAAACAAAAGCTTTAGAAGAAGTGATGCTTAGGAATCCATCAACAAATTTTAAGAGAGTTTTGTGGCAGATTGAAAATGCAATAGAATCCGGCACTGACATGGGAAATGTTTTAGAAGAACTTGTAAAAGAATTTTCAGCAGAACACAGAACAGCAATAAAGACCTACGGGGCACAACTAAACTCTCTTGCTTTAGTTTACATGATTTTTGCAATAATTGCTCCTTCAATAGGAGTTAGTTTTTTGATAATATTATCCTTTTTTTCTGGATTTCCTATAAACTCTGGAATTCTAACTCTAGTCTTAATTCTTGTTGTTGTATTTCAGTTTATGTTTTTAGGAATAGTTAAAACAAAAAGGCCAAAAGTTGAGTAATATGAAATATGTAGAATGGGTTGGTAGATATATCGGATATAGTGGATTAAAAATAAGAGTGGAGCAATTTATAAAAATTGCTTATTCTCTGCCACTCCTATTTATTCCTATAAGTATTTTACTTTATATAATAGTTGGTTTTTTTTATTGTTTGTTAATTTTATCTGTTTTAATTATTTTGGAATTTGTATTGCATATTTCTTTGGTTTCCCTCTCAAATAAGAGGGTTTCAGTAACAGAAGAAATGTTACCAGATGCCTTAAGACTTGTCTCTTCTAATTTAAGGGCTGGGATAATTTTAGAGAAAGCCTTTATTGAAAGTGCTAGACCAGAGTTCGGCCCTCTATCAGAGCAAATAAAAGAAGCTGGAAAATCTTTAATGTTGGGTAAACAAACAAAAGAAGCCTTTAAAAAAATTCCTGAGAAAATAAATTCCCCTCTCCTAAGAAGAACAGTTGAGCTAATTTCAGATGGAATTACAAAGGGTGGTAATCTTGCTCCTTTACTTGATGGTATTTCTGATGATATAAAAAGTTCCTTGATGCTGAGAAAAGATATAAAAGCACAGGTTGCTTCTTACAGCATGTTTATCCTGCTTGCTCTCGGAATAGGAGCTCCTCTACTCTATGCTTCTTCTCTATTTTTGATGGAAACTATGATTGGTTTAGGTGGAATTCTGCCAACAGAAACTTTACAAACACAGGCTATATCTCTATCCTTTTCAGGTATTAATTTATCAAAGGATTTTCTTTTGAATTATTCCCTTTTACTGATGAGTCTCTCTTCAATTTTAGGAGGTATTTTGATTGGATTAATAAAAGAGGGGAAAGAAATTGCTGGATTAAAATATGTTCCTATAGTTCTAATTTTGGATTTTGTTATATTTTACCTAATTAAATTTGTTTTTCTTGCTTCGTTCGCGGTTTTCTAACTAACACAGATTTTTATTTTTTCTTCTCTTAATCCCTCACCAGAGAAAATCAGAATTGGCTTTATGTTGCAGAATTTTCCTGTCTGGTTTATTTTTGGCAAATCCACAAAAAACTCTTCATAGATTGGGGTAGAAATTTTTTCATCTATTCCATCACTAAAATTATGAATTTCACAGGTTTCTTTATTTATGTTGGTTCCAATTGAATAAAGATAAAACTTGCTATCTGAAACATTTGCTACAAAACCTTTTAAGTTTTGGTCAAAGCAGATAATATCGCTATCTTCATCCAATATTAAATCAATATCATAATCTGAAAGATTGATAAATTCATTTGTTGAAGAACCTTGAGCTAAAATAATTCTTTTCAAAACCTGTTCCCTTGGTAGAGAATCAAAAATGTTCTGAATCTTTAGCTCAGATCTCTGCATTTCTTCACTCTGAATCTTCAGGTCTGCCTGAGAGTCAAGGTAGTAAAAAATCGAAACAAATGCAAACATAAATAAAGCTATTGCAACAGCGAAATCTATGTAAAGATCCCCTCTCATAACTTAAAAAAATGTAATTTATGCTAAAAACAGGAGTAGCTGATTTGAGACTTGCTCAGGGACCGGTCCCCCACTATAAAGAGATGGTCTTGCTCGCAAGTCCTTTAATTGAAACTTTAGTAAATGAACTTGGAACAAAGGAGGTTGTTAATAGGCTTTCTGATCCTCTCTGGTATTCCTGTCTTGCCTGCTCTCTTGGTTTTGAATATCAATTTAGTGGAATGACAACTGTTGTGGTAAAAGCAATTAAAGAAAGTATAGAAAAAGAAAATTTTGGAATAAAAATTGTAGGGGGAAAGGGTAAGAAAAGTACAGGAGTTCCTATTGAGTTAGAAAGAGCAGGAGAAAAATTTAATCTAAATAGTAGAAAAACTCAGAAATTAATTTTAAATTCAAAACTGACTTCAAAAGTTGATAATGTTGCAATCCAGGACTCTTATTCCTTATATTTCCATTCAATAATTTTTGATGAATTAGGAAATAGTACAACAATTAACCAGGGAATGAACTTAGATGAGGAGCTGGTAAGAAGATATCACTGGTTCAATCCAAGTTCCTTAGATGACAATAATATTATAGGTAAAGGGAAGAAAAATGTTTTAAATTTAACAAGAAAAGAGGAAGAAAAAACAAGAAAATTAATTTTAGATTTAGCAAAAGAAGGAAAGAAAACAGCAAATACTTTTCTTAAATTGAATAGAAAGGGAATACAAACAAATATATTTAATTTTGGTGAAAAGAATATAATTGAGTTACCTTACTACCTAAAATTCCCATCAAAGTTAAATGTAAAAACAATGGAAGTCGCAAATAATGTAAAAGATTTTAAAGAATTTTTGTGTTCTAAGGGAATTGGACCAGCAACAATGAGAGGTCTTGCCTTTGTCGCAAATTTAGTTTATGGATCTCCCCTCTCTTGGAAAGACCCAATAAAGTTTTGTTATGCTTATGGGACAAAAACAGGGAAACCTTGGATGGTTCAAAAACCAGAGATGAGAGAATCAGCAGAAATTTTGAAAAGTGCTGTTGAGAACTCAAAGATTGGAGATAGACAAAAATTGAGGGTTTTAAAAAGGTTGTCAGAGTTTGTTTAAATTACGTCCACAGTTACGAAAATTATTTATATATATGTGGACATACAATATTATGTATATAGAAGTTAAAAAGAGAGATAAATTAAAATATTATTATCTGAGTAAGTCTCTAAGGATTAATGGAAAATATAAGAAAGTAAGGGTCTATTTGGGAAAAAATCTGGATAAGAAAAAAATAAAAGATGGAATAAATAAAAAAGGAAAAATTATCGAGGAAAAAATAAACTTGCTGAAAAAGCAGGATCCTTTATTTAGTCTATTAGATGAAAATGAAATAAAAGAAATTGAGAAAATAAAGAAAAGATTTAATAAATTTTTGAAAAATTGTGTTGCACTTAAAAACTTTCTGGAATGGTTTGAAGTTTCATTTACTTATAACACAACCGCAATAGAAGGTTCAACTTTATCTTTGGAAGAAGTATCATTAATTTTAACAGATAAGTTATCACCTGAAGGAAAAAGTTTAAAGGAAATAAAGGAGATAGAAAATCACAAAAAAGCCTTTGAATATATTCTTTCTTATGATGGAGATATAAACAAAAAATTTATTTGCAAGTTGCATAGAATTTTAACAAAAGACATTTTGCCAGAGAAATATTCTGGAAAGTTTAGAGATGTTCGGGTTTTTATAAGAGGTGTTGAAGTTATTCCCCCAAAACCTAAAGACATAGAAAAGGAATTTAGGGATTTAATGAGGTGGTATAGAAAAAATAAAAAAAGATATAATCCAATTGTAGTTGGCAGTTATTTCCATGCTGCTTTTGAAAGCATACATCCTTTTATAGACTTTAATGGTAGAATTGGAAGATTAATATTAAACTTTTTCTTGTTTAAAAATAGATTACCTATGGTCAATATAAAAAATGAAGAAAAACTAAAATATTACAAAGCACTTAAAGAGGCTGATAAAGAAAATTCAAGAGAGTTGGTAAAACTTGTAATGGATAGATTAAAGGAAATTGCAAGAATGTTGGAGTAAGGTATATTTATTAGTACTCCACCATCACCCCCCAACAGACCACCTAAATTCTTCATCTCCAGTCAGTGACATCCTCCACCACCAAATTGATTTTTGGAAGTGGCTTCCAACGATGAAATTATGCTATTGAGAATCATCGTATATTTTATGTGCTTTTCCATAATCAGAACCTAACAAATAGATAAACTCTTCTTTGAAAGCAAGTTTTTTGATTAAACCATAACAGGAATCTGCAACTGACTCTCTAAATTTATTTTTTCTAATTGTAAAGAATAAGCCACTCCATACATTTTTCCTCTAATTAAAGTGGATAACTCCGCTTTCTTTATATTTTTTAAATCCTTCTTATCCACATCCAAAACTTTGGAGGCATTAAAAATTTCCAATCCAACAATCTTATTAGCTGCCACATCAATAACAAAATTCTCTAAAACTTCAACACTAAATTTTACTTTCTCTTCTTCTTTATATAGATATAAAAGGTCTTGACTAAAATCATAATCAGCTTCTACCATATATTAATTTGAAGTATTTATAGTTTTATTTACTTGAAGATTCATAAACAAGTTTATAAGTATTTTTATCTTTCTGCTTCTCTTCAGATATTAGGCTACTAATATCAAATAATTTTTGGATTACAAAATCCTTATCAAATTTTCTTTGAGTTAATCTAATGCGGGCATGTTTTGAAAATTTGATATTTTCCCTGCCATAATTTTTTAGTAATTTTTTAAAATTATCAGAAGGCTCCATAATCATATATTCAGCAAGAATAGTTATATCAAGTTAAAATTATTTGGAGATTTTAGAAATTTAACTAAACTCCCTAAAAATATCCTTTTTTGAACTCAAAACCCTTATTCCTCTATCTTTCAATTTTTTTATCAACAATTTATCAAAAGTTGCAACAGATAAAGTATATTTTTTTGCTACTTCTAAAATTGATTTGTCTGCATTTTTTTCTTTTGTCTTTATAGCTTTTATTTTATCAATTAATTCTAACAAAATATGGTCTTTTTTTTCTCTTGCAATTTTTCTGACTTCCAATAAGCAAGGTTCTGTAATTACTAATTCCCTAGTTCTAAAAAAAAGTTTTAGTTTTTTATATTCTAAAATTGCGTTTGTATCAATTAGCAACATTCTATATCTTTACCTTTTTTAAATCTTTTGCAACAAAAACATTTTTGTACCCCTCTACTTTTTTTTCTAATTCTGACTGGCTCTGATATTGTCTTCCAATATGGGTAAGATAAATTCTCTTAGCTTTCTTTCTGAATTTTAGAACATCTGGCAAACAGGAATGCATTTTGTATCTTACATCTTTCCTATCAAAATAAGTACACTCATGAATCAAAACAGAATCTTTGCAGAAATTTTCCATTTTTTTAAGGTAAATTGTATCAACAGCATAAACAACTTTTTTTCCTTCTATCTTGTAGGAGACATCTTTCAATTTTATTGTTTTTCTATCTTTTTTTATCTTTCTTTTTTCCTTTATCCCTCTGCACTCCTGCCAAGTTAAATCTAATTTTTTTATTTTATTTTTATCTAATTTTAACCTGTTTTTTTCCTGAAATTTATAAGCAACCGTTTCTACTGTATGTTTCACTGGTATAGTTTCAACTAAAAATTCATCTTCTTCATAGATAATTCCTTTCTTGTAAGAATCAAAAAATTTTACAGGAAAAGGAAGAGCATAAAATTTTAAAAGTTCTGGACCTATTTTATCTGCTTTGGGGCCAAAGATTTTTATTTCTCTTTTCCTTTTTTCAAAACCCATAGAAACGAGCAGACCGAAAAGACCAACAAAATGGTCAGCGTGCCAGTGAGTTATAAAAATCTGGTCTACTGACATAAAATTTATCTTTGCCTTTAAAAATTGTATTTGTGTTCCTTCCCCACAATCAAATAAAAGTGAGTAGGTTTTTTTCCCTATATAAAATAAATGCACAGCTGAATGATTCCTCTCCAAAGTTGGTATTGAAGTTCCTGTCCCCAAGAAAGTTAAATCTATTCCTGCCATAAATAGAACAACTATTATATTTCTCTGTAAATTCTTATGGTGGACAAACCGCTAATAAAAGTTGACAAAGGAGAATTAAGAAGTGGGATTACAGATTATTTGAAAAATTTTGGTTGTGAAATTGAAGAAGAAAAATTAGAGCTTGCAGATTATATTGTTTCAGACAGGGTTGCAATTGAAAGAAAAACTTTTGCAGATTTTATTTCATCAATAAAGGATTTAAGATTGTTCTCGCAGTTAAGGGAACTTTCCAAATTTGAGAAACCTACTTTATTAATAGAAGGTTTTGAATACTTTGGCAATCTAAACAACAATTCTTTTTTTGGCGCCCTTTCATCCATAATTTTGGATTTCAGAATTGCGACAATCTGGACAAAAAACAAAATAGATAGTGCAAACTTTATTTACTCGATTGCAAAAAGAGAACAGTTTAAAGAAAAAAGAGGAGTTGTTATAAGGGTTAGAAAGAAACCTCAAAACCTGAGAGAAGAGCAGGAATATTTAATTGCAGGACTACCCTTTGTGAATTCTGTTTTATCAAAGAAACTTCTCGAAAAATTCAAGACTCCAAAAAAAGTTTTTAATTTAAAAAAAGAAGAATTAATGAAAATAAAGAACCTAGGTGAAAAAAAAGCACAGAAAATTCTAGATTTGTTGGAAACTAAAAGTAATTTAACTTAACCACTCCTTTCTCTCTATTTTCTCTGGTAAATAAGTGTCTGTAATGAAAGCTATATTTTTCGAACTCAGGGCTTCTAATTCCAATTTCACACCTTTTTTCAGCATACTCTCTAACTCTTTTCTCCATTCCTTTTTTTGAAACCATTTGTAATTGAGAAGTTCTTTGATTCTCTTTTTATCCCCATCATTTAATTTAATAGTTACTTCATCTGGCAAAGTATATTTTTCCTGATCATATGAGCTTAAACCAATAAATTTTGCATCAGGGACTGCCATCCTAGCAGATTCATAAGCCAGTTTCATAGAGCCCTGCTTAACAACAGAATAGATATAAAATCCCCAAGGGTCATTATCAACAAGGACATAAATAGGTAATTTCAATTCTTCGTGCATCCTCTTCACTACTCTCCTAACTCCTCTTGGAGGCTGACCTCCTCCATGGACTATAATACAGTTATGTTTTTTCCAGAATTTATCCTCATTAAATCTCCCCCAGACAGTATCTTTTTCTATAAACAATACAAACTTAGCATCACATTTTTTAAATTGAATTGTATGAGGCTCAACTATTGAAGGAACTGCCCAGCCTCCAGAACCCATTTTCCTCAAATCAATTTCATCACCTGAATCTATTATTGTAAGATTTCCTACCATTGCCCCTTTACTGTTTGCCCTCAGATGCAATTCTTCTCTCAAGGCATTTATATTAACTTCTATATCTTCAATAATCGGGTTTGATTCCCCTTGCTCCTCAAAAGTATTTTCTTTTGTATTTCCTATATTATGTTTGGTACTATAATATAGACTTCTTATTGAAGTAGTCTTTCCAGACTCAATTAGACTTTTACATGCATTTGCAACAAGCAGGGTCTGCATGAATACTCTCGTCTGGCCAACATTAAAAAAAGCTCTGGATTGTGTTTTACTTCCAAGTTTAATCAACTGCTCTCTTTCATCAAAAATAATGTTGCTAAAAGCCCTGACGATTATATCCAAAGAAAGAGCCTCTTCTTCTTTCAAATTAGCAATAAGAGCCTCTCCAAATTTTTCTTTTAATCTCTTTATTACTTCTTTTCCTATTTCTTCCCTTGTAGATTTATCCATAATCATCTCCCTCTTTTATCTATTTCTTTTTTGAGTAGACCCATAATATCATCTTTATTTTTACCAGTTATATTTGAAAGAGAAGTTGCAACTTCAATTGCATATCTCTCATATAATTTCCTTTTTCTCTCCCTGGCATACTTTCTCTGTTCTGCTGAGAGATATCTTTGGAGTTTTCTGCCTAACTCAGATAAAGCAAGTTTTATTTCTTTAACAATCTCAGGATAAGGAGCAATAGCTTGTTTACCTTCAGAAATAAAAGGTACCCATATTGAGGCAACATGAACTGCTAAAACTAGGGGGCCAATAGGTAAACTCCCGCTAGGTTGCTGTAACCCATACCTTTTCCATTGTGTTTTCACAACCGCCTTATATATCCCGCACTCAGACTGCTGATAGAACAAAGGAACTTTGTTTGCAAATCTGACTAAATTTACCTGTTTGTCTATTGGAAGTTCCTTTGAATAGACAAGTCCAACTTCAATCTGGAAAGGTATAGCTCTATAAACTGCAACAGGCCTGGTACAGGCGGCAACAAAATCTGCAGGATATTCTTTTCTTAATCCTTTTATAATATTTTCTTCTCCGATTGGAGACAAACAATCTGTAGGGGGTCTCTGTAATTTTACCTGCTCCATTGAATCCATCAGTTTTGAGATCTGTTCTCTTGTTATCGCATTCGGTCTTGTCTGAAGATTAAGTTTTACCAAATCACAAATTTCCTTTGCCCCTGTGTTACCAACTTTTGAAAAATCATTCATTAAGAAAGCCTGTAGTGTTCTTGATTTTGTTCTTGCCAGCATTTTTATAAGTGTTCCAAGTTCAACTCCATGAGGGTGCGGCTTAACTTTTTTTGGTTTTTTTGGCAGTTTAGTAATTACCCTTTTAAAAACTTTTTTGTTCCCCTCAGGACTGAAAAATGTAATCTGTGCATGAGGGTTCGCAATGGCAACATATTTTAAAAAACCTTCCGGACCTTTGACTCTTCTGTAAACACCTTTTAATTTTAGAGTTATTTTTGTTCCCTGTTCCTTAACACTCTCTATCTTTTTTTCATCTTCTATAATAGGAATGTTTTTTGAAGTATCTATAATTAACCTGCAGGAATAATGCATTTTATTTTTTACTTTGGATTCTATCAGAGCAGATTCTCCTGTAGTTAATTGTGAATATAAAATTGATGCAGAGATACCAATTCCCTGCTGTCCCCTTGACTGCATTCCTGCCTCTCCCAAAGACTTAAATTTAGAACCAAAAAGCAGTTTTCCAAATACCTTTTTAACATATTTCTCCTCAATCCCTGGACCCTTGTCTTCAACTGTTACCTGAAAAACATCTTTCTTTACACTTTTTATTTTAACAATAATACCAGGTAGAATATTTGCTTCCTCACAAGCATCAACTGAGTTATCAACTGCCTCTTTTACAACAGTGAGCAGAGCCTTTGTTGGATTATCAAAACCTAACAGGTGACTGTTCTTCTCAAAAAATTCTGAGATAGCAACTTCCTTGTACTGAACCATAGAATAGTTTGGAGTAAAACTTTATATCTTGGGAGTTTTTTTAAATAAATAATAACACAAACAACCCACCAAAAAAATAAACAAAAATCAAAGTCAAAGGAAAAACAATTATATATCTCACTCCATCCTGAATTTCAACAAATTTTTTCTCTTTCCTAAGTTTTTTTACGTCTTCTTCTTTCAGCCCATTAATTTCTTTTCCTGCGAGCACATCCCCCTCTTTTAATTCAGAAGTTTTAATTTTCTTTTTCATCCCTTTCTCGATGACCTTTGCATATATATAGATTAAGGGAAGAGCTCCAATTAGAAACATGAAAGGTAGATAGATGGATATAAAAACGCAGGTGAGAAGAAAACTGAGATAAAAAGTAGAGTGCTTTTTAAATTCCAAAATAAATTTTTTTCTTACATCTCTGTTCAGGATTCCATAAATTAAAATATAAAAGATAGAATAAACTCCTCCAACAATCAAAAGATTAAAAATAAAGGAAATTGGATAAACAAGAAAGGTATTTGGTAAATAAGGAACTAAAAAACCAATTCCTCCGAGAATCCAAGCATCCCCATCACCCCAAATTTTTGATTTATATAACAATAATCCAAAAGATAAGAATAACAAACCTACTAAAACAGAATTGAAAAAATAGGTAAAATTTTTATTAATTAAAGAAAACATAAACCCGTAGAATAATCCAAAAGAAATTAGTAAAGCTGGGACTTCCTCAAAAACATCGCTTGTTTTTAGGTCATAAATTCCAGCAAATAAAGTTATTGCAAGACAGGTTAGAAAAGGTATTTCTATCATTAATTTAATTGTCTGATTACTTTATATCCGGTCATTATTAGAGATTTTATTTAAGATAGTATATTTATGTTAAAGCATCTTGCAATAATACCTGATGGAAACAGGAGGTATGCAAAAAAATCAAAATTATCTATTGAAAAAATTTATAGCAAGGCTATGAATAAAGTTTTTGAGATTATTGATTGGTGTAAAGAATCAGAGGTAAAAACTTTGACAATCTGGGGCTTTTCAACAGAAAACTGGAAAAGGTCTGGAATAGAGAAAAAAATTCTTTTTAAGCTCTTTGAGGAGAAAGGTAAAGAAATTTTATCAGATAAAAAAATTAATAGAGAAAGAGTAAAAGTGATTGGAAATATAAAACAATTTCCAGAAAATCTGCAAAAATTGTTTAGAAATATAGAAGAAAAAACCAGAAAAAATAATAAATTCAATTTGAATATTCTTCTTAACTATGGTGGGAGGGAAGAAATAGTTCAGGCAGTAAATCAAATTTTATCAAAAGGTAAAAAGAGGATAAATGAAAAAGATTTTAAAGAGAATCTCTGGTTGCAGGATGAGCCAGAACTCATAATTAGAACTTCAGGGGAACAAAGGTTGAGTGGAGTATTGCCTTTTCAATCAACTTATTCTGAACTATGTTTTGTAAAAAAATATTTTCCAGAACTGACAAAAAAAGATTTTTTGAAAATAATAAAAAACTTTGAAAAAAGAAAGAGAAGGTTTGGAAAATAAATTATTTAATTTTAAAGTTGATTGATTAATCTATTATAACACCCAAAAACATAATCATTAAAACAAACAAAGATAACTTTTTCTATTGAATCATTATTTTTCAAAAAATTATTTGTTTCAGAAATCGCAATTTTTGTTGCTTTTTCAACAGGAAATTTGTAATCCCCTGTGCTTATCGCTGGAAAGGCAATTGTTTTAAGTTTATATTCCTTTGCTAATTTAAAGCAGTTTTTATAACACTTTGCTAATAATTCTTCCTCATTATATTTTCCTCCTTTCCATACCGGACCCACAGTATGGATAACCCACTTAGCAGGAAGATTATAACCATTTGTAATCTTAGCCTCCCCAGTTTCACAGCCATCTAGTGTTTTGCATTCTTCAAGTAATTTTGGACCTGCTGCTTTATGGATTGCCCCATCAACTCCTCCACCCCCTAAAAGAGTGTTATTGGCAGCGTTAACGATTGCATCAACTTTTAATTTTGTAATATCTCCTTTTTTTACCCCTATCTGATTAATCATACTATTTCTTTTTCTCTACTAACCTCACAACATTTATTGAAAGAGTTAATGGGATTGGGACCACAGCCTCCAGTAATTCTATTGTGAGTTCCTTTTTTGCCTCATTTATTCTCGCTATTTTTCCCTTTTCTCCCTTGAATGGACCACTTAAAATCTCTATAATATCCCCTACATTCAATTCTATTGCTAGT
>JAGXOK010000014.1:10326-20665 GCA_023659935.1 Candidatus Aenigmarchaeota archaeon LH_S6 | reverse complement strand
TATTTAGGGAGAATCAAGATATAATAAAAGAAAGTGAGAAAAAAAGATTCAAAGACCCTTCTGTTGTAGATAAAGTTGTAGAATTTGACAAAAAATGGAGGGAAAGATTGGATGAGATCCAGAAACTGAAACACGAAAAAAATGAAATCTCCACTAAAATAGCGAAATTAAAGAGAGAGGGGGAATCCGCAGAAGAATTAATTATCAAAGCAAGTAAGATTGATGAAAATCTCTTTGGTTTGGAGAGAGAAGTTCAGTTTCTGAAAAATGAGAGAGACGAGCAAAGATACAAAATTGGAAATATTGTAGAGGAGGATGTTCCTGTTTCCCCAACAGAAGAGGGGAATGAAATAGTTAGAAAAGTTGGGAAAATTAGAGATTTTGATTTTGACTTAAAAGGACATGCTGATTTAATTTTAAGATTTGCTGACTTGGAAAAAGCATCAAAAATCTCAGGGGCAAGAACTTATTATCTGAAAGGTGATATGGTTTTATTAAATTTGGGTTTAATAAATTTTGTTTTAGATAAACTAATTAAGAAAAATTTTCTTCCAATGTGGACTCCTTTTTTTATGAGCGGAAAGAGTATGAAAGGAGCTGCTGAGTTATCTGATTTTGAGGAAACTCTTTATAAATTAGAGGGAGAAGATACCTATCTAATTGCAACAAGTGAGCAACCTCTCGTATCATTTCATTCAGGAGAAGTTTTAGAGGAAAAAAAATTGCCCCTAAAATACTGTGGAGTGTCAACTTGTTTTAGGAAGGAAGCAGGTTCTCATGGGAAGGATACAAAAGGAATTTTTAGGGTTCACCAGTTTGAGAAAGTGGAGCAGTTTGTTTTTTGCAAGGTAGACCAAAGTTGGAACTCTTTTGAAGAATTAATCAAAAATATGGAAGAAATTTATCAGGAAGTAGAATTACCTTATAGAATTGTTAATATTGCTTCTGGAGAACTAAATGACAATGCTGCGAAAAAATTTGATTTGGAAGTATGGTTCCCAGCTCAGGGAAAATATAGAGAACTTGGCTCCTGCTCAAACTGCACTGATTTTCAGGCGAGAAAGCTAAATATTAAATTCGGAAGGTATGGTGGAAAAAAAGAATTTGTCCACACTTTGAATTCAACAGCAATTGCAACAGAGAGAACAATTGCCTGCATTCTTGAAAATTACCAGCAGAAAGATGGGTCAATAGTTGTTCCGAAAGTTCTTAGAAAATTTGTTGGAAAAGATATTTTGGAATAAATTAATTTTTACCTACTTTTTCTTTGGTAGCTTCTCTGTTTTCTTTTTATCCTTAGTTTCTCCTGAGTCCTTCTTTTTATCAGGGTTTTTCTTATCTAATTTTCGGGTATTCAAAATTTTGAGCTTCTTTTCCCTGCATAATTTTTCCATTTCAAGCCATTTCTTTTTTCCAACAGTCGCTGAAATAATTATCTTATTTACTCCCAGATTCTTCAATTGGTTTAAATTGCTAATTCTTTTTGGTTCCTCTTTTTCAGGTTTTTTGTAGCCGATTTTTGGTTTTATCCCTTTTTTGGATTCTCTCATCTTGTTGTGTATTCCTCTTGGTTTTTTCCATTTTTCTTTTAGTCTTTTAAACCTATCCTGTTCGCTTCTCTTGAATTTAAGCCTCATAATTGTAGAAAAATTATAATATTATCTAGTTGTCACAATAGGCTCATCAAGAACAATTATGGTGTGCTCTGCCTGTGAGATTTTTGAGTCCCCTCTCAGAATCCTATGGGTTCCTATACAACCTCTATCTTTTAATTCTCTCATCGCAAGTTTTAATTTAATCCCTTTTATATTTGTCCATCTCTCTGAAAAAGGCAGGCCCTTTCTTTCTTTCATCGCTTCAATAATTTGTCTTGCTTCTCTCAGTCTGCAGGGTTTTATCTGAACCAAAGAGTAACTCAACCCTCTGTCTTCATCTTCCTCAGTTATATAATTTCTGCTTCTTGTAACAAAAGGTTCTATTGCTATTACCTCACCCTCTTCTAAAATATGGGAATAATCACTTTTATAATTAGGAACTCTCGGCTCTGAATGGACTGTATATTGTTCTAATCCATGCCCTGTTAAATTTGTTATGGGTTTCAGATCAAAACTTTTGATTATTTCCTCAATTTTTGCGGAAATTTCATTAACATCTCTCCCTGGCTTAACTAGTTTTATTGCTTCTTCTAGAGCCTTTTCTGCTACTTCAACTAATTTTTTATCTTTCTCTGACAAGGCAACTGTACTTGCAGTATCAGCAATATAACCATCAATAGACACACCAATATCTAATTTTACAACATCTCCCTCCTTTATTTCCGTTTCATCATCCTGTGAAGGAGAATAATGGGCAGAAATTTCATTAATTGAAATATTCAAGGGCCATGCAGGAATCCCCCCAAGTTCTTTTATTCTGTTTTCTACCTTCTCTGCAATTTCCAGAATTTTCACCCCTGGTTTAACTAATTTTCTTCCTTCTTCTCTAACTGTTTTTGCAATCTCACCCGCTTTCTTATATTTTTCCAAAATTTCTTTTTCCATTATTTACCTTAGAAAAAAAGAAGAACCACTTACTCCACTTATAACTATCAAAGTCACCAAAATCCCTGCAATAATCACTCCGACAATATTTGCTATCGAAAATTCTTTTCTTTCAAATCCAAGCAGAAAAGCTGCCAATGCCCCTGTCCAGACCCCTGAGCCAGGTAAAGGAATTCCTATGAATAAAGCGAGACCTATTGCTCCATATTTATCAACATATTTGTGCACTTTTTTCTGCACTCTTTTAACACATTTATTGTAAATTTTTTCAAGAAATTTTATTTTTAATATATAGGGAAGAAGGGTATTAAGAGAATAAAATATTAGTTCACCAACTAGGATGTTTATTAAAACAATAAACAATAAACTAAGAAGTGGGTTTAACTTTAGAACCAATAAAGCATAAGGAACTGAAGCTCTTAATTCTAAAGTTGGAAGCAAAGTAAGTAGTAGGATATAAAATAAATTTGCTACTTCCATTATAAAACTTGTAATAAAGTTTATGCACCCAGAATTAAATATTGGAATTGTTGGTCATGTTGACCATGGAAAAACAACCTTAGTTGAGGCTCTCACAGGAAAGTGGGTTGATACATTCTCTGAAGAAAAAAAGAGAGGGATTACAATTAGATTAGGTTATGCTGATTTTTCTGTTTATAAATGTAAAAAATGTGGAAAATTAGGGCTGAGTAAAAAGTGTGCTTCATGTTTTTCTGACTGCAAATTAGAGAGAACTTTTTCTTTAGTTGATGCTCCAGGTCATGAAAGTTTGATTCCTGTGGTCTTAACAGGCTCTTCCTTGTTTAATGCAGCAATTTTGGTAATAGCTGCAAATGAAAAAT
Organism: Candidatus Aenigmarchaeota archaeon LH_S6; assembly: GCA_023659935.1. GTDB lineage: Archaea > Aenigmatarchaeota > Aenigmatarchaeia > QMZS01 > QMZS01 > QMZS01. The sequence continues at coordinate 17,283 of JAGXOK010000014.1, read as the reverse complement.
GCCCCCAGCCCCAGACAGTAGAACATCTAAGGGCATTAGAAGTTGGGGAAATTAAAAACATTATAATTGTACAAAATAAGGTTGACCTTGTTTCAAGGGAGGAAGCTGAGAAAAATTATAATGAAATAAAAGGATTTATTAAGGGAACAATTGCAGAAAACTCAAAGATAATCCCTATTTCAGCACAACAGGGAGTTGAAATTGAATTTCTACTAGAAGAACTTTTGAAAATAAAAAAACCAGATTATCCTTCTGGAGATTTCTTATTTCTTGTTGCAAGGTCATTTGATGCAAATAAGCCTGGAACAGTTCCAAAAGAATTTTTAGGGGGGGTAGTTGGTGGTAGTGTTGTCAGAGGAAAATTAAAGAGGGGTGAAGAAGTTATAATAAAGCCTATTCCAATTAATGAAAAATATGTTGAATTGAAAACAAAAATAAATAAAATAAAGGAAGGTGATAAGGAAGTTAACGAAGCTACCTGTGGAGGATTAGTTTCTCTAGAGACAAGTCTAGACCCAAGTCTAACAAAATTAGATAGGCTTGTTGGATGTATCGTAGGAACCAAAAATCTCCCAGAAGTAAGATATAAACTCGAAACCGATTATAGGTTATTTAAAGGATATGAGCTAAAGATTGGAGATACTTTGTTTGTAACCTGCAGGAATAGTAGAAGTACTGGCAATATAGTTTCAATAGATAAACAGAAATTAAAAATAGGACTAAAATTACCTATTTGCGTGGAAAAAGGAAATAAAGTTAGTTATTCAAAACTTATAGAAGGTAAATGGCGTTTAGTTGGTTGGAGTGAAATTGAGTAATTTCTATACACACATTTCTTACTATATTTTCTCAAAAGTTTTCTCTCCCTATGTTACTTTATTTCTACTTTCTTCTCAAGCAAGGAATTCAATAAAATATTTGATATATTTTTCCCTAAAGGGTTCTTTATACATTAAAATGTAATTGATTACTCCTTATAATTTTATCTTTAATTATGAGGATAGCATCACCAGAATTAATAAGGGATATTATATCAAAAGATGAGAGGATAGACTCAAGAAAACTTTTGGAATACCGAAAAATAGGAGGGGGTCTTAATCCTATAAGTAAAGCGGAAGGAAGCTGTTATCTATCAATCGGAGAAACAAAAGTTATTGTTGGGATAAAATTTGGTTTGATGAAACCATATCCAGACACTCCTGAAGAAGGTGGTTTGATGGTTTCTCTAAATTATGTGCCGATTATACGGAAGGATTTACCTAAGAATAAGGATATAGAAATTTCCAGAGTTCTTGATAGGAGCATCAGAGAGAGTAAGATGCTTGACTTAAAAGAATTTTGTATTACTCCTGAAGAGCAGGCATTTCAGATATTTATTGATTGTTATATTTTAAATTATGATGGTAATTTGCTGGATGCTCTGAACTTGGCGACAATAAAAGCATTATTAAATATGAAGATGCCAAAACTAGAAAATGATAAATTAGTTATTTCAGATAAAAAAATCAATATCTTTTCTATCCCTGTTATGGTAACCCTCTCAGGTATAGATAACAAATACATTGTTGATTTAAATAGTTTGGAAGAAAAAGCTGCAGATTTCTCTATTTCCATTTCCTATCTAGATGAAAAAACAGTTTGTGCAATGCAGAAAACCGGAATTGCTGGGATCCCGATGAAAGAGATAGGAAAAATTTTTGAAATAGGCGCCGAGAAACAGAAAGAGTTAAGGAAAGTTTTGGAGAGATAAATGAGAGAAATCTCCAACTCTAAAGAACCGTCTGGGGTATAATTAAATTTTCAGACTTTGCTTTTGAAAGTAACTCCTTATTCACATAATCTTTGCATTTGTTCTAAGAGCAATTGCAACTCCATCACTTGGCCTTATATCAATTTTCTTTAAAAACAGAAACTGTCTCAAAGTCAGTTTTCCGTAATAAGTTTCCTTCACAAGTTTTGTTATCTTCAAATTATCCACTCTTATTCCAAACTTTCTCAGAGAAGAAACGAATATGTCATGTGTAAGAGGTCTCTGAATTTTTTTATACTTAACCAAAGGCAAGAAAACTCCCGAATTTATTCGTGGAGATGAATTGCCCCTTAAATAATTTAAAAATGAATATAAATATGGACATACAGGTCCTGTATTGTCTTCTGGGTATATCTTGGAAGACGGGGTTGCTGACCCTACAATAGTGAAATAAGGCGTCTGAAAAAAGTGACTCAGCCCTAAACTAAAGCGTGTCAGATCAAAACCTCTGCTATGGTAAGTTTTGTTAGCGACTTTAGAACCTCGTTAGCCTTCTGTATTCAAAACAGTGTTTTGGTTAAGGAAGCTCCTGAATTTATTCAGGGAGAGGAAGTCACCTTTTAAAGCAAGTTCTATTGACTCCCCTTGTTTTTTTGTTGTATAAAAAGAGAATTCATAAAAATCATCTGAAAGAACAATTAGAGAAACTTCATTTATATAATTAACTTCTTTAACTTGCATTTCTCTATAATTGCTTGTATCTGTTTGGTATATTACTAAGGATAAAACACATAATACCAAAACTAAAATTAAGACAATAGATAAAACGAGGAAATACTTTGAAATTTGATTACGATTCTTAATCCTTCTTTTTTTGGTTTTCCTCATATTGGTAATCAATTACAATCTTCTTCCCTTTCTACCCCCTTCTCTTCTTACAAACCCATGAACAATAGGAGTTACATCTTCAATAATATTTATTTTCAGTCCAGACTTTGAAATTGCCTTAATTGCAGATTGGACCCCTTTTCCAACACTTATCTGTTTATTTCCTCCAGGAGCTCTAATTCTAATATCAATTTTATCTATTCCTTTTTCTTTTGCTTCTGTTGCTGCTTTTTGTCCAGCAAGAATTCCCTGAAACGGGGCTCCCTTAAGTCTATCTGCTTTTGTAACCATTCCTCCAGACACTCTTGCTATTGTTTCAGAGCCTGTAATATCAGTTATGTGTATAATTGTATTATTCCCACTCGAGTAAATATGTACTATCCCTTTTGTTTCTCCTCCCATAAAATATTAAAAATTATTTATCTTAATATTATAAGGCTCTGTTGAAAAACTTGTTTATACAAACCTGAGATTTTCCCCTCTATCTTTCTATACCAGAGCTTTTTCCCAACTCTTTTCTATGTTTGATTAATTAATAATTTTTAATATTATGGTAACAGAAAAGAAAAATAATACACCTGCAACCTGCAGAAGATGTGGAGCAACAACTGGAGTGATAACTAAATACCATCTATATTATTGCAGACACTGTTTTAGGGAGGTTGCAAGGAGAATAGGATTTAAAAAATATAATTAGTTTAGAATTTATCTTTTTGGCTTAAGGTGAGCCTTTTTGATGAAATCGACCCTTTTTATTGATTAATTTAGGTGAAAAGCGTCGACGGAAAAGGAGAAAAAATTCTACTCATTTCTCTTTGGAAAACGGCACCTATTTTGCTATGCAAAATCAGAAAGGCTCGAGCGAAAACTAACCAATATCCTTGTTTGGGTGCAGTTCTTGTTTTTTCAGAGAAAAAAATTCTAAAAGGCTTCTTACTAACATATTTCCTGGTTTTGGCTCAAGCTGAGCCTTTTTTATGAAGTAATTGACAAAAGGCTCAAGCCAAAAACCTAATCAATTTCTTAAAATTCTTGTTTTTACCTTCTATCCCTCTAACAAACTTAATAAATAAAAGGCTTAATTAATTATGCCTGAAGCGAATCAAGATAATCCAGTTATACAGGAGTTGGTTAGAAGAGCAAATTCACACACACAGAGGTTGAGAAAGATAGATGAGCAAATAAGAAATATAAACTCAAAAATTGATAGTGGTGAAGGGCAGAAAATAAAAACTGATAAACTAAATAAGGAAAAGTTTAGTAAGATTATAGAAAAGGTAGAAGAGATAAATAAAAATCTGAGTGATTTAAAAAATGAAATTTTGAAAATTAAGGATAAAGAGAAAAATTTTGCAAAGAATAAGAGAGTAGAAACAGTTGAAAAAGAGATAGAATTACTTTCTCCTGTTAAACATGAGTTTGTTACTTGGAGTGAGTTTAATAGGGAAATTAAAAAACTGAAAGATGGGAATAAAATTACCGTTCAGCCATAAGAAGGAAGAAGTTGGCTCTATACCAACTGAAGAAGTAAGAAAGATGAGGGAGAGTGGAAAGTCTGACAGAGAGATAATTAGTGAACTGAAAAATAGAGGTTATCCTTTTCAGGTAGTTGAGAAGGCTATGTTGAAAGAGTTAAAATCTAGTGTTAGTTCTGAGAGAAAATCTCAGGAACCGAGCCAGGAAACGCCTCGTAGTCCACCACAGGGTTTTGATTCTAAATCCGAGCCACCTCAACCAAAAGAAAGATCTTCCTCACATGAAAGATTACCAACAAGAGAAAATTTAATGCCAGGGCCTAAATCACCCTCTAATCAAAATGCTTCACTTGAAGGGCAGTCCGGACCTGTTGATTTGATTGAGGAAGTTGTTGAAGGAGTAGTTGAGGAAAAGTTTGAAAGTTTGGATAAACGGTTTGAGACTATACAGAAGGAGCACGAGAAAGTTAAGGAAAGTATAGAGAATCTTAAAAATATATTTGCTTCATCAATTAAGAAAAGAGATACAATGATTGAAGAGACAAATGCTGAATTTGACAAATTAAAAGAAAGGCTTGAGGATATTACTACAAAATGTAATGCTCTTGAGAGGGCATTTAAACAATTCTTACCTAATTTGACTGAAAAAGCTAGGGAAAAAAATCAAGAGGAGGGAGAAGCAGAAGGTGCTAAATAATTTCAGAATAAACTGTTACTGATGTCCCTTAACTGACAATTTTTTGTTTCTTAATAGAACATTTAAAATTAAGTAATTAGGCCTAAAATGAAAAAATCTGATGTGGAGAAACTGAAAGAGATATGGAGCGAGGTTTGTATTAGAGGAAATAAATGCTTACAAAAACATGGAATAGAGCATTCTTTATAGAAAAGTAAAAGTGATAAGATTTTGGTATTTTTCTTTTTAAGGAAAAAATTGATTTTAGTCAATAAATCTCATCTTATATTTTCCAAGTAAAATTTCATTTTTAGCATGCAATTCAACTGGAACAATGTAGAAAAATAAACATTTAATTAAATTATTTTAGAGATATTATGGATTAAAATGGTTAAATTATTTTCTAATTTCGGGATATACGACCAGGTAGGTGAATTGTGTGTAGGTGGCTTAAAGGGATATGAAGAGTTGGCAAGAGAATTAGATAATAAACAAGTCGCCTATTGTTTAAAATCAGAAAAAGAGGAAGTTATTTTAGGAAGCCGCTTAATTGTAGAAATAATAGGGGGTAGGGAAGATAGACTGATGTTCTTCGCTAAATTTCCGGCTGATGAAATAAAATCGGATACTATAATAAATTTTTACAAAACAGCTAAAGAAGAGATAGAAGCAGCGGAATTTGAGTCAGGACGATATCCTCACAAAAAGTTCAAAGTCCTCGGATCGTGGAAGAAAGGGGATATTGAAAAAATTTCAAATCAAGGGATACCGGAAAGGTTAATAAAGCGGATAGTAGGGAAGCTTATTTTAGCTGAAAAAGTCTCCGTGGCTTCACCTGATTTGTTTTACAATATTTCTCTGCTTGCAAAAGTTGTTCACGAACTGGGGTCAGACCTGAAGTTGGGATTCAAATTTGCGGTATCGGTATTTCCGGTTGATGCCGATTTTTCGATAAAGCCTGAATACAAAAATGCGGATGTGGATACTAAGAGTGGAATAAGGATAGAAGAAGGTTACGAGAAAGTTTATTACATCTATAAAAGAAGGGCTAAAGGATACTTCAAGAGTAAAGCGGAGATGAAGAGATATATAGAAGAAATTTATGAGGGAATTAAACAACCTCGTTCTAAAAAAGATGAGAAAAAAAGAAGTCACAGAGAAGTTAAAGAATATTACGGAGGAGAACCTGAAAAAGAGGAAGGGGGAGGAGAAATCGAGGATGAAGGCTTAGAAAAGAAAAAAATAAAAGAACTGACTAAAGAAAAACTTAAATCAAGACATAAATGGTTTGAGACTTCTGACCTTACAAAAATTGTTGGAATTGGGATAGGAGTTATCTGCGGAATTTTTTTAATTTTGAGAGTCCATATTATTTTTGGATTAATTTTATTGCTAGTTTTAGGTGTTGTTGGCTATCGCATTTTTGGAACAGAAAAAATATCTGAAGAAAAGGCTATAGAACTACAGGAAAGACTTCTTGACAGTCTTGAAGAAATAAAAAAAAGATGCCTTCCGCAGACCCAGAAACTAGAAATAAATTGGTAGATGAAACCAAGAAAATAGAAAAAACATTGAAGAAATTGAAAAAATATATAAGAAAATAAGTATTTTATAAAGAGAAACTTTAATTTATGACTATTAAAGAAGGAATTGAGGAGAGAATTAGAAAGATGGTGCCTGGGAAAAAAGCAGAAAACATAATAAGTGAAATAAAAGAAAAAGGAGAAAGATTAAATAAATTAGATGAATTGTCCAAGAAGGAATTTAAGAACTTAACTGATGATAATAAAAAATGGTTAGAAGAGCAAGGACTTTGGGACAAACTTTTAAAATCTTCTGGAGATTGGGAGAGCTTTATAAATATAGAAAAAGAATTAGGAAAGTCAAGAAAAGCGGAAATAGAAAAAAAAGTTGAAGAATTAGGAGAAAGTGAGTTTGTGAAAAAAGAAAAAGCCAAGATTAAAGAATTTATTGAATCAAGAGTAAAAGAAGATTACAGAAAAAAAATTCTGTTAAAAGAACTAAATGATATGCATACCCCAGAGCAAATAACTAAATTTATTACTTATCTTCATGATGAAGTTGATGAAAATATAGCAGATACATGGGTAGGAAAAAAAGTTGAAGAATTAGGAGAAAGTGAGTTTGTGAAAAAAGAAAAAACCAAG
>JAGXOK010000014.1:0-10226 GCA_023659935.1 Candidatus Aenigmarchaeota archaeon LH_S6 | reverse complement strand
TACTTATCTTCATGATGAAGTTGATGAAAATATAGCAGATACATGGGTAGGAAAATCAACGGAACAAGGAGAAGAAAAAGAAGAAGAACCTGGAAAAATAGAAAAATTGATAAAAAAATTATTTGGATTATTTGGACCTTCTAAAGAAACAGAAGTGGAGTCGAAAAGAGAAATAAGACAAAAAAAACATTTTGATAAATTACATGAAAAAATAAATAGTGATTTAGAAAAAACTGATATACCTGAATACTTAAAAAAGGATATTAGTAATGCTTTAGAATCAGCAGAAAGAGAAGAGAAGGGAGGTAATTTGGAAGAAGCAATTAAATTTTTGGAAGAATGTAAAAAACGTATCTCAGATTATTCAAAATATGGTGAGATTGGTTTAGGTAGAAAAGAAAAAATTAAAAAAAAGGTATACGAAGGAAAACCATCAAAAAATGTGGAAAAGTATACAAAGGTTATTTTACCGTTCGTTGCAATTGCAGTTGGGCTAATTATTTTAATCCTTTTACCAGGGCTGTGGATTATTGGAATACCCGCAATAATCATAGGTTCTATTTATCTACTTATTTTAATTCCAGAAATCGAGGGTTTTGGTTTTAAGCAGAAGATGGGGGTTTTGTTTATTATTGTCGGTATTTTAGTTCTGTATTATACCCACAGTTTGTATGGATTAGCAATAGCAGCTTTAGGTGGTGTTTTTGTACTTTATAATTTTATTTCTGGAAAAGGAATAGGTATTGCAAAAATAATTGAATTAGGTATCACTTTAATATTACTAGTTGCAGGCGTTCCTGCTTTTCTGAGTTGGTCTGGGATTACTATTTCTTGGCCCCTTCTTGCCGCTTTTTCTGCATTAAATACCTTTCTATTATTTATGCTTTGGTCTTTTAAAAGTGGAAAAAGTATGAAAGACTCGCTTGAGGAAGAATTACGAGAAGAGCAGATAAAAAAAACTAAAAGAGAAAATGGAAATGGGGGAGAAGGTGAAGGAGAAAATGGAAATACTAAAGAAAATAATGGAGATAAAAAAATAATATGTCCAGAATGTGGCAAAGAAGTTGACCATTTAGTAACCGGGTATGGGGTTTGTAAAGAGTGTTTAAAGAGAGCTTATGATGTAAAAGATGAAGGGGATGGAGAAGGTGAAGGAGAAAATGGAAATAATAAAGATAGGGAAGAAGGTGAATAAAAATGGGAAAAGCAGATTTTTTGGAGGCTTTGATTTGCGGTTTTTTGGTAGCCTTAACTGCGGCTCTATTTGTTGAATATTTCGGGGTTGCAGATATCGGCAAGTTTATGGGTGTTTTTGCAGTAGGATTAATGATTGTAGACTTTGGGATTCTTTTATTGATTGCCTGGCCTTTCAGACTCTCAGGGGTGCTTGTATTTTTTGTAATTACTATGATTCTAGGTTACGCAGCCTATGGACCTTATTCAGAACATTTGAGGGGTCCGATGAGTAATATTGGAGAAAGTATGTCTGAATTACCAGGAACGGCTGAAAAGCAGATGCACTGCCTAATGTTAATTTTCTCAAATCCTATGGCTTATCAGCAAGAGTGTGTAATCATTGATCAGGAAAAAGCTACTGGAGAAAAACCAGAGGATTATGGTTTGGAAATAACAAATTTTGTAACAAATTTTGGATTACAGCAAAAGGGAGGAATCTATGCTGGAATGCCAATACAGATTAGGATGACTCTAGAAAATAAAGGAAGTTATGATGCTACAAATGTATCAATAAAAACTACAGGAGGAAAATATAGAGAGTGTAAAAATTTGAAAGTTCTCAATATTACTGGAATTACTGGAAATTATTCTGATAATATAAGAAAAGAGACTGACCATTATTTTAGTTTAACAGGGAGTGTAAAGGACCCCTGGGCAGAAGAGTGCACTTATGCAAAAAATAAAATGTCAATAGGGGGGACAATAAAGACAACTTACTCTTACAATTATCAGACTGAAAGTTATCTGGAGATGGAAGCAATAAAAAATATTAAGGAAAGTAAATCTAAATCTAGAATTAACTCTGCAAAAGAGAAAGCAGCTCCAGCAAATACTTTGATGTACACTTTCCTTCCTCTTATCTGGGAAGGGGCTGGAGCAGGTTTTAAAGAAGGAATAATTCCAATAAGTTTCAAAAATGAGAGAAGAGGGGGTAAGGTTACTTTTAGAGGGAAATATGAATATAATTGGTTTACTGGAACTTTAAAATCTATTGAAGAAGAATTGGAGGGCTGGACACCATTAGGTGATTATAAATATCAATATTGTGTAAATAAAACTAATATTTCACAAAAATTAGATGAATGTGAAAAAGAGGGAGAAGAAGAAAGCACTACAATAAATAATGAGAGCACTTGTGTAGAATGTAAGGGAGAACCAATTTATAAAAAATATGGTAGAAAAGAGAGGAGTGAAACAGAATATGATAAAATAGCAATAAAGCCGGTTGGAGATGTTAGAGACTATATTAAATTAAGTTGTAATAAAAAATCAAGTGAAGAGGGGAAAATTGGTAGTTGCACTTGCGTAAATAATGTTTGTGAAATAAAATATGTGGGAGAAAAAAGTGATTTGGAGATAAAACCAAACAATAAAGAATTAATCTATGGGGGATTAACAGTTTCTCTAACAGGATGGCCAGGTGATAACACCTTAGACTTAAATTTTGGAATAAAAGCAGATGCAACTTACAGAGTTGAAATGGAAAGAAGTGACAATCTGCAGATTAAGAATCCACATTATACAGACTGAAATTAATCTAATTTTTTAAAAGGCTTAATTATGCCTAAGAGAACAATAGAAGCTGCCTTATTTTTGAAATCAAAACCTATGAATATTGCTGAATTGGTTAAACTAACTCAAATTCCTTCAAGAGAGATTAAAGAAAAAATTCTGGAATTAAAAGAGAAATATAGTGAAGAAAGCGGGATAAAACTGGTTGAAGCAAATGAAACCTATCAGTTAATTGTTAACCCTGAAATTTTGCAGAAAGTTAGGAAACTTGCTCCTTACAAAGATTTGTCTCCAGGATTATTAAAAGCTCTATCCATAATTGCCTTTAAAGGTCCAGTAAGACAGAGTGTCCTTGTAAATACTATTGGAAACAGAACTTATGAATATGCTCATGAGCTGGAAAGGCGGGGATTGATTTCAGCAAAAAAAGCAGGTAGAACAAAAATACTTAAAACAACAAAATTATTTGTAGATTATTTTGGAAAAGAGCCAGAAAAAACCAATTTGGAGAAATTTGTGAATAGTTAAGTAAGCCAACTCCTCAAAATCCTTATTTTATGATTTCTTAAAATATCTGTAATTGGGAAATCCATATCAATTTTTAGTTTGCTTTTAGCTATTAACTTTACCAATCTCTGTTTTCTTTTATCACTTAATTTTGAATAGATTTTTCTGAACCACAACTGGTATTTTATTTCTTTTCTAAAAAGTCTCTTAACCTCTTTTTCATATTTTTGAAAATCTGGTTTATCCTTGTTAAATTCTTTGGCAGCAATTTTTGCAGCAGTAAGAGAATAGACTATTCCTCCTCCAGTTAAAGGTTTTGTCATTCCCGCACAGTTTCCAATTAAAATTCCTCTTGGAAAAGAACACTTACAGAGACCTGTTGGGATCACACCAAAAAATTCATCCTCTTTATTTTTTGGTTTTTTGGAACTAAGGAAATTACTATAATATTTATTCAGATTTCTCTCACATATCAGGCCATATTCCACTTTATTTTTTCTCGGGGCAATCCACGAAAACAAGTCTGAGTATTTTGAATCAAGAAATATACTACAATAATTAGCAGGCCTCTCAAAAGAGTAGCAGAATTTTCCAAAATAGAATTTTTTTGGTTCTTCTTTTAAAAATGTCTTTCTTACAATTGAATTTGGGCCATCACACCCTACAATATATTTTGCTCTATATTCTCCTTTTGATGTAGAAACAAATACACCCTCATAACTTTCTGATATTTTGCTGACTCTTTCAAATTTAATCTCAACTTTTTTCTCTGCTTTTTTCAACAAAAAATTTTCAAATTTTTCTTTGTTAATAACCAAAGAATCCATACCGAGCCTTGCCCCTAATTTTCCACAAACAATAATAGCCTCATTAATTTCCCTCTCAATCACATTCTTTGGCAAGAGTAAAAAATTATTTACTCTTTTGGAAACAATTCCTGAACATCTTAGAGGACCCAATTTTCTGTGCTCTTCAATTAACAAAACTTTTTTACTATTGAGAAGAGTTGCAAAGTATAAACCGGCAACTCCTCCTCCGACAATAATTATATCGTACATCATATAGTTTATCAAAAATAAATTATTATGCTATTAAACCCTAAAAAAATTAAAAATGAAGCTGAAAAAAACTGGGAAAAGGAATGGAAAGAAACAGCAGAATTAGTAAAAGGTAAGGGAAAGTTTACCTTAAAAAAGAAAACTGGCTCAGAGCACTTATTGTGGAAATATATTCTAAAGGTTAGGGAGGTTTTTTTGGAAATGGGCTTTGATGAAGTTATTTTAAATCCTATTCAACCTGATGATGAAGTTCGGAAGCAATATGGACCTGAGAGTGGAGCAATTTTAGATAGATTATATTACCTTGCGACTATTCCAAGACCGGATATTGGGCTATCTGATGAAAAAAAAGAACTCATTAAAAAGAGATTGCCAAAATTCAAAAAATTCAAAAAACTTCAGGATATTTTGATGAGCTACAAGAGGGGAGAAATTGAAGGTGGAGAAGATTTGACAGAGACTCTTGTTTCTAATTTAGGTATCTCTACATCAGATGCTCTCTATCTGTTAAAGGAAGTATTCAAAGAATTAGCTGGATTAAAACCAGAAGCCTCGAATTTATCTTTAATTTCTCATGCAACAACTGCATGGTTTCCTCTACTTTCAGAATTGCAGGATAAAAGGGAACATCCAATAATGCTTTTTTCTCTGGTATGGAGGAGTAGAAGGGAGCAGAAGGAGGATGCAAAACATCTGAGGACACATCTGAATTTTTCAATGATTGTTCTGGATGAAGATTTTAAAATTGAAAATGGAAAGGAGTTGACAGAAAAATTTTTTAAAAAACTGGGTTTTGAAAAAGTGAAATTTGAAGTAAAGCCAAATCAGCCAGCTTATTATGCCCCAGGAACAAATTATGAGGTTTTTGTAAAACACCCAAAAGGAGGGTGGCTCGAAGTTTCTGAAATTGGTATGTATTCTCCTGTTGCCTTAGCAAATTATAAAATAAAATATCCTGTGTTTAATTCAGGTCCAGGTCTTGGTAGAATTGTGATGGTAGTGGAAAATATAGATGATATAAGGGAATTATACTATCCAAAAGATACCAAGTTTTCTGACAGGCAGATTGCAGATAGGATAAAAATTGATAAAAAACCAAAGGGAAACAGTTTAGCAAAAATAATTGAAAAAGGAATAATTGAAAATAGAAATTTGGTTGGGAAAATAAGGAAAAAAATATATGACAAAGAAATAAAAATTTATGTTAGTGAGCCAGAGGAAGGAAAGAGGTTGCTTGGTCCTGGTGGTTTAAATGAAATTTATGTTTATCAGGGAAATGTTTTGGCAATTAAGCCTGATGACAAAAGATTTGAAGAAATTTTAAGAAAAGGTGTAAAGGTATGCTCTTTTTTGGAGGCAATTTCAAACTATTTTGCTTATCAGATAGAAAGAGGAAAGAGGGGGAGGCTGACAATAAAATACGCTGATACTCTACCTTCAATAAATTTAAAAATGAAAAAAGAAATTTCAAAATATCTGCTCCAAAACAAAAAAGAAATAAAGATTAATGCTCCAATTTTTGTAGATATTGAAATTGAGTAATTTCGAAAGTTTATCAAGTTGACATTCCTCCTTCAGGTGATGCATCTTTTACAGAGCAAAAAATGAAAGGGAAGATAGGGTAACAGATGAAGCTGTTTGCAGTTTCAACAATTGACGATTTTTTTAAGTATTTTATATATAAATATGTGCGAAATTAAATAATGAACTATCTAACTCTCTCCAAACTCTCCAATTTCGCACACATGCTTCCACTAAAGAGATAATTTCCACCTTACTATTTTAGATCCTAAATCTGCTAAACTCTCTAAGCTTTTCTTTACCACAAAGAACACTATTGATAGATGTTATCAGCATTGCTATCAATGAAGCAAATACTGTTGATGTTTTTCTTTTAATTCCAACAACTTTCTGACATGCTTGTTTCCTGTTGTTAAAATCCCTCTTAAAGGCAATCCAAGCTGGTTTACGGACAGATGTGTCTTAAAACTTTTGAAGGCTCCTCTCAAGTAAAAACCAATTTTGGCATCTGCCTTTCTGAGATGGAACAATCTCTTTGTTTACCGTTAATCTTACTATATTGCTACCTCTCACAACAAAAATTGTTAATTTTGGTTAATTTCGCACATCTCTATGATTCATTATTTAAAGAACTTTCTGTTGTCTCATTAGTCTTGGGAAGAATCCCACTCTGAAAATAAAGACCAATTCCAATAATTATAAAAACTGCTGCCAAACCAACAATCGCTAAAAGCTTTTTTCTATACTCTGATTTCACTTCTTTTGAGATTTTAGAAACTTTGTTTTCATCTATAATGTATAACTTATATATAAAGTTTTTTAAGCTTTATTTTAAAACCTTTTTTAGTTCAGTAGCAATTCTTTCTAGAAGTTGCAAGTTTCTTGCTGTTCCATTTAAGTCTGAATCTAATATTTGCTCAATTACAAAAGATCTATATCCAACTTCCTGAACATTATCTTAGATATAAAATCTTGCTTTTGCCATAACTTTGTTTTTAAACTATATAAAAGTTTTTTATTGTCTTTGTAGTTTTTGTGTAGAAAGGTTCTATGTGGTTTTCAAAATTGGTTCAAACCAAATTTAGCAAAGCCTCTTTTTGATTTTCTGCCTTAACTATTGCACTTGCAACCAAAACCCCCTTTGTTCCCAATTCCTGAGCTGCCTCAACATCTTCTTTATTTGAGACTCCAGCCCCACAGAGAGGAATAATATCAGGGTTTAAATCTTTTAAAATTTTCACAAATCTTGAAATCATGTCAGGCTTTTCCTTTGAGATTGATTTTCCTTTTCCAATCAATTCAGGGTCTTCAAAAGCAATATAATTAGGAGCAAACTTTGAAATCTCAATAACTTCTTTTATATCTGCAGCACAACAAATTGTTTTCAGGTTTAATTGTTTTGCAATGTTTATACAACCTTCTATTTCTCCTAAATCTATCTTCTTTTCAGAATGATTAATTAAGGTCCCTATTGCCCCTACTTCTTTAATTGATTGGGGTAAAATTGAGCCTGTGTGAGAACCAAAAGAGATACGGTCTATGTGTTGTGATAAAGTTGGGACTATCCTTGCAACTTCCTTTAAATCAGTAAACTGGGGAGTAACCCAGATATCTAATTTTAATCTCTCGCTTATATCAGAAATTGTATTTGCCAATTTTATAGCATTTCTTCCAGTGCTTTGTTCATAAGTTTTGAAGTTTATAATATACAACATAAATTATTAAATTTATATAATATAAAAAGTTACGCTGGGGACAGGATTTGATTACAGAGCCTTATTCAACTTGTTTTTCAGCTTACCTGCGCTCCCTAAAGGGAATCGGTTCTCTCGGAACTTTTGGGGGTACTTTTCCTTCATTTGTAGGGCAAGTTGAGGTATTGTATAGGACGAGTGTTGGTAAATTATAACCGATAGAAGGAGTTGCCTCGAGACCGACGCGTTAACCAGACTCCGCCACCCCAGCATAATTATTATTATTAATTTCATTTATGGGAGAATTTTTTAGAGTGAAAGATTTTAATCTAAAAGACAAAACAGTTGCTATAAGAATAGATATGAATTTACCTTACAACCCAGAAACAGGAGAATTGTCTGAGAATCCGAGATTATATAAACATGTTGAGACAATTAGAAAATTACAAAAAGAGAGGGCCAAAATTATCTTGCTTTCCCATCAGGGAAGAAAAGGAGAACCAGATTTCATTTCTTTAGAAAAACATTCAAAATTGTTAGAAAAACATCTTAACAGAGAAATTAAATTCCTGAAATTTAGTTCAGATTTTGAGGTAATTAAAAAATTAAAGGAGAGGGAAATCCTGGTCCTTGACAATAGCAGATTTTATAGGGATGAGAAGGACAAAAAGAGGGTAGAAGAACATGCAGAAAGTTCACTTCCAAAAAAACTGTCTCCTTATATAGATTACTTTGTTCTGGATGCTTTCTCTATTGCTCATAGGTGTCATGCAAGTGTTGTTGGATTTGCAGGTTCCAAACCATGCATTGCCGGTCCTGTTTTTGAACTTGAACTAAAAGAACTAGAAAAATTTCTAAACAAAATAAACTTTTCTAAAAATGATGTGTTTATTTTGGGTGGTGCGAAACCAAAGGAACCTTTGGATTTGATTACGCACTTACTTAGTAAAAATGTTGAAAAAATTTTAACTACTGGAGTGTTATCTCTTCTTTTTCTGATTGCCAAAGGATATAAACTTGGAGAGACTTCAGAAAATTTCTTAAAAGAGAAGGGTTATCTGGATTTTCTTCCAGAGATAAAGAAAACTTTGGAAAAGAATAGGGTGGAAATAGTAGTACCTTTGGATGTGGCAGTTGAAAGGGAAAAAAACAGGGTTGAAGTACCTGTAGAAGACTTACCTGTAAAAGAAAGGATATTGGATATTGGATCAAAAACAATTGGATTGTATAGAGAAGAGATCAGAAATTCAACAAATGTTTTTATGAAGGGTCCTGCAGGAGTTTATGAAAACAAAAACGGATTGTTTGGTACTAAAAGTATTTTTGAGATTTTGGAGCACACCAACTCAGTGCTGGCTGGTGGGAATACCGTAGATGCATTAAGCAAATTAAATATTCCTTTTGACAGATTCAACTATGTTTCCCTTGGAGGAGGTGCTGCAACAGAATATTTGCTCGGGAAAGAACTGCCAGGGCTGAAATCTCTTGAACTTAGTTTTGATAGAGTAAGGGACAAATCATCTGATTGATTCAAAGAATAGTTTCAATTTCCTTTCCCTTTATTTTCTCATTTACTATTTGCACAACTTCCTCATGTACTTCTTCTATAGGTTTTTCCCCATCAATTGGAACTATATTTCCTCCTGTGAAATTTTCATAAACTTCACAGACTTTTTCAAGTTTTCTTTTTTCCTCAAATAGTTCGAAAGATAGTCTACTCTTAATTCTCTTTATAGAGGTCTCCGGAGAAACCTTCAACAAAATTGTTAAATCAGGGTCCCTAAATTTTTCATTTATCTTAGTAAGCCAGTCCACATCAGTTTTCAGAGAACCAAAGGCTATTGAGGAAAATTTATATCTATCTGAGATTACTACAAAATTCTTTTTCAAGGCTGGTTCAATTTCCTTTTCTAGATGATGAGCCCTGTCAGCAGCGAAAAGAAGTTGCAGGCATTTCATTGAACTTTTCCACTCATGTGTTAATTGGCCTCTTATTAATCCTCCAATCAGATTGTTTGTTGGCTCTTTTGTAAGCAGACAAGCCCTTTTTTTAAACATAAAATATCTTTTCAAAAAATATGCCTGGGTTGAGCATCCACTCCCATCAAGACCTTCAAAGGAAATAAAGGATCCCATAAATATAATTTCTATAAGAAAGGACCGACAAAATTATAGGCTATCAGTAAAAATATAATTAGAGAAACAAAATTCGCGAGTTTCTTGTTTGTCAGGGTTTCCAGAACCAAACCCCCGTCAAGAGGTTTTATTGGAAGAATATTAACAATTGCAACTCCAAAACACACAGCAATTATGAAAGCAATTAATTTGAGCAGGAAATCCCCCACTGCTTTAAAGGAGCTGTTTTTTATTTCATAAGCTCTGTAATTCATTGGTGCTATAAGATCCAGGGCAGGGTTATAATTTGTTGTAATTCCTAAAAAAGCTTCTCCATTATTTTCTGATAGAGTGATATTATAACTTTTTTCACTTGTTTCAATTAAAATTGTATCATAAGGTTTGTAATTTGATAAAGCATGAGAAATATCTTTAGGAGTGTTTATTTTGTAATTATCCACTTTTTTGATTGTTCCGGAAAGATTATTCCTTGCTGCAGGCCAGTCTTCAAAAACAAGTATTTCTGTACTATTTTTTTGTTCCTTCCAGAGAGAATTTGTTAATAAATAAGAGTTGTTTTCTG
>JAGXOK010000013.1 GCA_023659935.1 Candidatus Aenigmarchaeota archaeon LH_S6 | reverse complement strand
ATTATGTAAGTTTTTACAAATCTCAAATTGTTTTTCTAATCTTATTTTTTGTTTTCCTGTTGGATAAATTCTGTATTTATAATTTTTCACAACCATATATAATTATAACAAAAAAACTTTAGTAAAGCAATCCATCTACCACCAAAATTCTGTATTTTAATTAGATTTTAGAAGTAGACTTCTTGGCTATTTATAGTTAAAATAGGGAAGTAGATTAGTTTTTATTAATTACTCAAAAAAGAATTATTGGAGTCCAAAAAACTGATTAAGTAATTGAGATTCAGTCAAGATTAATTAATTTTACCTGTAAAGACTATTTTGGATGTAATGTTTGCACTCTGCAATCAAAGAAATTATTTCATTTTCTTCAAATGGTTTAAGTTTTTGAAATTTTTTGTCCAAGGTATTTTCAGGGTTAAATTGTTGTAAAGAAAACTGATTTGCATTTTTGATGAATGAGCAAATTTTTATAACATCTTTTTTTGTAAGTAGCCCTGGAACAAAGGTTGTTCTGAACTCATATTGAATTCCTGAATTAAGTAAAAGTAAAATAGATTTTTTAACATTGCTAAATAATTTTTCTGTTAGTATTCCCCCTGTTGCTTTGTTATATTTATGGAACTCTATTGGAGCTTTAATATCCATAGCAACATAATCCAACAAGTTATCATCCAACAATTTTTTCAGCATTTCAAAATTTGTTCCACTAGTGTCTAGTTTTATCAGGAGTCCAAGTTCTCTGATTTTCTGAATAAACTCTGGCAAGTCTTTGTGTAGAGTCGGCTCGCCCCCCGTTATTTCTGCAGCATCAAGAAATTTTTTGTTGTTCCTTAAATAAGATAGAACTTCTTCCTCTGGAATTTCTTTTACAGTTTTCTCAGGGACTAGTAAGTTTTGGTTATGGCAATAAGGACACCTAAAATTGCAACCAACTGTGAAAATAATTGAGCAAATTTTTTCTGGATAGTCAACCAAACTCTGCTTTTGAAAACCTCCTATTTTCATTTTAGAATTTTATCAAAAGTTTTTCTTTGTTTAAATTCTTCTTGCTTTCCTTCATTCCACTGGTCAACAGGTCTTAAATACCCAACAACTCTGGAGTAAACTTCACATTTGGTTTTCTTTTTCTCTGTTTCACATTTTGGACAGTAATTATGTTCACCAAAAATATAACCATGAATCGGGCAGATACTAAAAGTAGGTGTTATTGTGAAATAAGGTAAACTGAAATTCTCACAGATTTTTCTAATAAGTGTTTTAATTGATTCTGCTGGAGGTTTTTTTTCACCCAAAAATATGTGCAGAACAGTTCCTCCTGTATATTTTGTCTGAAGAGAATCCTGCAATTTTAGATATTCAAAAATATCATTTGTGAAATTAACTGAGAGTTGTGTTGAATTTGTGTAATATGGCTCTGCACCCTTTTTTACTTCCTCATTGTTTGCAACAATACTCCTAGGGAACTTCTCTTTGTCCACCCTTGCTAATCTGTATGAGGTTCCCTCTGCTGGAGTGGCCTCTAAATTGTAGTTGTTTCCGGTTTCCTCCTGAAACTTTACTAACTTGTTTCTCATAAAATCCATGACCTCTTCTGCAAATTTTAATCCTCCTTTATCTCCAATCGTACACTCTAAAAAATTTAGACAACACTCATTCATTCCAACAAGTCCAATTGTTGAAAAATGGTTTTTCCAATAGTTTCCAAATCTTTTTTTAATATCTCTCAAATAAAACTTTGAATAGGGATACAAACCCTTTTCTGTCAAATTTTCCAATGTTTTTCTTTTTATTTCAAGACTATTCCTTGCAAGTAACATTAACTTTTCTAATTTCTCAAAAAATTCTTCTTTAGTTTTTGATAAAAATCCCAAACGGGGCATATTAATTGTTACAACTCCTATAGACCCTGTAAGGGGGTTTGCTCCAAAAAGACCTCCTCCTTTTTTCTGGAGTGACCTGTTATCAATTCTCATTCTGCAACACATGGACCGGACATCATCAGGTTTCATATCCGAATTAATAAAATTTGCAAAATAAGGAATTCCATATTTTGCAGTCATCTCAAAAATTTTATCATAATTTTTATTTTCCCATTCAAAGTCTTTTGTAATATTATAAGTTGGAATAGGAAATGTAAAAGGCCTACCTTTCGCATCCCCTTCCTGCATCACCTCAGCAAAAGCCCTGTTGATCATGCTCATTTCCTTTGTATAATCACTGTATGTGTCCTCTTTTGTTTCTCCTCCTATTATCACTGGTTCATTGACTAAGTATCCAGGCACTGTTAAATCCATAGTAATATTTGTAAAAGGGGTCTGAAATCCTACCCTCGTTGGAACATTTATATTGAATAAAAATTCCTGGATAGCCTGCTTCACTTGTCTGTAACTCAAGTTATCATGCCTGATAAAAGGGGCAAGTAGGGTGTCAAAATTAGAGAATGCCTGGGCTCCTGCTGATTCACCTTGCAAAGTATATAAGAAATTTACTATCTGACCTAATGCTGACTTGAAATGCTTTGGTGGTTTGCTCTCAATTTTTCCTCTCATACCCTTAAAACCACTTAGCAGTAAATCCTGCAAGTCCCAACCAACACAATAAGCTCCAAAGATACCCAAATCATGAATATGAAAATCACCATTTAAATGTGCTTGTTTGATTTCTACGGGATAGATTTTATTTAGCCAGTATTGGTTAGTTATTGTAGAGGAAATATAAAAATTTAAACCCTGAAGAGAGTAGGCCATATTTGCATTTTCTTTTACTCTCCAGTCCTCCACATTTAAATATTTTTCAATGTTTTCTATATTAGAAAATAAATCTTTAGTTCTTCTTATTTCTTCATGCTGTTTTCTATATAATATGTAAGCTTTGGCAGTTTTATAATGCCCGTTTTCTACCAGAATCTTCTCAACAATATCCTGAATCTTTTCAACTGTTGGTATTTCTTCCGGATCTAATTTTTGTTTCAAAAGTTTAACTACTTCATCACCAAGTCTTTTTGCTAATTCATAATCCTGTCCACCAACTGATTTAGCACTATTAAAAATCGCATTAATTATTCTCTCTTTTTCAAAATTCACAATCCTTCCATCTCTTTTTTTTATTTTATTAATCATATTCTATTGGATACGGCGTCCAATAATTAATATAGAAAAATTATTTATATAAGTATGGAGGTTATAAGAACTTTAAGAAAGTTTGATGAATTAGATATAATGCTTACTTTTCTTGAAATAGGGCATAAAACAGTAAGCAGGGAGGAACTGGCAACAATTACAGAATTTGGAGAAGGGAGTATAAAATCCATGATAAAAATTCTAAAAAATAACGATTTTGTTTCAACAGAAAAGAAGGGTAATAAATTAACTGAAAAAGGAAAGAAATATTTTTCTGAAATATATAAATTTATATCTCCAATAATCAAAATAAATCAAGATATTTTTAGGGATAATTTAAATTGTTATGGGTGTATTCTGAGAAAATATAACAAAAAAAAACAGGAAAAATTATATGTTGCCCGAGAAAATGGAATCAGGGTAGGATGCAACTCAGCAATGGTCTTAACCTGTGAAAATGATTTACTGAAAGCGCAATATGTAGAAGAATTTAACTTTGATTTTCTCAAGAAAGAATTTGATATAAAAAACAAAGAATTGTTGATTGTTACTTCGTCTAACAAAAAAACAATAGCAGAAAAAGGAATACTAACAATCTCGTGTTATTTGAATGAGGAACTAAATAATATTATAAGTCTAATTGCAACTAAAAAAATGTGGCCTAAACTTTGAATACTTTAGGATAAACTAATTTTTAAACCACATGGTAGAATAAGTATTACTGCAGCAAAAAGATTTGCCCTTACTTTAGAAAAAGACCAGAAAATTGCTCCTATGGCAACAGCTCACCAAGAAAATTTCCTGAAGAACTTGATATGCAAATGAAGACTCCTGATCATATGAAAGATGCATTAAATAGACTTCCATATACAATAAATTTTCCAAATAATTATAAGGACTTTAAAGAATTATTCATCCAAGTTATAAAAACATCAGAACACCAAAAAGTCCAACTCCTACTAAGAAAATTAAAAACCACATTTTTCGATTGTAATGAAAAACCTTTGAGCCATCCAGAGGAGGGAAAGGAATTAAATTGAAAATTGCGAGCCAGATATTAATATATGCTGCCAAATATAAAATACCTATTCCTGTAAAAGAATAAGCAATTAGAAGAAACAGACCTAAAACAATGTTAACTATAACCCCAGCAATAGAGATTTTTAAAGATATATTTCTGAGTTTTTCTCTGCTGCCGCTGAAACTTCCTTTTTGTCGGATTACAACTGCACCAGGAGCAGCAAAAAGAAAATGAAACGGAGAAGAAACAAGTGCAAGGATAACTCCCGGGGTCCACATTTCATAATTTGCCTGAAGCCCATACTTTCTAGCTACTTGTCTGTGACCAAATTCATGGGAGAGAAATGAAACTGCGACAACGAATAGATACATTAACAGAGAACTAACAGAGAATATTTTTACTCCTTTAAAAAACATAAAGGCAACACTTAGAGCAAGCCATGAGATTAAAATATCCTTCAATTCAATCCTTTCCATAACCAACTTACAAAAATTATTTACGAGTTTTGAAGTAAACTGAGAGGATTATAGACAAAATAATTATTACAAATATTATTGGTATATATTCAGTTATATTGTGGTTTGTTATTTCATCGCTTGATAGATTCCTATTGAAACTACTACCAGAATTTTCATCTTCTGGAGGAAGTATTCCACTCCAGTCATAGAAGAAAACCTTTGAATAATATTTGGCTGCTTCCCCCCTTATAACAACTCCTACTTCGCGATTGTTTTTTGGAGAATGCTCATTCCAGTTTATAGTGGATATTAAAACAGTTTTGTTGTCAATAATCATCCCTTTGTTGTGAATCTTTTCAAATCCTGAATCATCTAGATCCGCAAGTTTTGCTTCAACTGTTATGTTTTCCTCTTCTGCTATCTGGTTTACATATTTAACAGTATAATAATTGCTCACTGGATCTGATTTATCAACATTATACCAATAAGAGTCCAATAAAATTTTAACATCTAAGCCTTCCCTTGATTTATTTATTGCCTTTTCCAAAAACAAGTTTGGTGTTTTATTAACAGAGCCTTCTTTTCTTGAACCCCAATACTTGTAAATATACATTTGCTGGATATAAATTG
The DNA here is from genome assembly GCA_023659935.1 of Candidatus Aenigmarchaeota archaeon LH_S6. Lineage (GTDB taxonomy): Archaea > Aenigmatarchaeota > Aenigmatarchaeia > QMZS01 > QMZS01 > QMZS01. Next base: position 15,791 of record JAGXOK010000013.1, on the reverse strand, counting down.
ATTTATTTGCAGAATCTATTAAGTTCAGAATTTCATTTATTGCATTAGGGGCAAATATTGAATAAACACTTTGATTATAAAATTTTTCTGGTTTGAATTTTAGATTGTGGGTTCCTTCTTTTGGGTTGCAACTTGTCCCATAGTCTTCCAATTCACATTTGAATTTTTCTGCTTTGCTCAAGTCACTGAAAAAAATTTCTAAAAAATCATCTGTGAGATTCTCATCTCCAATTATTGCGCCCCACCCTCTGTTTCCATAGTTAGAATTTTTTGAAAATCCTGTATAACCAAAATTTTCTGAGGTAACAAGCACAGAAGAATTATCTTTTATTAGATATTTTGCATGATGATAATTTCTACCTTCTTTTTTGTAAAGATAAACCTCTTTTCCATTCTCTTCAAGGTTACAAAGAATTTTCTTTTCCTTAGAAGACATTCCATGAACAGGAGAACTTTCAATTAAAATTTTAAGATCAGAAATATTCTCTTCTCTTAATAAATCTAAAATGCAAGGGTTCGTAAACACATATGTTCCTATATAAAGAGAATCTGCTCCTGAAACGAAATTCTCTAAACTTTCAAAACTACAATCTGGACTTACAAAAGTTTTTATTTCCGCAGCACTGATACAGTTTATTACTAAGAGCAAAATTATAGGTAATAAAAAATATTTGTATTTCATAAGTCTGTTACAACTTTATTTATGAGAAAAATTATTTCGTTATTTGTCTTTTTTCAGTTTATTTTTCTCCCTTGTTTCGGGCAGGTTGTGATTAATGAAGTAATGTATGATAATGGAGGTAATGAATGGGTTGAGTTATATAATTCAACTGATAATAATGTTAATTTAAGTGATTGGAAGATAGGAGATGAAGATTCTAATGATACTTTATCTAATTTGACGATTCCTCATCAAGATTATGCTTTGATTGTTGATGATAGTACAGTTATAAATGGAAGTTCTGGTTGTAACGCTTTTGATGGAGTAAATTGTACGGAACTATCACGTATAGGAAGTGGACTTAATAATGGAGGTGATACTGTATATCTTTATAATAATTCTAAAAATTTAACAGATTCCGTAACTTATAATGATAGTTGGGGAGCAGATGGAGACGGATATTCTCTCCAGAGGATTAACTCAAGCCATAATCTTTCAAACAATTCAACAAACTGGGTTGGTTTTCCACCAAGCCCTGGAAAACAGAATTTTTATAATGGAAGTTATTTTGAAATCTTTGATATATCTTTTCCAGAACAAATTTTTGTAAATAACTCAATTGAATTTAATATAACGATTCTAAATAGAAGTCTTGAGAATGGAACAGAAAATATTAATTTGACAATTATCAACAATACAAATTCAACAGTTTATCCTAGTGAAGTAGACTGTGAAGTAAAGGCAATAAACCAAACAAAAATTCAATTTAATTGGACATTTAATGAAACTGGAAACTATACAATTTGTGCGGAAGCAAATAATTCTTTCTGCAAAAATTTTGAAATATTGCCTTTGGAAAATGCAAGTATTTCTCTAAATATTACGGAAGAAGATGAAGAAATAATTTTTTATACAAATCTTTCAAACGCTTCTTGTACAATAAACTACAATATCTCCGTTGGTAATTTTATCATAGATTCTGGAAAAATAGAAAAAGAAGCTTTTCAAAATGCAAGCCTTGATATTGGTTTTGGAAAATTCAAAGTTTTTGCAAATATGACTCTTCACAATTTCAATGATATTAACAAATCAGATAATTCAATTCTTAAAAATATTACAATTAATCCCGGAGATAAAAAACGATATAGACTTAGGAGTTGGATAGACAAAGAAAAATATGAACTAAATAATTCTATTAATTGGATAATACAATTGTTTATCCCACTAAATGGTTCAACTACAGGAAATCTGACATTAAAATTAGGAAAAAATAAGAAGTCAGGTTCGGGTTTTAAATATTTCAATACAACCTATGAAAATAATTCTTTTAATATCACCCAAAATGGAACAACAATTTCTGGCAATTTTACTATTCCCGAGAATTATTTTGAAGGAATCTATAAGTTAAGGGCAAAATTTAAATATGGTTCTAGTGGTTGGGATTATTTAGACTCTTCAGATAATGGAATTTTTTGGTTAAATGGTTTGAAAGATTTGGGTGATTTAAATGTATCTATTTTAGGTGAACCACCAGAAACAGCAAGGTTTGGAGATATAATCCCTATATTTCTAAAAGTAAATGCAAATAATTATGCTGGCTCTCTTGGCTGTAGGGCAAGAATAAATAAAGATTTATCAATAAGTAAAACCAGATATGCGTCTTTAAATTATGAAATGACCTATAGTTTTAGCAGGGGTGAAACAAAATATATTTTTGTGCCTCTGATAATCAAACCAAATTGTAATGATCATTATCACAACTCTGAATATAGAATTGTCATAGAAACAGAGGAAAGCAATAACGGGAAAACAAAAAAAGAGTTGTCTCTCAATATTTCTGGAAAAGCAAATAATCTATGCCAATATATTTCAAAAGGCTCAACAACAAAATCAAAAGACAAATCAAAAAATCTCGAAATAGAAATCATAAATTTAACAAAAGAAGTTGCAAGAAATCAGGAATTTACAACAAGAGTAAAACTAAAAAACAATTTTGGAAAGAAAATATCTTTTGAAACTTATTCTTATGCTTATAAAGGTAGTAATTGCATAACAGGAGGGTGGACATCAAACAAAAAAGAACTTTCTCTGGATAAAGATGAAGAAAAAATAATCAATTTAACAAATAGAATCGAGAAAGATGCGGAACCCGGAGAATACTCTTTAAGAGTTAGGGTAAAAATAGAGAACAAAAATGTTGATTCCACAGAGAAAATATTGGTTACTGATGAAATTGTGGAAGACAAAATAGAAAGTGAAGAAGAAAAGATAAATAAAACAGTAAATTTAAATATCTGGACAGACAACAAATTGAGAATTAATCTATCAAATTGTCAGGGTTGTAAAATGATTATTGTAGGACCAGATTTTTCAACAATTACAAGTAGAAGATATAGGGTCTTTGAAGATTTTGGAGGATATGATATCTTTGTAATTAAGGATGGAATAATTCTGAATCAGACTTATTTTTGGAAGGAAAAAACAGTTTCAAATAAAACTGAAAAAAATTTAACTGAAAAGGGAAAATCAGAAGAGGAAAGTAAAATGACTGGTAAATTCTCGGAAAATAAACCTAAAAGCTTAGTAGATAAATTAGCTTCAACTTTACAAAATTTGGTTTCTCCACTAATCAAACTGATGGAAAATTCCATACAACAATAAAATTAGAGAATAACAACTTTCATTATTTTACTATTATGAAAGTCTTGGGGATTGAGAGCACAGCGCATACTTTTGGAATTGGTGTTGTTGATGAGAGGGGAGAAATTCTAATTGATGAGAAGAGTGTTTATAAACCTAAAGAAGGAATTGTACCTACCGAGGCAGCAGATTTTCATAGGGAGAACTCAAGTAAAATTTTAGAAGAGGTTGAAAAGAAAATTAACTTGGAAGAAATTGATTTGATTGGAATTTCAACAGGACCTGGTTTGCCACCCTGTCTAAACTATGGATTAAAATTTTCCAGAAAATTAGCAGAAAGATTGAAAAAACCTTTAATTGGAATAAACCATTGTCAGGCTCACATTGAAATTGGAAAATTCTTAACAAAAGCACAAGACCCGATTATTTTGTATGTCTCTGGAGGTAACACCCAGATTATTTATAATAATAAAGGATACAAAATTTTGGGTGAAACTCAGGATATTGGAATAGGAAATGCAATAGATAAATTAGGCAGGACAGCTGGAATAAAATTTCCTGCAGGACCAGAAATAGAAAAAATTGCAAAACAGGGAAAATTTGTTTTGTTGCCTTACTCTGTTAAAGGGATGGACTTGAATTTTTCAGGGGTTTTATCAGAATCTATAAGGAGATTAAAAAGTAATAAATTAGAGGATATTCTCTATTCCTTTCAGGAAGTTTGTTTTTCCATGTTAGCAGAAGTTTGTGAGAGAGCTCTGGCAGCAACAGATAAGAAGGAATTATTGCTTGTAGGGGGAGTAGTACAAAACCAGAGATTACAAGAAGTTTTGAGAAGGATGTGCAAGGATAGAGGAGCCAATTTTTATGTAGTTCCTAAAGAATATGCAGGAGATAATGGAGTTATGATTGCTTTAACAGCTTTAATTAACTGGAAAGAAGAAAAAAGAATTGAACCAAAAGCAAATCCTAATTGGAGAATAGATTCTATTTAGTTTTATGGGTTGATTTTCTTGAGGAGCTTTTCTTTGTTTTAGTTTTCCTAGGAGTCTTTTTAACAGATTTTTTTGCAGAACTTTTCTTTGCATTTTTATTAGTATCAGTCTTTTTGGTTAATTGCAAATAAAATTCTGTTTGAGCTTTTGAATTGAAAACCTGACCAATAGAGAAACCTATAAGACCCAAAATCCCAGTTACTATGAGAGGTATTGGGTTGGAGGTTATTGCATTGATAATGTTTTTTATTGAGCTTAGACCTACTAAATAGTGTATAGAAACGGAAATTAGAGGTATTAAGAAAACAAGTATTATTAGACCCATTGTTAATAGCAAGACCAGGAATATTCCTATTACTGAGCTCCAATTCTTTTTGAAAATGTTGTAAGAATGCTCCAAGGTTTCATTAAACTTAAAATCTTTTACAATAACACCTTGATAAATAAAAAAGAAAATCAAGGAAACTAAAATACTGAAGATGATACCTACTACAGGAACCATACTAACAATCCCATTAATGATCATCACTATTATTGCTGCCCCAAATAGAGAAAAATACTTATTGTAAGATAACTTAAAAGATTCTTTAACCTTGTCTTTTTCTTTATAACTCTGATGAACTATAGCACCCTTAATCCAGATTTTTGCAAGACTAACTATGATAAATATCTCCAGAAAACTCAATGCCAATATGGTTGAATAATTTGAAAGTCCTCCCAGCCAAAAGTTCCCAAAAATTGATAATAATACAAGTAGAACAAAGAAGATATCTGCTGCAAAAACAGGTAACCATCTCTTTGTATCTATAGAGAAAATAAAACTTTTCTTCAAGATTTTGCACCACTCCATATTATTATAGGATAACGTTATTATAAATAAAATATATTATGGCAATGCAGGAATTGAAAAAGATAGATGTTGTTAGTTTTGCAGTAGTCTTTGGTTTAGTGGTAGCAGTATTCGGACTTTTTATGGGAATACTATCAGCAATCTTTAGAGCTGGCTTTGGAGGCCTTATGGGTATATCTGGAGTGGCAACAGGGGCTTTTGGTGTAGTAGCAAGTGTATTGTTTCCTATAATAGGCTTTATAGAAGGTTTTATTGGAGGGGCAATATTTGCAATAATTTACAATTTTGTGGCATCTCATTACCGAGGAATCAGAATTAATCTAGAAACTGCTAAGAAATAATCTATTATTTTTATATTTTTTAAAATAGATTGTAATATGGTAGAGATAAGAACTCTTAAGAAGGGGAATTATATAAAAATAGATGGGGAGCCCTGCAAGATAATAAATATGTCTAAGGGAAAAACAAGCAAGCACGGGGAAGCAAAAGCAAAAGTAGAGATAGTTGGTATTTTTGATAGGAAAAAAAGAATGCTTGCAAAACCAGTAAGTGCTAACGTTGAAGTCCCAATGATTCTAAAAAAGAAAGGGCAAGTAGTAACTATTCGGGGGAATACTGCTCAGTTGATGGATTTAGAAACTTATGAAATGTTTGATATTGAAATCACAGAAGGAAGAGAACTAAAAGAAGGAGAAGAGGTTGCTTATATAAATGTAGAAGGTAAAAAGGCGTTACTTGGGAAATAAGTGGGTTGATTAAATATTAAAAAATCCTGAATTTTGCCTTTTCTATTCCGCTACCTGTAATTTCAAATTCTGCTTTTCTCCCCTCAGGCAGACTTCTATGTTTTCTCAAAATTATTAGTCTCTTGTTGTCATCTACTTTTTTCAGCTCAACAAGACACTTACTCCAGTATTTTACAATATCCCTGCCAGAAAGTTCTATCTCATCAGAGTTAACAGAATAAACCTGATTTGTAATTATTACAGGAATTTTCTTTTCTTTTGCTATGAAAGAGAGGATAGCAAGTTGGGAAGCCAGTTCTTTGTTTACCTCAGTAAAATTTTCCTTGTTTATTTCTAACCTATACAAGGAGACAATAGAATCAACAATAATCAATTTTGGGTTTGATTTCTTCACTTTTTGAATTACCTTTGCCTGCTCTTTAAAACTTCCTGGATTTTCATACAAAATTTTTTTTAAATCTTCTTTTATTCCTCCTATCTGGAAAAACCTTTCAGTTGAGAATCCATTTTCAGTATCAATATAAACAACATTTCCTTGCTTCAGACAGGACAAGGTGAACAAAAGCCCTATATTTGTTTTTCCTGAACCCGGTGGACCATAAAAGTTTGTAACAACCGTATGCTCCACTCCTCCATCCAACAATTCATCAATAACATTTACTTCACTTGAAAGTCTTTCTATTTTCATAAATTATTATTCTTTAAAATCCTCCCTGCTCTTTCCTGTTCCTTAAAAGTGTTTATAGGTAACCAGATGGAAGAAGGCTGAACCATAGAAAAAACTTTGTTTCTTGAAGCTAAATCAGGTAAAATAGTGTGCTCAAATTCAGGATTCTCTTTTGAGTTTAAATCAATTTTTTCTTCTATTTCTTTGTAAACTTCTGGTTCAATAATATAGAATGCTGTGTTTGTGTATCGATATATAAATGGCTTTTCTATAAACTTTTTAACAAATTGCTCTGAATCTATTTCTGCAACTCCATAAGGATAAGCAGTTCCTGAAACAAATAAAGAGGTCACAAGAATTTTTTTGTTTTCAACACCATACAGATGATGTAAAAGAAATTTTATTGGTAACTTTTTATCCAAATAAATATCATCGGGATAAAAGATTAGTGCTCTTTTGGTTTTGTCAATTTTATTATTAATCAAGGCATGTTTTAATGCTTTTGCCCTTCCTTTAATGTTTTCAGGATCTATAGAGTATTTTACTCTTATCCCATATTTTGAGCCATCTCCTATATATTTTTCAATTTCCTCATGTTTGTATCCAAGTAAAAAAACAAAATTCTTAAACCCGTTAGTTACAAGAAATTCTATACAATAATCCAGCAAAGTTTTTCCGTTTAATTCAAGCAAAGCCTTTGGTTTATCAATTTTTCCCATCCTTTTTGCCCTGCCTCCAGCAAGAATAATCACCTGTGTTTTGTTTATTTCTTCTTCTATGTTTTTTAAGACCTCCATAAAAAAGAAAATAAATTTAAATGAAGTAAAGAACTTTAATAATGGGCCTATAGTGTAGTGGTTCAATAATAGTACTAAAACACGTCTGCTTCGCAAGCAGGAGACGCTGGGTAATCTTTTCCAGAGTCAAATCCCAGTAGGTCCATTTAAACTTTTTATTGGTTAAAAAATTTCTGAAAGCATTATGGATAGAGAATTATTCTCAGATATTTTTTGGATTATAATTCTAATTGTTTTTGGGTTTTGTTTAGTTATCTTGTCTCGCATTTGGTTTGGAAGTTCTGATTTTCTATCAAAATTATTAGATTACTTTACTATGTTTACAGATATTTTTAGTGAAATTATTTTTAATCCTATAGGTATAATTTTTATAATTATAATAGTGATAATTATTTTGTTTTTGTTGAGTCTCAGAAAATTTTTGAAATAGTAATTGGTTCTTAACTTTAACACCTCTATATAAATCAGCCAGGAAATTAGAAATTATTTCTTCTGGTTTTTCTCTATTTCCTTGACAACTCTGTCAAGGACATCAACAAATTTTTTCACATAACTTCTTGTCAATTCTACTTCTCTTTCAGGAATTTTGTCAATCTCTTTTTCAGCAATTTTTTTCATCCCTACAACTTTGTCAAATGTTTTCAGGTAACTTTTAGGTAGATAATTTTTTCCAATTAGTTCTTTTTTTATTGCTTCAGGTAAATTTTTTGGGTCTGGTGGCAACTTATCCATTTTTTTCAGAGCAAATACTGTTGACTTTAAAAGTACTTCATAATTCTTGTCAATGAGCCCTCTTTTTTTCTGGTTTTGTATTCTTATATATATTCTCTGCATTTGTTTTAAATAATTCTCAGCTTTTTTCAGCCACTCATCAACTTCTGCCCCAGAAATCTTTTTTATTTTCTTGCGCTCAACATCTTTTCTGAATTTGATTACTTCCTCCAACAAATTAAAATATTTTTTGTTCAACAGCTTAGGGTCAACAAGATATTCCTTAACTGCTCTTGGTGTACTTTTTGGGTCTGGGATCTGTTTCCCAAGATACATTAAAACTGCCTGTGAAGAATTAAGCATTGCATAATAACAATCCTCTGTAACCTGATATAACCCGACCGTTTTCGCCCTCTTAATTTTTTTGGGGGCGCTTGCCATTAATAATTCAACCGCCTCGAGACTTGCAGGAATTTTTCCCCTCTCCAACAATTTTTTCATTGGAATAAAAAATCCATGGTCATACAAAGCCCAACCATCTCTAAGAATAGTCAAAAGTAGAGGATGTGAAATTCTTACCATATCCCAAAAATCTGTAATACTCCAGGGTGGCTGTACATGTAATCTCCTATCTATTTTTTTTGCAGTTTTATAAAGATTATCTGCAACAGAATCTTTAAATTCTTCTGTTATCCTCATTTTTGTGTCATCAAGCAAAACAAGAACATCAAGATCACTTTCTCTCGTGAAGTCTTTTCTCAGATAGGAACCAAAAACAAAGATTGTCTTTACCAACCCTTTATATTTCTTTAAACATTCCTTTCTAAATAAATCAGCCTTTTTGAAAATTTCTTTTTTAATTTCTTCCTTTTCCTTTTCTGTGAGTTGTTTTTTCTGAATTTTTTTCTCTGGAACCTCTTTTTTAATTTCTTTGCTTGGTGTTTTTTTGGGTTTTTTGGAAGCTACCTTTTTCTCTTTTGTTTTTTTAGTAAGTGCTGTTCTATCACTAGGTGTTTTTTTTGCTATTCCCTTTTTTGTTTTTGCTACCATAATAGTTTAAGGGTTATTAACTAAGGTTTGTTTTTACTATTAATAACCTTCTCCTAAGATATTTACCACTAATATATAATACTTTTATAGTATATATAGTTTTCGGTAATTGAAAATATAGTTTTTAGTATACACTTAAACAAAGGAAAATAATTGAAGGTTTTTATTTTTTTTAAAAGAAAGCCTTGTATGAAGGAGAGTATGTTTGTTGAGGAAGGTATTTTAGAGCAGGAAGTATATGATTATTTAGTTAGACAATTAGAAGATGCAAGTTTTGAAGATGTTGAGATTCATCACTTACCAACAACTATTAGGATAACTATATATACAACCAGGCCTGGTGGTATAATTGGCCAAAATGGGGAGAATATAGAAAGACTAACAAATAAGATTAAAGAAAAGTTCAAAATAGATGTTCAGTTAGATGTAAAAAGGATCGATAAAGAAATTGTTGTTCCACAAATAATAGCCAAAAATATTGCAAAAGGAATTGAAAATAAAAAAAATCATAGAAAGCTCGCTGATTACCATCTAACTAAAATAATGAAAAATGAAAATATTCTTGGGGCAGAAATTATTTTTGATGGTTTAATTTCTGGTTCAAAAACGAGGAAAGACAAGTTTTCTAAAGGGTATATGAAAAAATCTGGAGAACTTGCAGAAAAATATGTTAAAAAGGGTCAGGCTACTGCTCATCCACCAATAGGTGCAATAGGCGTGAAAGTAAGAGTTTATGTAAAACATTGAAAAAAGTTAATTTTTATTTTAGATACTTTTTTAATCTTTTTAGGTCTTGCTCTGAGTGAATATTAAAAATAGGGTTGTTAAGTAAGTAACCACTTATATAATTTTGTTTAATTAATTTGGGATAAACATCTCTCTGTAATTCCCATCTTATATCTCCTCTAGGAATGTAATTAAATATTTGTTTGTCACAAACCGCTGCAAATGCAGAAATAAGATTTTTCTTTCCTCTCATCTTTTCTTCGTGTTTAACAATATTGTTACCTATCATAGAAACCCTCCCAAATTCTTTGGTGGTTGTTACTGGAGCAACTGTTAAGGTAATAATGCTTTTTGAAATAGTATAATTTAAATTGTGTTTTCTCATCAAATCAAAAAAATCAAATTCATAATATTGGTCAATTGGTAATACCAAGAAATTTTGAGGGAGCTTATTTTTTACTAATTCGAGAGTCTTTGCATTTCCTAATTCTTTTCTTTCTTCTATGTATTCTACTTCTGTGTTCTTATATTTATCTGAAATCTTCTCAAAACAGGCGCTTATTACTTCCTTCTGACCAACAATAAAAATCTTCCCAAAATCAGTAAATTTATCAAAAAGAAAATCAAGGATCGTTTTATCCTCTTTTATTGGAATCAGGAACTTAAATTTTTTGCCTAATTTTAGTTTCTCTGGATTTCCACCTGCAAGGATAACAGCTGTACTGGAATTCTGGAAATAACTACTTATACAATATTCAATAAAACTTGATCTTGAATCAAAGTTTAAATTGTCTATAAATTTATCTGTCTGTTTCAGCAGTTCTGAATCTAAAGTTAAAGAAAGTCTTTTCTTCATAATACTTAGTATTACTTTTTAATTTATGTATTTTTTGCAAAAATCAAATAATATAACAGTGTAATAAATAATCTATTCTTTTCTGTCAAATTTTAATCACTCAAAAACTTATAAATACTTTTATATATAAGTATTATATATGGGAATAAATAAAAGGAAAGGAGTTTCACCAGTAATAGCAACAATATTAATGGTAATGATTACAGTGGGTTTAGTGGCTTTTAGTTATAGCTTCTTTATGGGGTTTGGTGAAAAGACAGTAGAATCTACAAAAGAGGAGTTTGGTAAAATGAAAAAAGGTCAGCAAAGTTTTGAGATACCGACAGCTTACGAATGTGAAGATGATAAAATATGTTTTGAATTTAGAGCATCATCGAAGAATACTTTGGATATGCCAGCAAACGAAAGTTTTATCTCCCTATATGTAGACAATGTACCAAAATCTCTTAAGACTTGGGATGGTGGAATAAGTGGAACAGAATGTAAGGGAAATACAGATAAGTTAGCGCCAGGTGAAAGTTGTTATGGTAAATTAAATCAAATTTGTGATAATGGAGATACATATACCTTGAAACTATCTCACTCATGGGACATAGACAGGACATATTCTATCATATGTAAGTAAGTATGAAACAAAACGAACTAAGATGGACCGAACTCTTGATTTTGTTGTTAATGATAGTTTTAGGAGTGGCAGCATTTTCCTTCTACTATGCAGGGATGGCAAGTGGATATGAAAGGATCCCTATCCTAATAATGCAGATGGCTGTAATAATAACCCAACTGGTAATATTGTCAGTAGTATACAGAATGTACCTTCTTGTCAAGGAAAAACTCAAGAAATAATTTTTATTTACTTTGTTTTATAATCAAAAATTTTATGAAATTTGTAATATTTTTTAGAATCTAACTAATTTAAATATAATATATGGGAAATAAGATTCAGAAAGGATTTTCAAAGCAGGGATTTGGAAATTTTTTCGAACTAAAAGTTCGAAAAGGAGTTTCTCTAGTAATAGCTACAATATTGATGGTAATGATTATAGTGGATTTTAGTTATAATCAGTTTGTTGAGTGGGAAGAAAAATAAAAAGATAGCGTAGATGGCCCAATAATAGTAGACCATAAATATCAACAAAATATAGTATATGCTTTGAACTGAGGGCTTCTTCAGAGAATAGCTGTGATATACCAGCAAATGAAACTGGCATATCCATATATGTAGATAATATACCAGCAATTTTGGAGAGTTGGGATAGAGGTGGAATAGGAAATCCATGCAAAAATTTAACTAAAAATTTAAGACCTGGGGAAAAATAAAGTTAGTTAAGGTTACATGTACCAAGTAAATATAAAATCTCCTAATTTTTTATGAAATTAAAGGAATTACTGAAAAATGTTCTAACAGAAGAAGAACTTGAAATTGCCCCCTCAAGTTTTGATGTAGTTGGAGATATTGCAATAATAGACATTCCTAAAGAGCTTGAAAAAAAAGAGAAAAAAATTGCGGAAAAATTATTGGAGTTCAAGCAGATTAATACTGTGCTAAAAAAGGAAGGGAAGGTTGAGAATGAGTTTAGGTTAAGAAAATTAAAATACATTGCTGGTGAGAAAAAGAAGGAAACCCTGCATAAGGAATACGGGTGCAGATATAAACTAAATGTTGAGAAAGTTTATTTTTCTCCGAGACTTGGAAGTGAGAGAGAGAGAATTGTTAAACAAGTGAAAAAAGGTGAAAAAATACTTGTGCTATTTGCAGGAATAGGGCCTTATGCAATCCAGATTGCAAAAAACAGAGAAGTAGATATTTATGCAATTGAAATTAATCCAAGAGGTGTGAAATATTTTAAGGAAAACACAAAATTAAACAAGGTTGAGAACAAAATAAAAATTTTTGAAGGGGATGTTCGTGAGGTAATTCCTAGGTTGAAAGAAAAATTTGACAGGATAATAATGCCCCTTCCAAAGGATGGGGAAAATTTTCTGGATTTGGCAAAATTAGTTTCCAAGAAAAACACAATAATACATATTTATATATTTGCAAACTCAAGAGGGGAAGCAATAAAAAAAATAGATAAAAAAGTGATTAATTGCGTTGAATGTGGGACCTATTCTAGAGATATTTCTAGATACTGTGTTGATTTTACTTTTGGCTAAAGCCTTTTTCAAACTTCAACCCAATAAAAGGCTTTACTGTGTTGATTTTAAATTTGGACCCTATATAAATAATGGGTTTTGAACTTGATAAAAAGAAGGCAGCAGATAAATTTATCAAAGCCTTAGAAAAAGGGGAAGTGGATAAACCAACAATTAAACTTCTAAAATTTATAAATTCCCTCTCTAATTTTTACAGGTCTTCAAGTTGTGCTGGAAGGATAATTTTGCTTCATGAATTTGGAAACAGGAAAATAGATAATAGGTTTGTTTTAAAGGAACACGAGAAACTTAATATTAATGACTTTTTGGATGAAACCTTTTTTAAAAACTTCAAAGGAATAGTTTGGTTAAAACAAGAACCCTTTATTCTTCATGTCGTTGGTAAGACATTAAATGATTCAATAGAAATGTTAAATCTTGGTTTAAGTTCTGGGTTAAAACATAGTGGGATTTTTGTTTTCAAGCCAGAGAGATATATCCTTGAATTAAATGGAACCCAAAATTTAAGTGTTCCTGTTGTAGAAAATGGAAAATTTTTAATTACTAAAGGTTATTTCCTTTATCTGCTGAAAATTGCAGAGAGAAAATTACAAAAAAATAAAGAAGTTAGGGAAAAATTTGAAAAATTAATTATAAAAAATTATGCTAAGTAAAACTGAAATCGCTGAGAAGAGGATTAAAAAACTGTTTACTCTTGCAGAGGAAGAACTGAGAAAAGGTAATCTAGACAGAACTAAAAGATACATTCGTTTATCAAGAAAAATTGGAATGAAGTGTCAATATACTTTACCAAAGGAATTAAAAAGAAAGTTCTGCAAGAAATGCAATATATTATTAATTCCAGGAATTAGTTGTAGAGTCAAATTAAGCGAAAAAACAATAGATATTAAATGTTTTTATTGTAATAATATTAAAAGGTATTCTTATGGTAAAAAAAATTGAAGATAGTCTAACAAATATTTCAACCAGGCTAAAAAATGAAAAAATTGTTGAGATGCCAAAATGGGCAAATTTTGTTAAAACAGGGGTGAATAGGGAGAGAGTCCCTCAGCAATTAGATTGGTGGTACTCAAGAGCAGCTTCAATGTTAAGAAAGATTTATTTGCATGGTCCAATAGGTGCTGAAAGATTATCAAAGTTTTATGGTGGAAGAAAAAATCGAGGATACAAACCAGAAAGATTTAAAAGAGGCTCAAGAAAAATAATCAGAACAATTTTGCAACAACTTGAAGAAAAAAACCTTGTAAAAAAGTTAGAAAAACAAAAAAGAGGGAGAATAATTACTGAAGAAGGTAAGAAATATCTAAATTAGTGACTCAACAAGCTATAAGCAATTGAGAATCCAACAATAATAATTAGAAACAAAATAATTGCTGATAGATAATAATCTGAAAAAATTATTTTTGATTTAATTTCTGTCTGATACATAAGTTTGAGTAAAAGTGCAAATATTAGCACGATCACACCAAAAATAGCATAGTTGTTTTTTGTATAAAGGACAAAGAAAACCAAACCCCCAATTATTAATAAAATTGCCAAAGATATTGGCTCAATTTTAATTAGCAGTCCAAATATGAAAATGGCAAATAGAATGGCTATTAATCCAACCACCTCTTCTGCCTTCATAAATAATTTTTTAAATAGTTTATGTTTAATGAGAAAACATTCATTTTTTCTTTAAAAAATGATGCATCGTTTGTAAAGCAAACGAATGAAATTTTAAAATTGATTTCAAGAAAGCAACTTATCTCTTTAGAAGAATTAAAAAAGGAAGTAGGAGAAATAAATAAAAATTGTTCTAATTTGCTGTCCCTAACACCCTTTTTGACACTCTCCCCTCACTAAAGTCAGGAGATTCTGAGATCGCACTCTGAACCTAAAGCCTGCTGACTTCTTTATGAACATAGCCTCAGTTCTGGGTAGGGCCAAAACAGCCCCTAGTTTAGACATATAGCCTAAACCTCGTTGGTCTTTTCATTGTATAAGCACCTTACCTCTTATTTAGTTGTTGCCAACGGTTTACAGGTGTAGTGTTTGAAGTTTTAACCTTTCTCCAGCACAGCTATAGAGAAAGAACTCCGTAAATATATACAGAAAACTTTAATACCCTTAATTCTAAAGCCAATCGGTAGCTTTCTTGGGACTTTATCTGTAATAATAGGCAGGGGCTTAACAATAGTGACATCCTCCACCACCAAATTGATTTTTGGAAGTGGCTTCCAACGATGAAATTATGCTATTGAGAATCATCGTATATAGTTCCTGCTTCCACGACCCGACTTGCTGACTGAGCAGTAGAGGTCAAATCTCCACAGGCGTGAATTCCCACTCGTCCAGCGGTATTTGTTTTATTTCCCTTAGTATAATATAGCAAAAAAAGCTTTAGTAAGGTAATTGAGCTACTACCAAAATCCTGTATTATTAACTAAGCTTTTGGAAGTAGACTTCTTGGCTATTTTAAGTTAAAAATTAAGCCAAAAAGTAAATTAAAGTAATATATTATGGTAGATAAGGAAATGGAAAGACTAAATGAAAAGTTTAAAATCAATTTATTTCAGATTGAAAAACTGCTTGCAGGATATGATGAAAGAATAAATAATATCGAAAAAGAAAATGCTAAATTGAAAGATATAGATAAAAAAATAGATAAATTAGAGGGAACTATAAAAGAAGAACAAACAAAATTTGAAAAAAATTTAAGTGAAAAAAATAAAAAAGAGATGGAAGGATATGATAAAAAATTAAATAATTTATTAGAAAATAAAAGTAAAGAATTCAAAGAAATTGAAAATAATATTAGAGGAAGGATAGAGAAGGTTGAATATCTTGGTTCTAGAGTAGAAGAAATTGAGAAAGTACGTTCAGAGTATGGTAAAAGATTAAATAATATCGAAAAAGAAAATGCTAAATTGAAAGATATAAATAAAAAAATAGA
>JAGXOK010000012.1 GCA_023659935.1 Candidatus Aenigmarchaeota archaeon LH_S6 | reverse complement strand
ATTGGTGCTTTAGCAGTAATTTTTATAACTATTGGAATTGGTCTTTATTTTTATTATCAGAGTGGGATTCTTCCTCAAACCAATGAGACAACAGAAAGTTCTTTAAATAATGAATCTTCTCTACCAGAGCCAGAAAGACAACCAGGAACAACAGGTAATGAGTCCTCCCTTCCAGAACCAGAAAGACAACCAGAAACAACAGGTAATGAGTCCTCCCTTCCAGAGCCTCCAAGATGAAAAATATGTTTAGAGATAATATGAATCTGGGCAGAAAGATAAAAAAACCTATAAATACTTTTAAAAATAATATTATGGAAGTTTTTTATTGGTCAACTCTATTAAAAAAACTTCAGTTAAAAGAGTAAATATGTTTAAAGATAAACTTATGGTAAGCAAAGAAAACAAAAAATTAATATTAGGAGTTCTACTAACTTTCATTGTTTGTATAAGCTCTGCAATTCTTGCTGCTTATTCAACTGGTCCTGAATTTGATTATCCAAACCCCGGACATCATCCAGGAGAAATCGGCCCAGGAACTTTTAATGCTTCAGGAGAATCAGGTGCCTGGTGGTATTTCCCAGAAGGTGGTATTTATACAGAATATTTAAAGGTTTACGAGGATTTGAATGTGAGTGGAGATACTCAACTAGGTGATTCAAGTTCTGATAAAGTCAAGGCATATCAGTATTGTGATGAAACAGGTGCTAATTGTCATGATGCTAGTGCAGGTTGGCCAACAGGAGGAGGTGGATGTTGCAGTTTACTTGATACTCTCAATATTAATTCAGATGCAAGTGGTTTTACTGGAACCACTACACTTGGTGGGGATTTGGATGTGAGTGGAAAAATAACTAAAACAGGCTATGTAAAAGGAGATTGCGACAAGAATGGGATTGTGAATATGGAGGATGTTGACTGTATTTCTAATTATGTTGTTGACAATAATAATAATTGCGATGATTTAGATTGCGATATTAATAATGATGGTAATGTTGAAATTGGAGATGCAATGTTCCTTGCTCAAATATTATTAGATTTACGTAATCCTATTGATTATTTACCTTATGATTCTATTGCCTCGATTAGCCCTTATGCTAAATTCACAGCACATGGCAACTCTGACGCGCTAACATCTAATGCTTCTGGTTCAAATGCATATGCTGGTCATTTTATCGGTGGCAAAGGCGTCAAGATTGAAGGGGATTTGGATGTGAGTGGAGAAATCACCACTTCTTATGCTCCTCTACAAGGAGATATTAACAAAGACGGGTATGTTAATTCATTAGATTTAAAATTAGTTGGAGAAGAAATTGGTTGTCAAAGTGGACAATCTTGTTGGACTAGTGTTATAGGAGTAGATAACCTTGGCAACAAACTTTATGGAAGCGATTTGGATTTGAATGGTGATGATGAAGTAAATGTACTTGATCTTATTCTACTTACTGATAACTACGAGAATTACAAGGATTTTAAGGTAGAGTCAGAAAATGATGATGCTATCAAAGCTTTTGGAAGTGGAAGTCATTACTCCGGCTTCTTCACCGGTGGTAAAGGCGTCAAGGTTGAAGGGGATTTGGATGTGAGTGGAGATTTAATAAAGACGAATCAAATAGTAGGAGATGCTGATAATAATGATGTAATAGATGGGGATGACCTAGTTTATATGGGGAAAGCAATAAGTAACGTACCAGGATACTCCTGTACAGTGGCAATATGTGACATAACCAATGATGGAGTAGTTAATATGGGTGATATTACACTGCTGCTTAATATACTTTATGATCCTACAACATTTTTACCAGGTAGTGCCTTAGAAAATAATTATTTAGCGATCGGTGTTTTAAAATTTAAAAGATTCAAAGGACATGAAGACAATGCTGGAATTTATGCTTCGGGAGATAAAGGATATGCGGCAGAATTCACCGGTGGCAAAGGCGTCAAGATTGAAGGGGATTTGGATGTGAGTGGAATCCTTAAAGGCAACGCTCTTGATATCTTACTAGGCATCTCGGAACAGGATCACTTAGACAGTAGTGAGATTGATTGGGCGGATCTAAAAACCAGAATTGGTGTCGGAGAAGTCGCGATGGGAGACGAGGGCGGCTGGATGCAAGCAGGAGAGAGGCCTACAGGGAACGATATATGCACACATTACGGGCTTCAGTGTGTAACACACATCAGATACCTTGGTGGGGATTTTAGTAGGGATGTAGCCTGTGACGTAGATATAGGAGAGATGTACTATGCTCCTAAGGCTGCTGGGAATCATATCATAATTTGTGGTTGAAATAGGAAAAATAGAATTAAGAATAGGGACGTTTCTGAATTTTCTCAATTCTGTCAAATTTTGACATCTATTAGGGAAAATGAGGGGGTCAACTCTATTTTTTTCTTTTTGACTAGTTTTTATACTGCGTGAGAAAGAGAATAAGAATAAATGAAAACGGAAATTTGTTTGTTTGGGGAAAAATAAAAGAGAATTTTGGTAGATAGTTTCCTTTAAATATTCCAAAAACAGATTAATTTAGTGAGGAAGATGGAAAAAGAGAAATTTGAGTATGTTATAAAAGTTGATGGGAAAATTGTTTGGAGAGGTTTAAATCCAACAAAAGCATTCTTTGAAATTAAGAAGCAGAACATAGGAAGAGAGGTGGCAATAGCTTGGAGGACAAAGGAGAAAATCTTAGTTTGCTTAATATGAAGGTGGAATTTCCATACGTTGAAGAAGAAAGTGAGGTGTTTGGAACAGTTAAAAGGCCAAGAATAAAAATTAGAGTTTTCTCAGAGATTACAAATAATTTTGAAGTATTAGATGAAGTATTAGTAGACACGGGTGCTGACTTTTCTGTTCTACCAAGATATATTGGAAATCTTATTGTGGATGACATAACAACTGGCAAATATTCTGAAATAAAGGGTGTTGTTCCTGGTGTAAAATTAATTGTTTACAATCATAAATTGAAACTCAAGATTGATGAGGTTGAATTTGAATCTTCTGTTGCGATTGCAGATTCGGATGACGTCCCTATGATTTTAGGAAGAGTAAAAGGATTAGATTTGTTTAAGTGCATATTTGATACTGGAAAGAAAACTACAGTTTTGAAGAGTAATTTTTATCTTAAGCAGCGAATTTTATATCACTAAAATTAAAAATAAAATAAATTAATTTATAGCCCCGTAGTCTAGTGGCCAAACTCTTCTTTCTTTAGAAGATAAAAAAATAAATTAAGGAAGATAAGAGAGTTATGGATGCTGGCCTTTGGAATTTATAACAAAGAAAAGAGCAACTTTATTGCTATGATTGAAGTAAGCCAGTGACCGCGGAGAGCCTATTGAGACGAAGTCGAAGATAGGGTAAATGATTGAACTTTTTGAAGTTCGGCGGCATTCGAATCCGCGCGGGGCTATTTTATGATTATCCTTTCTTTTTTTATCAAATAAACTAAAACCAGAAAGAAAATAAAAACCAAAAATCCATAAACCAAGAAAAAAGACAACTTTGTCAGATTCGCTACAAAAACAGAAGGTATTAAAATCAATACCAAAAATAAAGATAATTTAGATATCTCATACTTACCTTTTATTTTATTTATATCCACCACACAAAGTATAAAAAGACTTAGAAAAGAAACGGCTAAAAAAGTAAATATTAAAAATAAATCAAAAGATATAAAAGGTGCCACAATTATGGAAATTATCAACAGCAGAGCCAGAAAAAATATTAGTAAATCATCCAGGTTTGGGGAAATCCTATTAATCCTGCTTCTGTAGTCCATTATATTTTAAGGAAATATAAGTTTTGCACAAAATTAAATATTGTGAATAAATCCATAAATTCCCTCTTTATATTATTTAAGTATTTAAATAGTTATATTATGCAAAAATCATTTTTAAAAGGAGTTACTCCAGCTCTTGGTGTTATTCTATTATCAGCAATTACTGTTGGAGTTGTTTCAACAGCTTTTTATGGAATTTCCAGTTTAACTGAAAAAACACAAAATGAGACATCGGGTTTAATAGAGCATGAATTTGATGTGATGGGTGCAAAACTAAAAATTGATGTTTTTGGGGATTGTAAGATTTATCTGGCAAACACAGGAACAAAAGATATTCCAATTGAAGTTATAGGTTTTTATGTTGCTGAACCTGGAACAGAAACTTATGAGTCAGTAACAACTTCTCCAACAACAGGAACTATCAAAAAAGATGCTACTCAGGAGATAACTTTTACAGGGCTTTCTACAGGAAAGCACAAACTAATTGTAAAAATTTATGGAAATAGGATGGACTATGGTTATTTAACTTGTACTGAACTTATTTGTGGTGATACAGGAGAAAATAACTGGTATGTTGCTGGACAATCAGATTGTGACCAGTGTGATTTTGCAGGAAGCCAGGATGCAGATAGTTGCACTGATTTAATGGATTCAGATTGTGGTGGAGTAGAAACAAGTTGTACTGATGGAACAGACAATGACTGTGATGGACTAACTGATGGTGCTGACCCTGATTGTGCTCCCGATTGTGGAGATGGAACTTGTGACCCTGGAGAAAACTGTCCAGCAGATGCTTCCGCCTGCTCAGAACCAGCAGTATGTATGTTAAGAACTTGTGTAGATGGTTGTAACAATCCACCAAATCCTAAATCCTCTGGTACTCAAGATACAGATGGAAGTAACTTATGTGATGATACTCATGGATGTGCTTCACCACCTTGTCAGTGTGATGGTAGTGGTAATTGTGTTTCCACTGCAGCACCAGTGACCTTCTCCTGCCATATTGAAAGTGGCGGTTGTTCAACAGACACTGCTGTTTTAGCCCTCTCCGGCGAAGAAAACGCCCATGCGGAATTAAAAGGTGGTGGAGGTTATTCTCAAAAACTCTGCTGCTCTAATATATCCTCTGTCCAGACCACAACAGGAACAGGGGATTGTAAAACAGTCCACGGCTCAACATTCACAGGTTTAGTAACTTTTTCTGGGGATACAAACGCTCAGGTTGAGAAATACAATTTATCTTCTGGAGGTTTTGATAATAAAAAGAATATTTGTGTGGAGTTGACTAGTGGGGGTTTGGATTGTAATACAATATCAGGTTCATGTCCTGCTACCGCAGAATTTATATTCAAAATATCAGGCAATACTAATGCACATATAGGAGATTCAACTTCTCCTTATCCAATGAAGGTTTGCTGTACTTCATAAATCTTTTGCATTTGTTGCAGGATAAATTATATAAGGTGCTGTTTCATTTAAAACTATAATTCTTTCTGGTGGTTTCCAATCTTTTCCTATCAATTTAAATTTTGCTTGATGTTCTGAGCAATTTAACCCATCTGGGAAATCACTCCGGTTAAAATAATCTTCTAACCATTCTCCTTTTCCCCAAATATTAATAATTGAATTGTTCATTTGTGCTTGTTGAGAAGGATTTAGGTTGATTTCATCACTTGCTGCTCTTACAAATGCCCAGTCATCAAAATTAGTTTTGTTATTTTTAATTAAAACTGCATTAGTCATATGACCAAATGGAGCTCCTTCTATTATAGAATTCACTAAACACATAGGAATATCATCCTCTAACCCATACAATTCTTTCGCATTTGTTGCATTATGGTAACCCCTATAAGCAACCCAACCGCAAGTTCCTGCATCTTCATACTCAGTTGGGTCTTTATCTAAAAATAGCTCAACTAAACCTTTTCTCTCCGTGAAGTTCATTTCTTCCCAGGTTTTGTTTCCTGGTGGCTCGGTAATATTTACCTGTGTCTGGTTTGTGCCGGGTTCGTAGTTGTCGTCAGTTGCTTTTAGGATTGCGTTGTAAAGGTCTGCGGCGGAGTAGTTGTGCAATTCTGTGATGTTCAGCTGTTTTTGTGGTGGGCTTATTATTTTGCTTACATTGGACCTATCGCCGAATTCAAGAATGTATTTTGTGATGTTTCCGTCTGGGTCAGTTGCGTATGCATCAAAGGAAACAGATTTATTAACTTCACTTGAATAAGGTCCGCCTATGTTCACAATAGGAACCTGATTTGCCAAGACATTTATCTCTCTTGAGGTCTGGTTATCTGCTCCCTGGTTGTCAATTACCTTTAAGATAGCCTGTTTTATTCCTGCTGCAGAATAAGAGTGATTTGATGTTTTTCCGTAGGCGTCAGTTATATTATCATTATTGAAGTCCCAGAGATACTGGTCAATTTCACCATCAGGGTCATAGGAATTTGAGGCATTGAATAAAATAGATTGGTTAACTTTGGGATTTTTTGGGTTATAATTGAAAATTGCGATTGGGTTTTGATTAGGAATTTTTAGGGTTTTTGCAGTGTCATTCGTCCATTCTCCAATATTACCAGCTTTATCATAAGGTCTGACACCTAATTTATGCAAAGTATCCTCAGTGAGATTGGTTACATTGTACCAGTTTGTTCCTCCTTCCAAATCTCCAACAAAAGCATCATCTAAGTAAATTTTCACTCCTTTGAAGTCTTCATCAGGTGGTTTGTTCCAACTCCAGTTTATATATTTTTGTCCCACTTTTGATTCGTTTAAGCCGGTTACTGGTCCTGGGGGTGTTGTGTCTGGGATAACCACCTCTTCAAAGAGTTTAAATGCAGGAATCCCGTTGTTGTATTTTTTACTATTGGCATCTGTAAACTCAGAGCAGGTTATTATTCCATCTGAATTTGATAAGTTTTGTTTGTGAATTATTTGCGGGTAAGAGCCGGTTTTAATCATATATTTGTAAACTTCGTTTCCTTCTAATTTAACAGGTTCATCAAAACTAATATTATGCCAATCTCCTTTGTACCCGCTCCAACTTGCGTTACCAATTTCTGTTCCGTTCTGGTAAAGGAAAGCAATCTTCTCAGTATGACCTCCTGTTCCAGGACTTGGATAAGTGTAAACCTTGGATATGTTCATAGGTTTTTTAGGGGTAAAGTTCCCTTCATGTTCCCCTGGGATTGAAGGGTAGCCACCTTTTCCTGTGTCAAAGGCAATATCTTCATCTCTATTATCTTCAATTGTTTTAATAGGGGATGTTGGTTTATAAATCCCTTTACTTACATTGTTTTTGTTAGGGTTGATATCTTTAGCAGCAGCATGAGATATATATTTTGCAAAGTCGCTTTCCTTTATATCTTTGACAATATTTTTTACTGAATTATCTGAAGTACAATAAGCACCAATACCAAATCCTACTGGAAGTAAACAGGCAGCTCCAATCGCAGCACCCTTAAATAGATTTGGGTGTTTATCCCTGAATCTCTCTTTTTCTGGTTCAAATTTATCACCTGCTTCTCCACCTGCCAAACCTGTTCTCTCCAAACCTAATTGTGATATATATCTGTAGAAATTAAAATTCTTATCATATTTTTCTATCCCCCTATAAACTTTACCAGAGGCATCTACTAAACTCAGCTTGCCATTGTAATATCTTAATTCGCATCCATCTGAATCAAAACCATCTTCACCATCTTTATCATAAGAGGGCAAAATATCAGAAATTTTAGGATCAGAAAATAATCTGAAAGAATCAACTAAATCTTTAGCATATTCTCTTGGAAGGAAAACTTCTCCTCTCCCTTCTCCCAAATATAAATTACCTATGCCTAAATCTACTATTTTCTCCCCTTCTCCGAGGTTTATTATTTTGTTTCCACTATGTGACAACTCTTCCATAATAATATCATTACATAGGGTATATATACGAAGTTTTGGTAGACGATTGTCGAAGATTTTTGGGGAATGAAGTAAGTATTTAAATAACAAAAAACCAAATTATATTAAGATGAGGGAAATGGAAGAAAAAACTAAACTGATAATAGTTATTGATAATAAAATAAGACATGGAAAGCCGATTATTAAAGGGACAAGAATAACGGTAGATGAAGTTTTGGGGGCTTTGATAGGAGGTATGGATTACGAGGAAATTGAGAGAGAATATGGGATAAGAAGAGAAGATATTCTTTTTTAAATAAATGCTCGTTATCAACTGTGTTATTTTGATGGGTTTATTTTATCCCCAATTTTTTAAGATGAATTATGAACTCTTTTACAAATCTATAATATTCTTCTCGATTAATCTCAGTTAGCAGGAGGTAAGTCTCAGAGCCAAAAGGGAAAAGGTCAACTGATAAAACCTCTAAATTCTTTCTCAGATTATCTCTATATTTCTGGTAAAGATTCAGGATAAACTTTGTTTTCTCCAAAATTTCAGTTTCAAAGTCTTCATAACCGAAACCAAACTTCTTTGAAATTAAATAAACATCAACAAAGTCCCTTTCTTTTATACCTTTCCTTGTTAGTATTGCCCTAATTTTCTCACAAAAAATTTCTTTTATGTCATAAATCTTGAAACTTATTGATGCCTTGTATTCTTTGTAAAAAGAAGGAAATAAGAATTCCAATTCTTTGGATTCTTCAAGAAGTGACTTCAATTTCACTTTTCTTGTTGGAAATAGAATTTTTTCAAAGAAATTGATCTGGATTTTTATGAAAGTCTCACCAACAAAAGGGGAATTCCACCACAGTTTAAAGCTTAAAAATTTATTTCCGCTTCCGAACTCTACATATCTCTTGTTTCCTTTCTCGTATTTGAAATTAAAATCTCTTTTCTCGGCAATATTCTCAAAAAGCTCTCCGACTTCCTCAATTTTTCCAGATAGAACCTTTCTGATTTTCTTCTGTGACCTACCTCTAAAAATATCTTGATTCAAAAAAGTAAAATCCATATCCATAGAGAATCTGAAATAGCTAAGATAATATTTGATCAGACAGGAGCCACCTTTAAATACAAACTCATCAGCAAAGTTTGTTTTGGATAGATCCAGAAGAATGAGATGAAGTAAAAAATCCGTCTCGATTAAATCCGCTCTTGCATTCAGTTTTTGAGCCAACTGTTCAACGAACTCTTTCATTTTTCTCTTTCAATAATTTCACTGACAGTTTTTGGATATTTTTCAAGATATTCAAACACTTTGGTTTTATTAGCCTTGGGTATAAACTCAGAGATATCCAGCAATATTTTATCCTCTGGAATACTTCTGTATCTCTCTATATAAATAAAATCCAAAATTGTTTTCTCAACGTTGGAGAATCGAATATTGTTTTTTTCTTTTATACCAAAAATTAAGGAGGGTTTTATTTTTATGAACTTGATTTTATACCCTGCAATATTTACTTCTTTTGCTCTGAAAATTTTGTCGTTTATTATATAATCAACAGTGAAATATTCATGGGTGAGGTTGTTCAATTTCAAAGCGGTGTAGAGCCCGAAATACCAGTTTTTTATACCTTTGAGTTTCAGACCACTGGCAACCAAGTCCAGATGACTCGTGTCAATTTTGTCAAATTTAATCTCTTCTATTGACCGCACATAGAAAATCCCTTTGAATATCCTTATCAGATACTTTCTTGCGAGGAAATAATTTATTGTGCGGGTATAATCTTTGTTTAGTTCTTTACAGAGAGCTTTTAATTCCTCAGACTTAACAAATTTTCGTTTCTCTATCCACAACCGCTTCATTATAAGATTTTTCATTTATATCACAATAGTATATATTTTGATATATTATAATATAAATCCTTTTGGTGAAACAGAGGTTTTAACTCTTTCTGCTAAAAATAATGCTCATGCTGAGATGGTTGTGGAGGTTATTCTCAAAAACTTTGCTGCTCTGATATATCCTCTGTCCAGACCACAACAGGAACAGGAGATTGTAATACTCTCGGGGCAGGATTCACTGGTTTAATTACTTTGGCAACAAATTCCTCCTTTGACAAAAATACCAATGCTCAGGTTGAGAAATATAATTACACAAGTTGATAAGTTATATATTTAAATATATATTATGGCAGAAGAATATGAAGTTGTTCCTGTTACTCCTTTAAGAAAAATTGAGCAAAGACTTGAAAAAATTGAGCAAGGTTCTCCGGGATATACAGCAGTTCTGAAAGATTTGGCTGGAATGATAAAAGAAAATCAAAAAACTGTTGATGACCTTATAAAAACAAACTCTGGGCTTATTGCAAATATAGGAGGTTTATCTGAACATCTGGGAGAACTTACAAAAAAATTTGATAAATTTATGGAAAGTATAGAAGTTTCTGAAACAAGTGAAGAACCCGAGGAATGGACAAAAATAAAAGAAAGTAACAAAAAACTGGAAGATATGAACCAGGAATTAAAGGACAAAATAAAGAAACTGGAGAGAAAGATGAAGCTTGTGGAATTAAGTAAGTATTATTATCCAGGACAAAGGCAGAGAGGTTAATAAATAATTAATTTAATTATGGTAGAAGGAAAAAAGAAGGTGAATCTGAATATAGATCATGATAAAGAAGTTTTTTATGCGAACAATCTCGCAATTTTTAACAATACAACAGAATTTATTTTGGATTTCACCCAGATAACACCAAGGGTTGATGTGGTTCAGGAGAAGCAGGTTCTCACCTATGTTGTCAAGCATAATGCAATTATCCTAAATCCAAAGCAGGCAAAAATTTTCTTTAATCTGCTAAAAGAAAACCTTGAAAAATATGAGAAGAAATTCGGAGAGATAAAGTTGGAAAAAGGAAAGAAAATTAAAAAAGAAAGTTTGACAAAAAATTTCTCTGATTACATAGGTTGATTTTATTTTATCTTTGTCCCTATAAATTCTTTACCCTCTAAATAATTCTTAAAATTTTTTAAATTCTCTCCATCCATAACAACAACTTCTAATCCCAATTTTTCTGCTTCTTTTGCTGCAACAGGGTCAAAGGGGGTATTAAGTCCAGGATCCCATTTCTCTGGCAGTAAATTTCTAAATTCTTCCCAGGAAATTTCTTTTATTGGTTTAGCATCACTGAATTTCGGATCTCTGGTATAAACATAATCAATATTTGTGAGATTAATTAGTTTTTTCACCCTAAGATTCTTTGCCAGCAAAACAGCATCATAATCTGTACTAAATCCTGGTTTCCATCCAGAAGCAATCAAGATTTTTTCATTAAAACTAACTTTCTCTGTAGGGTTTTTTATTATTCTTGAACATGCAATTTCCTTAAAAATTGTTCTCATTAGATGAGCGTTCAATCTCGTAGAATAAATACCAAGCCAGTCCAAATCATATTTTGATGAACTTGAAATTTTTCTTGCTGCCTCCTGATATTTTCTTGCTGTTCTTCCTCCACCGCAGATAATTATAAACCTCTTATTTTGATTTAAAATAATTTTTTTAAATTCCAATAAAAAATCAGTGTCTATTGAATTTGGTACAATTAATGAACCACTAACAGAAATTACTAATTCTTCTTCCATTTTAATCCAACTCAAATTTCAGCAATTCTTTAATTCTCTTTGCATCTGCTCTTCTTCCAGTTTTTCTCATTACCTGTCCAATAAGATAATCTAATGATTTTTCTTCTCCCCTATGATAATCTTTAATCGCTTTTGTATTTTCTCTTATAACTTCTCTGACAAACTTTCTTATTTTTTCTTCTTCTAAAGGTTTTTCGTAATCCAAATCTCTTAAAACCTGTTTGGGCTCTCTTATTTCTTCCCTATTAATATAATCATTAACCATTTCTCTTAGAATTATTTCAGCAACATCATCTGTAATCAAGTATTGCTGAAGTAAATCAAGTATTCTTCTTAAATGCCTGACTTCTATACCAACATCTCTTAATTTAAGATTGTGATAGTTCAAGGTCTTTTTCAAATATTTTGCAAGTATAACCGCTGAAGCCTTCTCATTATGTGTTTCACAAAGATATTCAAAGTAGTGAGTTAACTCAGGTTCTGTAAGCAAAGTATCAATAATTTCCTCTGAAATTTTATATTTCAAAAATCTTTTCTTCTTTGATTCTGGCAACTCTGGCAGATTTGAGCAGACTTTGTTTAATTTTTCTTCAGAAAGTTCAATAACTGGCAAGTCAGGTTCAAAAATATATCCATACTCTTCTTCCTCTTCTTTCACCCTTGCACTAACTGTCGTTTTTGTTTTTTCGTTCCACAATCTTGTTTCTCTTTTTACTTCTTCTTTATTTTTTTGTCTTAGTACCTCATAACTCAAAGCTTTTTCAACCTCCTTTGCTCCTGAAATATTTTTTATTTCTACTTGATCTCCCTTTTTTCTTTCTGTTATTCCCCCTCCTTTTAAATAGTTGTATTCTATTTTATATCTTGTCATAGAAATATTTGCATCAACTCTCATACTTCCTTCTTTATTAAGGTCAGTAACATAGGTAAATTCCAAAATCTGTTCTAATCTCTGTAAAAAACTTCTCGCCTCTGCAGGAGATTTCAAGTCTGGCTCGGTTACAATTTCTGCCAGAGGAATTCCACTCCTGTTATAATCCAACAAGATATAGTCATCCTCCCTAATTATTTTTGCAGGGTCCTCTTCCAGATGAACCCTTCTGATTTTTATTTCTCTGTCTCTAACTTTTAATTTCCCCCTATGAGCAACAGGAATTTCAAACTGGGTTATTTGAAAGTTTTTTGGTAAATCAGGATAAAAATATGTTTTTCTTGAAAAGAGGAACTTCCTATTTATCTTACAATCCAGAGCATAACCAATTTTTAAAGCTAATTCTATTGCTTTTTCATTCAACACAGGTTTTGTTCCAGGGAAGCCCAAGCAGACATCACAGACATTTGTGTTTGGTTCCCCTCGTTTTGTTGAGCAGGAACAAAATAATTTACTTTCAGTATTTAACTGGACATGAACTTCTAAACCAATTTTTATCTCCTGCATAATATTTGGTAAATTAAAACTATTTTGGGATTTCAAATTTTTGAGTTAATTCTATAAATGAAATCGCTATTTTCTAGATGCAAATATAAATATTATAAAGAGCAATATAACCCTTGTAATAGGTGCCCTCAAAAAAGTGAATGTCGTGTCCCGCGTGTCTCAATAGACTCTTCTGTGATTATTGATGCTTGTGGTGAAACTAAACACACAAAACAATGCTCACAAATCATTGAAAAGTATAAAGATAATAGGATATATATTCCAAAAGTTGCTTTTGCTGAGATATTTAGATATATTAGAGACGATGTACATAACTCTAATAGACCAAAAGGTTTTACAACCATAAATATTGAAGAAAATTCAAAAAAAAGAAAGTTGGTTTCGTTGGATAAAAGGAATAGAAAAAGTATTACCTTATTTCGGAATACTGGACTTTGAAGATAAAAAAGAAGAAACGGAAATATTCAACGGATTGAAAGATATTGAAGGCAGACGTTTTGGTATTTCTGATTGCTTGATTCTAACTTCTACAATTTTTCATAAGTGTAATCTCTTTTTAACAAAAGACGATGAAATATGGTACCGTCATGATAAAATAATTGAAATAAGTAGAAATTATTTAAAAAACTTTAAAATTGTCTGGCCTAAAGGAATAAAACATAAAAAAGATTAGAAAACTAAATTAAACCCGCCACTTCTAATTTTTTCCAAGCTATTTCAAACGTTTCATAATCTCCAAGATAACTTTGATGTTCAGCAAGTTGTTTAAAGATTTTTTCTTTTGTTTCTTTTTTATTTTTTAAAAAAAGAATTGAGGATAGGAATTCGTACCAAGTTGAACTATTCTTATCTATTAGTTTATCAAACTTACTGGTAATTGATTTTTTTACTCTTATAGGACTAAAATCTTTTGTTTCTTGTTTTCCTTCTAATTCAAAACCATCTGAAGCAAGTTGTGAGGAATATGGACCATAGATATACCAATTAAACTTATAACCTACATCTAAACCTAATTCTTGCAGAAGATATATTGTTTTTTGAAAAATTATCCTATTACTTAGAGTATCAAGTTTAAATTCATATTTTGACCACAACGACTTTAACAAATTTATATTTCCCATGTATATATTACAAAATATTTAAAACTATTTGTAGTTTTCGGTGATGGAATATATATTTTAGAGAACATGATTTCTTGACTTTCTAACCAAAAGTTTAAACTTTTATATAAGCACTTCTAATAAATTTTTTTGCTCTATCTAAGAAAATTTTTATTTCCGGCATAATATTTGGTAAATTAAAACTATTTTGATTTATGCTCCTAAAAATAGGAAATAAGGAAATTGATTGTAAAATAAAAGTTAAAAAAATCAAGAATGCTTATCTAAGATTGAACTATAACTACCAACTGGATATTATATTGCCGAGTAGCAAGAGGGTAAACTTAGAAACTTTATTAAGAGAAAAACAAAAATGGTTAAAGAGAAAAGTAAAAGAACTTGAAAATTCTGTGAATCTTTTTGACAGGGATAGTATTTATTACAAAGGGAAAAAATATAGAATAAAAGTAATAAAAGGAAAGAACTCAAGAATAGAATTTTCTGGAGATCTCCTAAAGATATTTAAATTTGGAAAGAGGAAAATAGAAAATATATTGTTGGAATTTCTTGCAGATGAGACTTTAGAATATGTTTTAAAAAAAGTTGAAGAATTTTCTGGGAAATTAAATCTATTTCCAAAATCAGTTTCAGTAAAAAAATTAAAAAATTTTGGACACTGCACAAAAGATAAAAAAATTTTCTTTAATTCAAAATTAATTTGTTTACCAACAGAATTAAGTGATTATGTTGTAGGGCATGAAGTGGTCCACCTAAAACATTTCAACCACTCGAAAGATTTTAAACTAGAATTAGCAAAAATACTCCCGAATTATAAAGAAGCGGAGAAACAGCTGAAAAAGTATTGTTGGTAGTTTTATTTTCTTTTCTTCTTCCATTCTTCAAATAACTCTTTTGTTTTTTCAAAAACATGTTCTTCCCTACAATCAAGAATTTTGCTACTCTCCTTTAAAATTCCCTCTACTTTAAGCAGATAATTTCTTGCAGCTTTTCCAGCTAAAAATTCTATTCTTAAAACAGAGTCTTGAATTTTCTTTACTCCTTTTATCACAATAATATCTGCTTCTCTTGTATTCTCCAAGTGCAGACCTCCACAAGCCTCTACATCCCAATCTTTTATTTCTACAATTCTTATCTCTTTTCCTGGAACTGCTCCTCCCTGATAAATTTTAAATCCATATTTTTGCTCTGCTTCTGTCCTATCTATCCACCTAATTAAAATTTTTCTTCCCTCTTTAATGCAACTATTTGCGAGTTTTTCTATTTCTTCAATTTCCCTGTCAGAGATTTTTTTGTAGTGGAAAATATCTAAATGAGCTTTGTCAACTTTTTTTTCTGCTCCTGCCTGAAGGACATGTTCTCCTAAAATTTTCCTCACAGCTCCGCTAATAATATGGGCCCCTGTGTGGTGCTGCATCAATTGTTTTCTTCTCTCTTTATCAACAACAATTTCTACAATAGTTCCTTCTTTAAGTTTCCTACCAACTTTATGTAAAATTATATTTCCCTGATTAATCACTTCCAAGACCTTATTTTCACCTATAAAGCCTGAATCATAATCCTGTCCTCCACTTCTCGGATAAAAAACAGACCTATCTAAAATAGCATAATCACCAACAATTTTCAAAACCTTTGCTACTGTCCTTGTTTTACTAGTATAATACAGTTTCTCTGTTTCCGGTAAACCAGAGAGATTAAAAGGTCTTTCTTTTTCCTTCTTTTTAGATTTATTTGAAAAATCTATTTTAGGAATTTTTACTTCTGGTTTAACCTCTTTAATTATCTCTGGAGTAATCCCTCGAGATTGATATAATCTTTTCAAAGTTTCTTCATCAAATTTTTCTATTTTTTTTACGATAGTTATTGCATTTCTGATTGTTTCCAGGTACTTTTTCTCTTCTTCTTTTAGGATGTCTTCAATAAAATCAAAGTTTGCCCTTCTTAATTTAGGATAAATTTTAAATTCTTTTGAATGGATTTTCATTAATTTAACTAAATCTACTTCTAAATTATTTTTTCTCAGAATTGAAAAACATTTTCTTAAAATTTTTCTTAAATTGTAACCTCCAGAAATATTAGAAGGTAATGCAGAATCAAATAGAGCAATTAATAAAGTTCTTGTATGGTCAGCGAGAATTATTTTTTCTTTTTCAGTTAAATTAAATTGGTTGAGGTATTTTAAAACCTCAGGAAATACAACTTCATAACTTGTTTTTGTTCCGTTCAGAACCCAAGGAAATCTCTCCAAACCAGCACCCATGTCTATAACTTTTGTCTCAAGTTCAACAAGTTTGTTTCCAACTATTTTGTATTGCATATATACTTGGTTTCCAAGTTCCAGACCCCTAACAAAAAATTCAATACAAGGTCCTGCATTTCCACCACCTTCCCAAGAATCTTCATGGAAAAAAATTTCTTCTGAAGGAATCTTAAAACCTTCTGTTAACAATTTGTAAATATACAAGATTCCTTCCTCTTTGAAATAAATAAGTCTCTCAGGCTTGTTAAAAACATGCTCTCCAACCATTATAAATCCAGAATAATGTCCTCCCGTTATTCCAATATTTTCTAGGTCATTAAACCTAAGACAAAACTGGGGAACTAACAAAGGGTTTGCTGGAGGCTCAACTTCCCCAGAAACACAATAAGGCTGGAAGTCATAGATAGAGGCTTCAACAAAAAAAACATCATCTCTCCACCTAGCCAAAACAGGGTACCTTTTTATTATAGTATGCTCGAATTTTTTGAAGATCCTAACAAAAGTCTGCCAGCATTCTACATAATTTTGTTTTTTACCAACTGGACTTTTGATAAAACCATATTTTGGCAAACCAGCTTTTATTCTGCATTCATCATCACAAAAATCCCTAATATTTTTACTCCAAAAATAGTTTCCACAGATTCTACATTTATTTCTCTTAAAACCAAGTCTCTCCAAAGTTCTGTAAGGATACTCTTCCTTCTTGAATTGCATAAATTATCCTATAATTTTAACTATTACAAAAATTATGGAAAAATTTGAGGGAGCAACCACAGCACTAATAACTCCACTGGGTAAAAATAAAATAATTAGTTGGGATAGTTTAGAAAATTTGGTTGAATATCAAATTAATAATGGAATTCACAATCTCCTTGCATGCGGAACCACAGGTCAAGGTCCAACATTAGATTGGGACGAACATGAAAAAATTATAACTAGGATAAAAGAAAAATGTAAAACAGAAAAAGTTCCTATAATTGCTGGTTGTGGTTCAAATAATACTGAAGAGGCTAATAAAGCAACTAAGATGGCATTTGAAAATGGAGCGGATGCAACTTTACATCTAACAGGATACTATAACATGCCATCCCAATTGGGTATTGTTGATTATTTCTCAGAAATTTCTGAATCAACAGATTTGCCATTAATAATGTATGATGTTAGGAGTAGGGGTCATCCACCTTATGAACCAGCAACAAGAATATATCTTGCAAAAAATCACAAAAATATAATAGGTATTAAAGATTCTAGTGGAGATAAAAAGACTTGGGTTGAGACAAGAAAGATTGCAAAAGAAAATGGTTTGGATAAGCATTCATTTAAGATAATTTCTGGTAATGATCCAGATACATATGAGATGATAGCCAATCCAGAAATAGAAGGTATAGGCTCTATTTCAGTGTGGAGTAACATATTTCCACATGTATATTCCAAAGAGATGGAATTGCTTTTGGATGGAAAAAATGAAGAGGCTAAGGAGATTGACAGCTATTTGAAAGAACTAAATAGTACAGTTAGTATTAAAGATTCTTATAAATTGCAAATTGATAACAATAAGTATTTAATTACTAATGATAAATTTAAAAATCCAGAACCAGTCCAGTATGCTGCCTATGTTATGGGGATGACCGAAACTCCTATATTAAGATCTCCGTTGGGGTCTCTAAAAGAGAGCGGAAAAAGACAAGTAAAAAAAGTACTTGGCAACCTTTATGGAAAAAGAGAAGATTGGTTTGAGCCTGTAGAAGAATTTTATTCGGTTAAAATTGCAGACAGATTAAAGTAAATTCTTATTCTTTGACAACCTTAACTATTATTTCCCTCTTCAAGTTGTTTTATTTTTAATTCTTTTAAATTTGTAATATCCACAACTGTATTTTCCAAAATTATATAAGGATAATCTACTTTTTTAACTGTATAGAAGATTATATTAATTTCTCAACTTAGTTATGTTTCAAAGAATAACGAAGTCTATTAAGAAAAATTATGGATATTATGCTTTGTATATTGTAATACTTTTACTTTGTATTGCCTATTTTGTTATAACTATTAAAATTGTGAAAAGAGGACTAATATTAAATAATACTTTTATTTTTGTGGGGATGTTCCTTCCTGCAATTGTGTTATTATTAAGTTCTGTATTTTTCTATTTAGTTATATCTCATAAATTCCTAGATAAATTTTCAGAGTCTGCTAATAGAATATCCATCACTATGGTGATTATTTTTTTGTTAACTATTCTATCTGCAAATATTTTATCTAATTTTACATATAACCCAATTATTATTGCATATCCTCATACAGCTTTAATCAACAATATTGGTGCAATTGGAGTAAATTGCACAACTATTAGGGGTGTACCACAACCGGGATGTAAACATATTGTAGATGTAAGGGAAGGACATTTTTATAATTACTTTACTACTTTTAGTCATGTTACTAATTACATAGCGATACCAGAAGCCACCAGTGTGCCCACCCCTAAAATAGTGATAAATTTATTTTCTTTGCCGACGATAATAATTGTATTTATCTTAGCGTGGATAATAAATATGTGTTATATAAGATTTAAAAGAAAAAAATATATCTCGCATAAGCATAATTTAAATAATTCTTAAGTCCATTTAGCTTAGATTTCTTCACAATATTATGCCTATCCGCCAATAACTTTCACAAAGATTTCTCTATTCCTAGGTTTATTATCAAAATCAATAAATAAAATCTGCTGCCAAGTTCCTAATACAAGTTTTCCATTTTCTACTGGACAGCAAAAGCTTGGTTTTAGTAAAGTACTTCTTATGTGTGCGTAACCATTGCAATCTCCCCATTTCTTACAGTGCTCATAATTCTCATGCATAGGGGCAATATTTTCTAAAGTCTCTTTTAAATCTTTCAAGGCTCCATCCTCATATTCAATGGTTGTTATCCCTGCTGTGGAACCAGCACAAAAAACCAAGCAAATCCCATCTTCAACCTTTGATTCTTTCACAGCTTCATCAACTTTTTCTGTGATATCAATCATATCATTGAATCCTTTTGTTTCTATTGAAAACTTCATAATTAATTATTCCTGTTTTTTAGAATACTTGTCAAGGTCTATTTCTTTTGATCCTCCTCCTAAACCCATTTTAGTGTAATCAAAGTATCATTTGTTTTCCTGTCATGAACTTTCATAGGATCCACAATATAACCATCTGGAACCGCAAACAAACCAAGTTTTTCCCTCAAAGTATCCAGAGTCACATCAATACCCACATAATCGCAAGAGGTTTCATCTGCTCCCAGATCTCTAATCAGTTTAATATACTCTCTGGCAACCTTTCCTCCTCCTACTACTACAAAAATCTGGTGATCTGCAGCCAGTTCCTCTATTACTGTGGCAAATTCTTTTATTCTACTGGAATTAAAATCGCTCATCAGAACAGAGCCTACGGAAATGACAACTATCATTGTTCAAACTCCTCCATTTTCCATAAATCTTTTACTATACTGTTCAAGACATATAGATTTTTAAGGTAAAAAGGTTAAGGGTGGATTAATGCGTCCTCAACTGGAGAAATACCTCCACAGTAAGAAATACAAAAAGGAATTCGACAACCTAGCAATCAGCAGCGATCTTGTTCCAGAATTTATGCAGTTATCAGAAAATGAAGATGAACAGGTCAGAATACGGGCCATTTACGCTCTGGGCAGGATTTCTGAAAATGGGATGGAGGACAAAGATGCTGTTATCAGTACTTTTTTAAAGGCTCTCTATGACCATAACAAATGGTCAGGGGACATGCAGCTCATTTTCTGGGTAGAAGGTACTATCCAGAAGAGAAGATCATAGATTTGATGGAAGATGATTGTCCCTGGGTGAGGCACAGAGCCGCCGAAGCAACAGGTCTTATCGGAAGCAAATATAGTCAATTTGGGGAAAAAGCAGCCCCTCACCTTTCTAAATTACTGGATGACAGGAATTCTTATGTCCAGTACATAGCATTAGAAGCTCTGAAAAGGATTTCCGCCAACAACCAAGATTTATGGAAATCCTTCCAGGAAGTACTATACGAATCGGGGAATTAGCCTCTGCATCATCATGCAATCGGTAATTACCACAGCAGTCATTGCTTCCAATACGGGAATTGCTCGGGGTACAATACAAGGGTCATGTCTACCCTTGATCTCTATTTCTTCCTCCTCCATCTTTTTGTAATTGGCGGTTTTCTGTGTTTTGGATATTGAAGGAGTGGGTTTTATAGCTGCTCTCAAAACGATGTCCTCGCCATTGGATATTCCTCCCAGTATTCCTCCGGCATTATTTGTTTCAAACTTGATATCGCCTTTACCAACAGATATGGGGTCGTTATCTTCACTCCCTCTCATGCGGGACACTTCAAACCCTGTACCAATCTCCACACCCTTCACTGCCGGTACACTCATGATAGCGTAGGCCAGATAAGCATCTAGCTTATTGAATACGGGTTCACCCAATCCAGCCGGTGCGTTCCTCACCACTATCTCCGCAATACCTCCCACACTATCTCCTTCTTCTCTGGCTTCTAGGACTTTTTCTTCCACTTGCTTTGCTGCCGTCTCGTCAGGGCATCTCAACTCATTTGACTCCGCTCTCTGGATATTTTCCTCAAATCCCCCGGAGGTATCGCATTTTATCCCTGCTATCTCCTTCGAATACCCCCCTACAGAAACTCCAAAGTTTTTCAGTATTTTTTTGGCTATAGCCCCTGCTGCGACTCTGCCTACTGTTTCTCTGCCTGAGGCTCTACCTCCTCCTCTCCAGTCCCTGATGCCGTATTTCGCAAAGTAAGTATAGTCCGCGTGTCCCGGCCTGAACAGATCTTTAAATTTTTCATATGGTTTAGAATCAACACCCTTGTTCCATATCAGTAGAGAAATTGGGGTTCCGGTTACCCTATTTTCAAAAATTCCCGAAAGTATCTCCACCTTATCTTTTTCTTTTCGAGAGGACGCCAGCCTCCCCCCAGGTCTTCTTCTATCCAGCTCCTTTTGAATATCACTTTCACTTAGAGTCAAGCCAGAAGGACAGCCTTCTACCACGCATCCTACCGCCCTTCCATGACTTTCCCCCCATGTGGTGGTCCTAAATAATTGTCCAAAAACACTACCGGTCATTTTAACTCCCTCTTGTACTTAGATCGGCTCCAAGTGATCTTAAAACATCAAAAAACCCTGGATAAGAAACGGAAACTGTTTCCGCATTTCTTAACGTAACTCCTTTATCCGCAATCAGTCCCAGAAGAGAGAATGCCAGAGCCATGCGGTGGTCTCCAAAGGAGTTGACAGTACCTCCCTCAACTTTGCCACCTTCAATCTCCATACCATCTTTCTTCTCTCTAACGTCAATTCCCAAAGCCCTCAAATTTCTGCAAATCCCATCTATCCTGTCTATTTCTTTCATTCTCAAATGCCCAGCATTATATATTTTCGATTTACCTCTGGCCAC
>JAGXOK010000011.1 GCA_023659935.1 Candidatus Aenigmarchaeota archaeon LH_S6 | reverse complement strand
GCATGAGAAAGAGTTGAATAAACTTGTTCTTCACCTTTTATATCAATATTTATTGCATCTAGATAAGGAGCAATTTTTTTTATAGGATCTTTATTTATATACCCATTTGAAATAAAAACATTTTTTAAGTTTTCTTTTTTTGCTAATTTCATTATATCCAAGCAATATTCATAAAAAACAGTTGGCTCAGTATAGGTGTAAGCTATTGTTTTTACTTTATGCTTTTTAGCTAACTCAACAACTTTCTCTGGAGATAAAAATTCTCCAAAAATTTCACCCTGTGAAATCTCATAGTTTTGGCAAAAAGTGCAGGTAAAATTACACCCACAAGTTGCAATTGATAAGGCTTGTGTTCCTGGAAAGAAATGAAATAGGGGTTTTTTCTCAATTGGGTCTATTGAAATAGTGCACGGTCTTGAATAAACGAGAGAATAAAGTTTTCCATCCAAATTTTTTCTAACTCTGCAAAAACCAGTAGAATTGTTTTGTATAAAACAGTTTCTTGGGCAGAGCAAACATCTCACTTTTTTGTTTGGTAGTTTCTCATAAAAGAGAGCCTGTTTATACTTAAATTTTTGTGGTTCCATAATTATTCATAAGAAAGTTAATTATGTATCGCTACTTATTTGAGAGGGAGTGTTTCAACAGGGTTCTTGGAGTAAATAAAAAGATTACCACTGAGTTACAGACAAAAATAAAGGACATAATTGCAGATTTTTTAGAAATAAAATATGAAGATATTGAACTTACCTACTATAAAAAAACAGAGAATGGCTTAGAACTTAAGTTTAAAATGGTGAAGGAAATTAATGAAAATTTTGTTTTTAGAGTTATAATTGAAATAACAGAGAAGGAAACAACCTTAATTTCTTTAAAAACTCTTATTTCAAGACTAACTCCTATTTATTTAGCAGGACCTGTTCTTGTAGAAGATTTAGTCTACAATATAATTCAGGAATTCTCAAAAAAATCTTTTTACAAGGATTTGATGTCAGAATACAAATTAAAATATGAAGAATTGAGTAAAAGATTATATGAAGAACTGGAGATCTTGTTTGGTTTTGAAGATAATTTATCAAACCAAAAGCAGCCAGAAAGACTTAAAAAAGTAAACAAGAGATAAGTTAAATAAAAAATTTACAGTAATCCCAATATAATCTAGAACATAGTTTGTCTGTGTTATTTTTCCTCTCAAAATATATAGGGAATGTCCGAAAGTAAGTATAATAAACATTATGAAAAGAATGTCCAAACTCTTTAAGTAATAAATAATAGTTGCCTCTGCAATTGCAATTATAAGCCCAAAAACACTCCTTACTAATTTAAATTCTTTGTTTATTATTCCCCTATCCCTTAAAAAAAGATTAATTATAGCTGGCAAAATATGTAAAACAAGAATACAAAACAAGATAGAAATAATTAAATCATATTTAACCGCCACCAACAATAAAGATATTGCTGAGAATTCAATACCGTGAAAAATCTTAATTCTTCCAAAAAAGCATCTATCAAAGATTACAAGCAGAGAAGCAAAAAAAATATCAGTCTTGAAAGAATTACATGAAAAAGCAAAGAAAAAATTAAAATATGTTTATCTTGGAAATGTTTTTGACCAGAAATATGAAAATACTTATTGCAAAAAATGTGGGGATTTGGTTATTAAAAGACATGGCTATGAAATAGATTTTAAGAGCTCAAAATGCAGAAAATGTGGCACAGAAATCGCTGGAGTTTTCACTTAGTTGTCTTCAAAAAAATTTGTTAGTTCTTTTTGGGTAATTTTTTCGTCAAAAGGTCCTTTGACAATTCCGAAATTAGAGAAAACAGTTTCACAATTTACGCATCTGTAATATCCCCCTTCTTTAACTCCTCTAACCCCACAGACAGGACAATAGTTTTTTTTGAAGTATAGAAACATACTATTAGATTTACAAAAAATTATTTATAAGCTGAAATTAAATAAATTAATTGTCGAAGAATAATCTAAAAAATTTCAGATATTTATTCAAAGATAACCACCCCCCAAAATATCTTTTTTATCAACAAGACCAATTATTCTACTATCTAAAGAACCCTCTACTAAATTCCCTAAAATCAAATAAGAAGTAGCAGGAATAATTCCTTTATAATCTTTTTCATAATTAACCAGAAGGCAAGGAAACTACCGATTTCAATCGTATAGAGGAATTGCCTTATAAATAATTTTCTTTCTAAATATATATATAGGACTTGTAAGGAAGACTTTGGTTTTGAATAAAAAAGAATTAACCTATAGAAAGAAAGATTTGCTAAATACAATAATTAAAGGATATTTTAGAGTTCTAAACTTTACCTGTCTACAATTACCTCTTTCTGATTCTTCTACTCAACTACACCACAAAACTTATAATAAAATTAGAAAATCTTCTTTTTTACCATCAGATATAATTCAAGAAGCAAGAAAGGATATCTGGAAATTAAAGAAAGTTATCAGTAAAAAACTGCTTCAAGACAAATCAAAAATAAATCTAAATAACTGCTCAATCAGGTTAAACAAAAGATGGTTCAAGTTTGTATTAACAAATAAAGGTTATCCTTGTTTTAAACTAACTTATAGACCAAAAAAGACCTTTGTAGTCCCTGTTGAAATAGATAACCAATTTAACCGATTTACAGATTATACCAAAAATGGTTGGAGATTTGATAATATCTCTCTTTTACAGAATGGTAATATTGCAATTGTTTTAGAGAAGGAATTTGAAGAACCAGAAATAACACAA
Source organism: Candidatus Aenigmarchaeota archaeon LH_S6 (assembly GCA_023659935.1). Lineage (GTDB taxonomy): Archaea > Aenigmatarchaeota > Aenigmatarchaeia > QMZS01 > QMZS01 > QMZS01. The sequence continues at coordinate 21,508 of JAGXOK010000011.1, read as the reverse complement.
CACAATATTCTTGGTGTTGATATTGGCTCTACAACTCTAGCAGCAGTTACAATATGGGATAGCAAAAAAGGTAAAGTAAAAAAACAATTATATCTTGGCAGAGATGTTGCTTTAAGACAAAGAAAATATGAGAATAGAAAGTCTAAACTCAAATCTCTTACAGATAGAGGTTCAGGACAGGCAAAGAAATCTTTTAAAAGACTTAAACACAAACAAAATAATTTTGTTAAAACAAGAAGTGGTCAGGTTGCCAAAGAGCTTGTTAACCTTGCCAAAAAACATAAGGCTTATGTTGCTGTTGAGAAATTAAGTATAAAAGGTAAAAAACACAAATTCAATAAAAAAGCAAATGGAAAAATAAGCAGGATTCCTTATGGCTTATTCAATCAGTTTCTAAAATCTAACTGCTCAATTTCTGAAATACCCTATTATCAAGTTGATGCTTACCATACAAGTAAAAACTGTCTTGGTTGCGGTGCAATTAATCCAGGACATGTTTCAAGTAATTACTCGTTATATAAATGCAAGAAGTGTGGTAGAGTAGTAACATCTGATAGGCAATCAAGTCTAAATATTGCCGTAAAATCCTTCCTGGAGCGGAACTTACAAGTCCCAACTTTAAGAATCCAGTATTCCAGGAAGCCAATCCCAGTAATCGGGTTGTTGCGTCCAAATGATGTTGGATTAGCAAAGTCTACAGTGTAGCTCTATCCAACTTATGGAAAGCTCCTGACTTTAGTGAGGGGAGTAGATTACATAAAGAGAGCATTTTGTAACCCCTCTCATCTAGAGAGTAAGGCTGATTTTTTGAGTTCTTTGAAATTTTATCATTTATCAGGATATTATAACCACCATCCACTTTTTCTAAAGAAAACTTATCTTCAGGCAAGCCTTTAACAATCTTTATAATTGGGTTTTCGTTTCCTGAGTAGTTATAAGTAATTATATCTTCCCTTTCAATTTCATTGCAGTTATAATAACCAAAAAGAATTTTCACGGTTTCCCCAGATTCAATAAGAGGGTTCAGGGAGTTACCCCCCCCCCTACAATAATCTCTCTACTTTGATCACCCAAAATATCTCTATCTAATGAAGCGTAGATAAACAAATTCGCATCTATGTAAAACATATTATCTTTTTACTTTATTCCATCTCTCTTCTATTTCTTCTTCATAAGATTTGTTAGGAGATATTTTTTTGGTAATTGGCTCTGTTTCAGCAATTTGCTTAAATACAATAACAGGGTCCTCTTTTTCTGGTTCTATATAAATTCTATGATTTTTAAACTAAAGTAAACTATTGTTTCAGGTTTAATTCCAAGCCTTTTTCTAAATTCCTCTGGGATGATTATCCCCCATTTGGTCCAACCTTTCTTTTAAATTCCATTAATTTGTGTTTTTCCATATTCCACCTAAATATTTAGTGTTTTTAAAGTATATAAAAGGCTTCTTACTAACATATTTCCTGGTTTTGGCTCAAGCCAAAAACCTAATCAATTTCTTAATTTTGGCTCAAGCCTTTTTCTAAAAGGCTTGTATATTTAAAATTTTATTTACTTTATTATGGCAGATAAAGAACATGTAAATTTGGTTACAATAGGGCATATAGACCATGGAAAATCAACATTAGTCGGGAGACTACTTTTTGATACAGAGGCGATAAGAGAAAACAGTTTAAGAAAATTAAAGGAAGAAGCAAAAGAAAAAAAGAAAGAAACCTTTGAGTTTGCATTTGTAATGGATAAATTAAAAGAAGAGAGAGAAAAGGGGGTTACAATTGACCTGGCTTTTAAGGAATTTAAAACACAGAAGTATTACTACACTATGATTGATGCGCCAGGACATAGAAATTTCGTTAAAAACATGGTTGTTGGGACTTCACAAGCAGATATCGCTATTTTAGTTGTCTCAGCAAGAGAAGGAGTACAAGAACAGACAAAAGAGCATGCTTACTTAGCAAAGATTTTAGGTATTAGTCAAATGATTGTCGCCTTAAACAAGATGGATACAGTAGACTATGACCAGGCAAAATTTAATGAAATTAAAGGAGGAGTAGAGAAGATTTTGCAGGGAGTAGGTTATAAAATAGAAGAAGTTAAAATGATCCCTATCTCAGCATATAAAGGAGATAATGTTGTAAAGAAGAGTGAAAACATGAGTTGGTATACAGGCCAGACAATCCTTGAGGCTTTAGATAATATAAAGCCAGTAACTAGGCCAATAGACAAACCGTTAAGACTTTCTGTCCAGGATGTTTATTTAATTACTGGAGTTGGGACAGTCCCAGTTGGTAGAGTAGAAACAGGAGTTATGAAACCAAATCAAACTATAACTATAATGCCTGCAGGAACAAAAGCAGAGATAAAATCAATAGAAATGCATCATCAGGCTTTAAAAGAGGCAAAGGCTGGAGACAATATTGGTTTTAATATGAGGGGTATTGGAAAAGGAGATGTTAAGAAAGGGGATGTCATCTGTGACCCAGGTAATCTAGCGCCAGTTGTAGAAGAGTTTACAGCACAGGTAATTGTTCTAAATCACCCAACAGTTATTGCTCCAGGGTACACACCAGTTTTCCACATACATACCGCACAAGTCACTTGTACAGTAACAGAGATAATTAAAAAAATAGATCCAAAGACAGGCCAGGTTATACAGGAAAAGCCAGAATACATAAAAACAGGAGATGCAGCAGTTATAAAAATTAAACCAACAAAACCTGTTGTAATTGAGAAACAGAGTGATTTTCCGCAATTGGCAAGATTTGCAATTAGGGATATGGGTCAGACAGTTGCAGCAGGAGTTTGCATAGATTTAGTGCCCAAGAAATAATTTTATTTTCTCTTTTTTATTTTTAGATTAAGTTGGTTAATTGTTTTTATGGAAATATTTTGAAAAATATTCAAAAAAAATAGTATTAGTTTACCTTGAAGATAAAAAAATTTTTGGTTCTTCCTCTGCCACTAGAAAACAAGGAAAAAGGAGCCATGTCTGGGAAATTGATTATCAGGTAAAAAAGGAATATCGTGAGAAGGGAATAGGTTCAGCCCTACTTCTAAAAAGTTTGGTTTTGGGGAAGCAGGAAGGATCAGAATGGAATAAAATTTGATGGAAATTATTGTGATTATACCCTTTTTCAGAGAAGCTTTTGAATTTATTCCCTTACAACGACAATAGGAAGAATTCCTTTTTTTAATTCAAGTTCAGCAATCTCTATTGGTTCTTCCCTTGATTTTACCAAAGCAGGAGCCCCATAAGCAAGTTGAAGAGCTCTTGCTCCAATTATCCTTGCTTTCTCAAATCTTGTCAGTTCCATTATTATATAAAACTTTAACTTAAAATAGCCAAGAAGTCTACTTCTAAAATCCAAAGTAGGTTACCCAAGATTCAAGAAGAGAATAAACAGTATAACCTATCCACAGAATAATGGTTGTTTCAAGTTCAAAAATCAGAGAATATTACAAATTTCTAAAATAGGTTCTGTTCCTATTGAGTTGCACAGGATACCAAAAGGAACTCCAAAAACTCTCACAATTAAGAAAACACAAAGTAACAAATGGTTTGTTTCTTTTAGTTGTGAGATAGAGGATAAACCAGTTAAACACAAATATCCTGAAAACAAAGTTGGAATAGATTTAGGATTGGAGAATTTTGCTACTTTATCAGATGGAACAGTTATAGAAAATCCAAGATTTCTTAAAAAAACAGAAAGGAAACTCAAAAGAGAGCATAGGAGATTATCCAAGAAAAAGAAATGTTCAAAGAATAAGAACAAACAAAGAGTAAAATTAGCAAGGGATTATGAAACCCTAACAAACCAGAGATTAGATTTTCTACATAAATCAAGTTACCACCTTACACAACAATATGATTTCATAGCTATAGAAAATTTAGTTGTGTCAAATATGGTTAAGAATCATTATTTGGCAAAATCAATATCTGATACAAGTTGGTCTGTTTTTACAGGAATGCTCACTTACAAGGCTCAAAGTGCTGGAGGTGAGTTAGTAGAAATAGACAGATTTTACCCATCTTCCCAGATATGTTCTAATTGTGGAAATAAACAAGATATGCCACTATCAAAGAGAATCTATAAATGTGAAAAATGTGGTGCAAAAATACCAAGAGATAAGAACTCTGCAATCAATATATTAAGGGAAGGAATAAATACCGCTGGACGAGTGGGAATTCACGCCTGTGGAGATTTGACCTCTACTGCTTGTCAGCAAGTCGGGTCGTGGAAGCAGGAACTATATACGATGAGTCTCAATAGCATAATTTCATCGTTGGAACCACTTCCAAAAATCAATTTGGTGGTGGAGGATGTCACTAATTTTTAACCAGCATATTTATTCCTCCAATTGTCAGGTTATAATCTACTCTATTTGAAACTACAGTAAAATTGTAATTTATAAAATATCCTTTCCCAGACAAACTATTTTCTGCCATTTCCAACAAATCACCAACATCAGCGTTTAAATTTTTTATATTTTCAGAATTTTCAACTGTTTTATTTAATTCCTCAACCAAATTTGGGAAAATTAAATCTTCATCATTTTTAAGAACAGAAGTATAATCAATTCTTGAATAACTATTAAAAATATTGAATAGAGTCAAGAGAGAAAAAGAGAATAAAACCGCTGCAACAATATACCACTGCCCTCTCATTTTTTTATTTTATTAAAAGCAAAGGTTATCAAACAAGATAGAAGGTACCAGTAAATAACAGAAAGGAAAATTAGAAATGGCTTAGAAAAAATGTTTGTTGGTCTTGTCTCCATTATCCAAAAAAAAGGCCAGGATATGGAGTTGTAGCATTGACAGCACATAAGAATACATATTTCTATCCAGGGTGGACAACAAGAACAGCACCCTCTTAGAGATAGAAATGAAAAAATAAAGGTAATTGCAAATATTATCCCTTTCTTCCAATCAGGTTTCAAAAACTCAATAATTTTTTCTTTATCCATAATACTTATATTCTATAAATTTGAACATGTGGGACACCATCTATAATTTTTACGCTTTCCTTATTTATCAGTTTTTCTTCAATAGATAATTTAACAACCCTTTTTCCAACCAAATTTATTATTTTTGCCATGCCCAAAAATTCTTTAATTTCATCTACTCCAACAAACTTCTCAAAATAAAAACTTTTCTTTATCTCAAAATCAACCTCACCGAATTTCAATGTTTTCCCAAGAATCTCTTTATCGCAGGCGGCAAATAACCCATTTTTTTCAAAAAATCTACAGGCGAACATAATTTTACAATACTTTTCCAATTCTTATTTCGACAAAATCAGAAAATTTAATTGTCATAATTATAATTTATTTTTAACAGTTCCAACAAACTTAAATGCAATTTATAAGTAATCTTTCCACTCTTTCAAATATCTCTTAATAAACCACCTGACAAAGATTAGCAAAGTTTCATGGATTTTCTAAAGACAGTTTAGATGTGACTTCCTCTCCCTGAATAAATTCAGGAGCTTCCTTAACCAAAACACCGTTCTGAATACAGAAGACTGGCGAGGTTCTAAAGTCGCTAACAAAACTTACCGTAGCAGAGGTTTTGGTCTGACACGCTTTAGTTTAGGGCTGAGTCACCTTTTTCAGACGCCTTATTTCACTATTGTAGGGTCAGCAACCCCGTCTTCCAAGATATACCCAGAAGACAATACAGGACCTGTCCGTCCATATTTAATTATGTTTTAAAAGTATTTAAGGGGCAATTGAGCTCCACGAATAAATTCGGGAGTTTTCTTGCCTTTGGTTAAGTATAAACCAAAAAATACAAAAAAACCGAAGCCTGAAGTTAAAAATAAATACAACTGGATTAATGAAACCAGAGATACTATAGGGGGGAGATTTAATCAATGTCTGGCCAATTAGAACACGATGAGAGAGTAAACAAAATATAGGATTTTTTTATCAAATTTAATTACCAGATATTTTCTTTAAATGTTCTGGGGTTGTAATTATCTGTTTGGACTTCTTTCCTGTCCTGACATCAACAATATATGCTCTTCCTCTTTTCTCCTTAATATCTCCAATTAAACCATGATACCTTGGATGAGGATAATTCTGGGAAATAGAATCTATCTTTACCACAACCTTTTCTCCTTTTTCAAAACTTCTCAGATACTTTGTTATTCCTTCTTTCCTCCTAGGCTTTTTTAATTTATGCCTTGATTTACTGATTTTTCCATGTCCAAATCTCGCCATAACATATTTACTTTTAAATTTATTAGTTGTTTATATTTACACCAATTTATGCGCTGGCTGAAAAATTTATTTAAAAAAACTAAAGTTGGGCAGATAAATAAACCAAAAGAAAAACAGATAGTTAGTTTTGATAAGATTAGTGATTTTCTTGAAGAAGAAACAAAAGAAAAAAAAGCTGAATTTGACTCAAAAATTAAAGAATTTAGATCTCTTTTCATTGATTATTTGAGGAGGCTAAATAAAGAGTTTACAGAACTTGAAACAGCTAAATTTGATAGGATAATTTTAGAAGATAAGAGAGATATTTCAAACATAATAAAAACCAGTAGGAAAAACTATTGCTACAATTCAAAAAAAATGTTTGTTTTGGCTTTGGACTCTCTACAGAAAGAGAGTAATCCATATCAAATGAAATCTATTATTTCGGAACTTTTTGATAGATTGAATAAGTTTTCAAGAGATGCTCAAATTCTTCTGAATCCTTTTCAAAAACAAATGAAGAAAATATCTTCTGATTTAAAAAAACTCAGGAAAGAACTTGATGATTTTGACCTCTTTCTTACTGGGGAATATTCACTAATCCAAAAAGAGAAAAAAGCAAGAGAACTCTTAACTAAAATAACAAAATATAGATTAGACAATAAACAAAAAGAAGAGAAAAAGAAAGAAATTGATGAAAATATAGAAAAATTGAAGAAAGAAATTAAAGAGCAAAACTCTAAAATTCTGAAAATCCAGAATTCTAATGAAGCTAGGGAAATTAGGAATCTGGAAAAAAAACAAATTTCTCTAGAAAAACAAATAGAAGATATTATCTCGGATACAACCTATTCTGTAAATTCGATAAGTAGGCAAATCAGAGAATATCTGTATATCGCCAATAAAGAAGAGAGGGCAGGTATCAAGGCTTTTTTGGAAAATCCTGAAATTTTACTTGGAAGAGAACAAAGGTTTTTTGAAGAGATTGCGAAGAAAGTAAAAAATAACATAAAAAAGATAGAAAGCAATGAAAGAAAAAGAAAAAAATTTTTGGAAATTGAAAAAGGAGTTGTACTCTCATTAAATAAAAATAAGGGGGAATACAAAATAATTTCAGATAGATTAAGAGAGAATATAAGAAAAATTAAAAAACTGAAACAGGAAATAACCACAGAAAAAGAAGAGCAGGAAATTGCAAAATTAAGAGAACAGATACAACACTTGGAAAAAAATAAAAAAGAACTTGAATCAGAAGAGGTTAATAGGAAGGGATTATTAGGGGATTTAGAGAAAATACTTTCAGATATTTCTGGGAAAGAAATTAGAACAAAATAGCCCCGCGCGGATTCGAATTCCGCTAAACTTCAAAATTTGTCCAATAAAGAGGCTTAGGTTAACAGAAAAAGAGCTCGATAGGCTTTCCGCGGTCTTGAGATCCAGGGTCTCAAATGCTTGGCCACTACACTACGGGGCTATAATTTAATTAATATCTAATTATTTATGTCAAATCTAAAATTATTTCTTATTTGTTTGCTAATATTGAGCTTTGTTGGTTTAGTGTTCTTAAGTGGTTGTATTAATAGAGAAGGTATAAGTAAAGAAATAAAACCTAATATAAATATGAGTGGAGAGAAGATTTTGATGGTAGTTGCTCCAGTTAATTTCAGGGATGAGGAATTTTTAGAACCAAAAAAGATTTTTGAGAATAGTGGAGCAAGTGTTGAGGTTGCTTCGAAGGATGTTAAAGAGGCAACTAGCATGATAGAGAAAATAAAAGTAAAAGTAGATTTAGATATAGAAGAAGTTAATGTAACAAACTATGATGCAATTGTATTTGTTGGAGGCCCTGGAGCTTCAGTTTACTATGATGACCAAACAGCCTTAGATATTGCCAGAGAATCCTATGAAAAAAGTAAGATTGTGGCAGCAATTTGTATTGCTCCGGGAATTTTGGCTAAGTCAGGAATTTTAGAGGGAAAGAAAGCAACAATCTGGGATCCTGGAAAGGGGAATTTTATAGAAATTCTAAAAGAGAACGGAGCAACTTATACTGGAGCAGATGTTGAGCAGGATGGGAAAATAATCACAGCAAATGGTCCAAAAGCTGCTACTAAATTTGGAGAAAGAATTTTAGAAAATTTGAAGTGATTTTTTATTTTTTAAACTTTTTCTAACTTTTCCAATTTTTCCTCAAGTCTTTCAAATATAAATTTTTTAATATCTGATTTTTTTTCTTTGTAAGGTGTGTTTAAGGAACCAGCTGCATCATGACCCCCACCACCTCCTCCAGAAACCTCTCTTAATTTTGAGAAAATATCCCGACTTAAATTTAGGTTTTTACTTGATACAATTCTTTTATTTGCTCTTGCAGAGATTCTTAATTCATTTTCTTTTTCTATGAAAACAATTGAGACATCCGCGCCCAAGGAGAGAAGACCCCTTGCGACTGCAGCCTCATGGCTTTGAACTTCTGAAAACACTATTAAACAATTTTTAGACCTATAAATTTCTAAATTTTCAGAACCTTTTAGTTTTGCAAATCTTTCAGAGATCTTTGGAGGATTATTAACTAAATTCAGCACAAATCTCAAATTAGCTTTATAATTGAGAAGTTCAACAACAATTTTAAAGGTTATCTTATCTCCAAAAATAAAGTGATTTGTATCAGAAACAATTCCTGCAAGTAGCAAATCAGCAATTTTTTTGTTAATTCTCACGTTGTTATCTTTTAGCACTTTCAGGAGCATTTCACAGGTTGCTTTCCTCCTTGGACTTATATACTCTTCTGTTCCTCTGATTCTCGTGTTCTCGTGGTGGTCTATAACATAGATTTCTTTACCCTTAGGAATTTTTATTGGATATAACTGCTCCAGAACTGGAGTATCCAATATAAAAATTACATCATAATCTTCCAAATTAAGATTTATTTTTACTTTACTCTCACTATAGATTAATAATTTTCTTGCCTGTCTCGCTATGGAATTAGGAACCCCAATTGTTACTCTAATATTCTTTTGCCTAAACCCAAATAAAAGAGCTGTTGCCGAACCAATCGCGTCTATATCTGCGTTGTGGTGAGTTAAAATAGCGATTTTCTTTCCTCTTGGAAGAGGGATCATCCGGCTTGTTTAGAACTCTGAACGAAAGACCTTAGTTTTTTCTGGCCTTCTTCCAACTCTGTTTTTAACTGGTTTTCTTTTTCTTCAACCTGTTTTTTTCTGACAGAAATCATTTCTTTTTGTTCTTCAAGTTCCTCCTCAACCTTTTTTTTATCTGTTTTTATCAATAATCCTGCAATTCCTTTATAAATTTCTTCCTTGTCTTTTATCTCTTTCTCCGCTTCTTCAACCTCCTGTCTCTGTTTCTCTATCTTCTGTTTTTGTGCAATCAACTCTTGTAACTGTTGGTTTTGGGTTTGGACTTTTAATAATAGTTCTTGAGCTTCATTCGATAGTTCTACCATAATATATGTAATAAATTAATATATAAAAATTACTATAGTTACCCTTAAATTCCTAGATATTTTATTTTGAATGATTTAAATTCTCCAGAGGCTGGCATAAAATTTACTTTTAATTCCTGGACATTAATTAAATTTTCCTTTAATTTTACTGCTTTAGCAAAGTTTCTTAAAATTTTTTCTTCCCCTTCAGCAACAATTTTTACCTTCCCATCTTCTAAGTTTTCTACATAACCAACAACTCCAAATTCTTCTGCGATTTTCCTGACTCTACTCCTATAATTTACTCCTTGAACTTCACCTTTTGCAATAATTTCTATTCTTTGCATAATGTCTTTTATTGTTTAAACAATATTATAAGTTTTGAACTTTTTAATTTTTAACTATGACATATAATTATTTGGTGATTTAGTAGCAGATATATCTTTAATTCCTGTTTATCCAAATTTTAACAAGGTTTGTTTTAATCACTTGTTAGGTATATAACTTAAAAAAGGAAAAAATTTTATTAAAAAACTAAAAAATAAAAAATTACTTAAATTTTCCTCTGAGTCTTTTCATAACAGCGGGCATTGTTGTATATTCCATCTCATCGTCGGGTAATCTGTGTGGCTGGAAAGGTCCATGCCTTCTCATATAATCTGCAGTTTCACCAGCTTTTTGTCTTGCCAAATCAAAAGCAGGGTCATCAAATAGGTCCTGATGTCCAATTATTTTTCTGTTTGTAACCTGAAAACCAACACATGTTACTCTTGGGGGTCCATCAAATCTTGTGCATCTTGCATTTCCTTGTGAAACTGGAGTAAAAGGTCCATTATGTGAGCCCCTCATCCATCCAGAAACTAAGAAGGGAAAAGCAAAAGGTTCAAGAACTTCTCCAACTGCTGGAAAACCACTCTGTGCTCTGCAAACCATCACAGGGTCATCTTTACCAACATATCTTCCTGCCATCTGTGAAAGTTTCTGTGTTGAAGTTACCGAAGCAATATCTTTTTTCTTTGAGTACACCGCCTTTATTATATATCTACTTGGAGAGCCAATTAAAGCGAGTAAGTCATATATTTCTTCTGGTGAAGTTAAGTTAACTGTTTTCCCTGTTTTTGCATCTAAAACTTCGAAGATAAATCCATCATGCATGTGTGGATCTATCACCAAACCTGCTGTATTAAAAGGATCTGCAAAAATTTTATACAAAGGCAAATTCCATGCTCCTGATTCTGTTTTGTCAGCCATAAAAACCAAGACAGGATCACTCTTTCTCTCTTCAAATTCCATTTCAGCAACTCCAGGACCCATTCCTTTAACATTACCGGAAAAAGCACTTTTCAGTAAATCCTGACCTGCCCCATAGTATTTCTCTTTTTTTGAAATTTTATCTGTCAAACCCTCAAAAATATTCCAGGCCAATTTATGAATCTCTTTATTGTTAACCCCTTTACCATGAGTCATTATCAATTCTAAATCATCTCCACAGTGAGTCACATAGGAATCGTTGATTAACTTTGACTTCTTTAGAATCTTTTTTGCATTGTCAATTAACTTCTGGTTACAGGTTGAATGTCCAGGGCAACCACCGATATCCGCTTTTATTACAGAAACACTTGTTTTCATAATATTGTTTTTTAAATAAAAAAAAGAATAAACTTTTTTATGAAAAAACTTATTGGATTTATTTTTTTATTGGGATAATTCTTATTTTATCCTCATTAGTTTCCAATTCTGAAGGAAAAGCTAAATTTGGGTTTTATTGGCCCAATTCCATTTGGATTTGCAAGTTCTCCTAATATGCTGAAAATTGTGATTATAATTTCTGTTATTGCCCTAATTGGTTTTCTCTTATTTCTATATTGGTAGAATTATTGTTGTAACTTCTGTAATTCAAGCACCTGTTTCTGGATTTCATTCTGTAGTTCTTCCTTCCTCTTTGACACCTGCGAAATTACAGATTTAAAATTATTGGCTTTATTTTCCAAATACTTTTTAGCTTCTTCTTTATTCATTTTTACAAAAATTTTTCTGCCAACGTTGACCAAAAAAATATTATTGCTTGTAACCTCTGAAGGTATAAAAATTCCTGAACCTAATTGAGAAAAACCCGAGCCTTCCTGGATCTTATCTATTGAATCTTTAAGAGTTAGCGACTCATTTAATTCAGAATTTAATAAATTAAGTTGGTCAGAAACCTGCTCAAATTCTTTGTTTAGCGATTCAACTTGCGAATATTTCTCTTGTGCTTTCTTCTTTAATTCTTCTTTCTCAACCATAATATCTAAAGATTATAAATAAGAAGTAAGATTTAAGAGGATAATCAAAAAAATAGAGTTGATAGCAATTTCCTCAAATTTAGGTAGGGGGAGCCATCCCTACTTTTATCATATCTAAGAAAGGTGCAAATATCATTAGTGAAATAACAGAAACTGCGATATAAATCAGTCCCCCAATAATCAAATTTTTTGAAATATTATTGTGTAGGGTTGTTTTGTCAACCCCAACCTGGATCCCGGTCATAAACCAGGAAAGAATCATTATTGTTTCAAGAGCATAGAAACCTATAGCCAGCTGAAATGTTGCTGGAGAAATAGTAAGACCCTTCCACATAGATAAAAAACCTGTATAAGCTGCAGCAGAGCCTTCAACTGATATTCCACCAAAGGCTTTTTCCAGAAAATTTACCATCTCAATAATCATATAGGTTAAAGTATTCATAATTCCACAAATCAAAGGTAATAAAATTCTTCCCTGCATCTGCATGCTCGAAACCACTTCTGAAAACTTGTCCTGAACTACTTCTTGTGTCTTGTGAAGGTCAGTTAGATATTTGGAAATGGAAATCATTATCTGTGAAACAATTTTTGTTCCCTTATTTGCAGCGTCAACAACTGCTTTCAAAACCGAGTACATTAATTTTGAAGGAAAATAATTTATTGCTCCTTCCTTTTTATCAAAAATTGCCTGCTCAGTAGTCATATTTTTGTATTTAATATTGGAAATAATATTCCTAAGTAAATTTATTGAGTAATTCCCTCTCAAGGTAGGCATTATCTTTTCTATTGCAACTTCCAGAGGCACTCCTCTATCTATTTCCTGTCCCAACCCAAACAAAACTTCCCTGAATTCATCTTCCATCTCAATAATGTCTTTCCTAAATTTAATCTTCTGGAAAGAATTTAGCATGAAAAATATGGCAATTGAAATAAAAAAGCCCAAGATAACCACATAAGACTGTTTTAAGGATAAAGAGTAAAAATTAATATACCAATAATATAAAAAAGGGATTAAGGTAATAATAGCTGGTACATAAGATTTTATAAAAAAATTTCTTAATTTAAAAGTATTTTCTGGGGGTAAATCTGGATGTAAGGATAAGTCAGGTTCAGGTAAAGTTACCATTCTCTTGTCTAAAATATTTTTAATTATAAAAACTAACACAATTGGAAGTAAAATATCATAAAATCCAAAAATCAAACTTGGTGGTATCTCCTGACCTAAAAAAATAGTCATTATTGGAAGCATTGTCAAAATCAGGGTTGGAAGTAAAATCCCCAAAGCGTTTATCATTGTAGCAGGGGTTTTCAACTTTAAAACATAAGAATTTGACTTTTCATTTAAAGAACTCAAAATAGTTTCAACAGATTCATCCAACAACTCAATCCTTCTTTCTCCGCTTGTGTAAAGAGAATATATAATTGAATTTATAGAGTCAGCAAAAGCCTTGAAAGAATCTTTCCATCTCTGGGAAAATGAGAGGAGAGCCTGTTCCATCGAGTTATAAGTTCCTATATTTACATCCCAAATTAACTTTTTCATATCCAAAGCCAAAGGTCCGGTCAAGTTGGAAGATGCAAATTTTAGTGCTCCCTCTAGATTTGGAAAATTCCTCATGTAAATAACAATATGCAAGATCAACATTACAATTTCTGAACCTGCTCTTAATTCATAAATTTTTTTGAGTCTGAGTGGATAAGAGTATAAATAATAAGCAAAGGCAGCAATAATAGAAATACAAATAATACCTACAAGCAAATCCAAAAATCCGAATAAAATCAAAAAGAGAGTAGCAAGACAAAAAGACATTGCAGCTAATATTGTAAGAGAGGCAACTCCTTTTGGAGTAACCTTTAAATGAGCAAAACTAATTGCTTCTTCTATCTCCTTTTTTGTTGTCTTATCTGGTTCTACTGGTAAAATTTTCTCTGAAATATGAGTCAACTTCTCATAGATTGTTCTTGGGATTGTTGACAATTTCTCTTCTTCCTGAAAAATAGCATATTGGAGTGATTTTATATCTTCTTTCGGTTTTGATGGGAACCGAATTCTTTCTTTCCTTTTTTTAAATTTGATGAAAAAATCAAGTAGTCCCATAAACTCTATTTAGATATTGAATATATGGAAGTAGTCTGTTTATCTTCTGGAGGGAAAGACTCAACTTTTGCTGCTTATTATGCAAAGCAAAAGAGTAAATTAAAATACTTAATCACAGCAAAGCCAAAGGAAGAGAGCTATATGTTTCATTATCCAAATATTGAACTAACAAAAATTCAGGCCAACTTGATGGGTGTCAAACAAATTTTCTATGAAAGTTGCAGTGAAAAAGAGAAAGAAGTAGAGGAATTAAAACAAGTTATTTCAAAATTAAAAATTGATGGAATTATAGTAGGGGCAGTTGCTTCAGAATACCAGAAAAAAAGAATTTCAAAAATAGCAAAGGAATTAAATCTAAAATTAATAAGTCCTCTCTGGAAAATAAATCAGGTTGAATATTTAAAAAAATTGATAAGTTTAGGTTTTAAAATAATAATTACTAGGGTGGCTGCCGAGGGTTTTAGTAAAGACTGGCTTGGAAGGAAAATCGATGAAGAGTGTTTAAAGGAATTAATTAAATTGAACAAAAAATATAAAATAAGTGTTGTTGGGGAAGGAGGAGAATATGAAAGTTTTGTTCTTGATTGCCCTATTTTTAGTAAAAAAATTGAAGTTGAAAAAAGCAGTAAAATTTATGATGAAAAAAACCACTGTGGAAGATTAGATATAGAAAAAGTCAGGGTGCTTAAGAAGTGAAATCTGTGCCTTTTGAATATTTAAAGATAAAATAAAGTAAATGTGACTAAAAAAATAGTAAAAATAAAATAAAGACTATTTAAAAACTTCTACCCCCAAATTGTGAGGGACTTCTGTCTGGACTTTTCCAGATTCTTTCTCTGTTAGAGGACCAAGAATATATGGTGACTTTACTCCTGTTACTATGGTTATTACCTGTACTTTTCCTTCATAGTCATCCAAAATTCTTGCACCCCAGATTGTCTGCGCTTCTGGAGCTAAATGTTTTGTTACTGCTTCACCAATTTCATTTACTTCTTCTAACTTCAAATCAGGACCCCCAACTATCTGTATTAAAGCTCCTGATGCTCCTGAATAATCAACTTGCAACAAAGGATGTTTTAATGCCTTTGCCACTGATTCTTTTGATCTTTCTGAAGAATCTGAAAAACCAATTCCTATTGTTGACACTCCTCCTGACTTCATTATTGTTCTTACATCTGCATAATCCAGATTTACTAGAGATGGTTGTGAAATTGTTTCAGTAATTCCCTTTACCATCTGTGAGATTACTTCATCTCCTAACTTAAAAGCCTGTTTTAGAGGAAGATTTCCACCGTACTCTAAGAGTCTCTGATTCTCTATTACAATTGCTGTATCACAAATCTGTCTCAACTGGTAAAGACCATCCTCAGCCTTTGAAATTCTTGCTCCTTCTATTTTGAAAGGTAAAGTTCCTGTAGCAATAACAAGAGCTCCCTGCTCCTTTGCAATCCTTGCTATAGTTGGGACTGCTCCTGTTCCTGTTCCGCCACCCAGTCCAGTAATTAGGAATACCATGTTCGTATCTTTTAACATTTCCTTTAATTCATTTCTGCTTTCTTCTGCTGCCTTTTTCCCTATTTCTGGCTCTCCACCTGTACCAAGACCTTTTGTAACGTCTCTACCTAATAATACTTTCTTATCTGCTTTGGTCATAACCAGGTGTGCTGCATCTGTGTTTATTGCAACTGTCTCAGATCCCTTAATTCTCATCTCTGTTATTTTCGTCATAACATTAGAGCCCATTCCACCAACGCCTATTATCAAAATCTTTGCTTTATATCCATCCAATCCAAACTCTTCCTTCATCTTTTGTTGTAGGTCTTCTGTTGACACTTTCTCTTTTTCATAGATGTCTATTTTTTCCTGGTTTTGGTTCTGTGCTTCTACTCTATTCTCTTTTATTTCTTTTGTCTCACTTCCGAAAGTCGATTCAAATAGATTTTGTATGTTCATTTTTCTTACCCTGAACTATGTAACTACCAATTCTTTTTGGGTTTCATAGTTACACAGTTCATTATAGAGTCAAAACTATATATTTGATTACCGAAATCTATATATAGTTTTAAATCTCTATATATTTATAGAATTTAGCCCTGAAGTTTAAGCTTATTCAAAATTAGCAGTCTGCCAACTGCTTTTTTAAGCCTATATATATTAGAATTAATTTATATATAAAGATTCTTGTGTTTTATTATATATTTTTGTTTATATTTATAAAATAATAGAAGGTTATTTTCCTATAGAATCAGGATTTTTCCTGTGGAGATCTTTAGGGTTTTTGAGTATTTCGTTTAATAGTTGTTAGACAACATACTACTCAAAGTATTTTCTAATTTTTCCACCAACTCATCTCTTAATTATTAACATCCTGTATTGGTATTTTCTTTCTTGCCTAAAAATCTTCGCTTATGATAAATTCAGAACCAAAAAATAAGTTATCTATTTAATCAATAAAAACCCTTAAATATCACAACTCACAGTTGCCTTATATTTTCCATTTTTCCAAACTTTGAATTTGTAGTTTGTGATTCCTTTCACAACAGTCCCGCCTTTTTCAGGGGTTATTTTTTCCCCTAAGGCAACAACCTTCCCTTTATATCCTTCTTCAGATTCCTGAATTTCAATTTTGAATTTGCACAAGAAAACCTCGTTTATCTCGCTTTCAGCGAGCAGATTGGAGAGAAAATAGTAAAGAGCATCCTCTAAATTTTTTCCTTCAAATTCAAATTCTATCTTTTCCTTAGGCTCAATTTTGTCAATTTCACAGATAACAGAAAATAGACCCTCTGCAGAATTCTCAAACAATTCCTCTAAAGTTGACCCATAGGACTCAAATAGCACATCAGAAGTTAAATCCTCAAGAAAGCGGTATTTTATCATAATAGAATTTTTTAGAATTAATTATGAGCCTCCTTGAAAAATACAAACCAAAAAAAATTGAAGAATTTATTGGAAACAAGAGAGCAATAGAAGAAAGTCTGAAAAATTTCGGGAAAAAACCATTGCTTTTTTCTGGGGATCCAGGGGTTGGAAAAACTCTTTTATCTTATCTTATTGCAAAAAAACTCAACCTTGAAATTTATGAGATAAATGCTTCTGATTATAGGGATTTGGAAAGCCTTAAAAAAGTTTTGTTGATTTCAAAACAATATTCCCTACTTGGAAAGAAAAGAGTTATTCTAATTGATGAAATTGATGGTCTGTCTGTACAAGATAGGAGGGCAACAACAGAACTAATAAAAATTTTCAAGGAAAGCAAAAATCCTATTGTATTAACCGCAAACAATGCCTACTCCCCAAAGTTGAGGAGTCTAAGATCCTACTGTAAATTAATTTCCTTCAGCAAGATTCCTTACCCATCTATTACTAAATATTTGAGAGAAATCTGTGAACAGGAAAATTTAGACTATGAAGAATCCACTTTGAAAAATATTGCACAGAGATGTAATGGGGATGTAAGAGCAGCACTTCTTGATCTGGAAAGTTTAATTAAGGAAAACAAACTACTTCGGTCAGAAATACTTTCCCCAAGAGATTTTGAAGAGAACATTTTCAATTCAGTTCGTATAATTCTGAAAACAAAAAAAATAGAAGTAGCAAGAGATGTAATGAAAAATCTGGACAGAAACCCCGAAGATTTTTTCTGGTGGATTGAGGAAAATGTTACAAGAGAATACAAAGGGAAAGATTTAAAAAATGGTTTGGATTTTTTAAGTCTAGCAGATATTTTCAGAAGAAGGATAATAAAAAGACAGGACTGGATTCTGCTCAGATATTATGCAGATTTTATATCAATAGGGATTGCACTGGCAAAAAAGGAAACTTATTATAAATATGTTCCTTATGGATTTCCAACTTTTATTTCAAAGATGAGTATGATGAAACCAAAGAAAAAAGAACTGGGAGAAAAAATTGGAAAACTGCAGGAAAAAATGCATTGCTCAAGGAGAATTATAAAAGAAGAATTACCTTATTTAGAACAGTTTTTAGATTTGTGAATTTGGTGTTTTTGTGGTGATAAATACCACATAGCTTTATATAGTACTACTAATAATAAAAGAAATTAAACCTTTTTCCAATGTTCTTCTCTAAATTCCTATTTCTTTTCCCAAATTACTTGCTGTTGATTTTCCAATCGTAAGAAGTTTTATATAAACTTTGGTTTCATTATCTGTTATACCAAATTTTCCAAGGAGTTCTTTTAGTTCCATAATACTTTTTTGGGTTAATTCAGATTTTAATAGATATGCTGATTTGAGGTGTCGCAAGTGGAACTGCTAATTTTATCAGTTTTGCAGTCTCGCCTTGCGAGTCAACCTTTTTTAAAGGTTGACAAGGAATAGAGTATCTATTTGTTGCTTAGGTATTAGTAAGAATAGGCTGAATACCTCGCCGAAGCTTGGTAATTACACCTTTCTTCTATCAAGCTCATCTTCTATGAGCACCTGAATTAATCTATTTTTCTGAGCGGCTTCGAGCTTAGATGCTTTCAGCTCTTATCCGTGATGGCGTAGCTACCCTGCAGTGCAATCACAACAGGTACACCAGTGGCCACGAGAGCCCGTTCCTTTCGTACTGTGGCTCCCTTTCAGTCAGATTAAAACACTTCCAGCAGATATAGACCGAACTGGCTCACGCCGTTCTTAACTCAGCTAATGTGTCGTCTTTAAGCAGTAAGCACCTGCACCCTTGGGTGCTTATGCACACCCAGGAGGAGACAAGCCAACAACGTAGTAGCAACGCGCCCCGTCGATTTATACACACCAAAACTTGTTTTTTGGCTCAAGCCTTTTTCTAAAAGGCTCTTGCTAATCAATCTCATTTTTTGGCTCGAGGGTTTTTGTTGAACTTAACCAACAAAAGCCTCGTATGTACTCTCGGGGGCCACGGCTCCGTTATCCCTGGGGTAGCTTTTCTGAAGTTACAGTCAGCCATTAAAGCAAAACTGCATATCGTTAATCCATACTTTCGTACTTGGATTCTTTGCTGGGGGGAATCCAATCAAACCAGCTTTTACATTTACATTCTACCCGAGATTTCTGACCTCGGTGAGCTGATCTTTGGGCGCCTCTGATGAGTTGTTAGAGGCGTGGCGCCCCACCTAAACTGCCCACCAACTGGTGTCTCTCCGAAGAGGTAAGCAATAAGTTTTAAAAAGGATAGTGTTACATTTTTGCCGAAGCTCCTATCTACTCTATACAATTCAAAACTTATCACAACAGCAGGCTGCAGTAAAGCTCCACAGGGACTATTCTTCCCACTGGAAGTCTCTGGCCTATTCACCAGAAAGAGAGTTCGCTAGGTTCCAATCTGGGACAGTGAAAACCTCGTTGGACCTTCATGCAGGCCGAAGTTTAATCGGCAAGGGATTACGCTACCTTAAGACGGTCAAGGTTACCGCCGCCGTTTACTGGTCCTTCATCTGGTTGGAACCAGATTTGAGATGCCAGCACTGGGCAGGCTTCACTGACTATACAAACCCTTTTGGGCTAGCAGTCGGCTAAGTTTTAATTAAACAGTCGGGTTTTCCTTGTCACTGAGACCTATCATTCAAAATTTGATAATAGGCATGGCTTGTACCAAGGGTACGCCACTAATTTGCCTAATTCCCTAGATTGGATTATCCTACCACGCCTTTACCTACTCAGTATGGGTACCTGTTTCCTGAACTATTTTGCATTAATACACAAAATAAATTGTCAGTTCTGGGTACTATCACTAAGACATTCCATCTACTTTTCAGAGGATCTGAGAATTGGTTAAACCTCCATACAGAGGCCCATCACACATTAGCTTCCTTCTCCTCATTACGAGACTCCAGAAGTTTCTGTACTTGATTTGCATTAACCTATCTCAAACCAGTTAGATGGATAAGAACTTAGTGGTACTGGAATATTAACCAGCTTTCCTTCGTAAGCCTATTTTAAGGACAAACTTAGGATATAGACTAACCCCTACCTGAACGTCATTGGTAGGGAACCCTTACCCAAGTAAGGCGATGGTGATTTTTACACCACTTTGCTGCTACTTTTAGTAAGATTCTCATCCTTGACAGGTCCACTTTTCCTTAAAGAAAAACTTCTACCCTATCAAGATGCCTTCCTATCATTCCAAAAGGAATCTGGCATATCGGCAGATAACTTAGCCCCGTCCATCTTCAGAACATATTTCCTAGGTAGGTGAGCTGTTACGCATTCTTTAAAGGGTGGCTGCTTCTAAGCCTACCTACCTACTGTTTTAGGAAATATATTTCTTCATCACTTAGTTATCATTTGGGGACCTTAATGCCAGTAAGGGTTGTTCCCCTCTAGAGCACCGGGCTTTCCCCGGCGGCCCTCACTCTGTTTCAGTTATGATTAATGCTTATGAGTTTGACAAGATAGCGAAGAGTTTCCTCCCCTACTATCTAATCAGTATCTTTACACATTAATCTATAAAAAACAGGCTGAACTATGGCTCATTTTCCGGACCCTTTCTCTTTTTTTTCTGTCAACCTTTTTAAGCAAAGCAGAAAAGGCTCATTCGGAAGGAACCAGCTATTGCCAGACACGATTGGCCCTGAATAGTACATCCCTTCTTATATTATTTCTAAAAAAATTGGAAGGTATATACCATTTTTCACCCCTATTCCTAGATTCTCCGAGCGAGAAGCATGTCAGCAACGGTTCAGGCTTCCATGCAGCTTTCGCTGCACTTCACCTTGTCCAGGAATAGATCGTCTGGATTCGGGTCTTAAGCCTATGACTAATCGCCCTATTCGCACTCGCTTTCGCTACGGTTACCCTTTTCAAAAGGTCAACCTTGCCATAGACTTAAACTCCTTACCCCGTTTTTCAAAACGGATACTATACTACTTAGCTTCAGGTTCTTTTCACAGGGTGTTACCCCTCCTTTTCAGCTTTCCCTCACGGTACTAGTTCTCTATCGGTCTTGAATTATATTTAGAGTTGGAAGTTAATGTCTCCCACCTTCTTGCTGGATACCTAACCAACAATACTCTGGAATTCTCCAAATCTTCCTAATGAAATTTATTTACAGGACTATCACCTTCTTTGGTGTCTCTTTCCAGAGAACTTCAATCTATTCCATTTGGAAGTAAGGAGGTCCTAACCCCACATCTTCCCTATCTTGCGATAAGGAATTCGGTTTGCCCTATTCCCTTTTCAGTCGCCCTTACTAGGGAAATCTCAATTGATTTCTTTTCCTGAGGGTACTAAGATGTTTCAGTTCTCCTCGTTCCCATTTCTAAAAAGAAATAATTAGGAAATCCTCGGTTTCTAAGGCTGCATGCACCTCGCCGAGGCTTATCGCAGCTTGCCACGTCCTTCATCGCTTATCAAGCCAAGCAATCCACTAAGTAGTTTAGCAACAAATAAATAATACTCTCCTTACACCTATTTTAATCATTGAGTACGAATAGATACTCTTTAGAAGATTTCTTAATATCAATAAGAAACCTCTCAATATAATATGGTATAAAAT
>JAGXOK010000010.1 GCA_023659935.1 Candidatus Aenigmarchaeota archaeon LH_S6 | reverse complement strand
CTAAAAAACCTAAAAACCATGACAAATAAAAAATTAAAGAATAGGAAGAAACATATGATTAAATATGGCCTCTACTATAACTTTATTTAAGAGAAAAACAAGAAAATCCTTATAACTTTCTTAAAGAATAAGAGGTCTGAAAATGTAGGTTGTAAAAGGGTTATAAAGATATCAGAATTTTTAACAGCCTTCGCCAAAGATGTTAAAAAAGATTTGGATAAAGTTATAGAAAAAGATTTAAGAAAAGTTGTCTGTAAAGAAAGCAGAGAAACTTTCTTTTTTATTTTTTAGTTATTTTAAGTAAAGTAGTTATAACGCTGTAATAATCTATATAGTAGACAATAAAAATTTATAAATACTTTTGCAAACTATAAGTTGCTATGAACAATAAAAAAATAACTTGGAAAGAACTAAATCAGATGATAGAAGAGTATAAGAAAGACCCAAAGTTTAGAAAAGAGTTGAAAGAATTTATTAGAATTACATCACAATAGTTTATAGAATTAGGTAGAAACCTCTAAAGCTAATAGACTTTGGTGTTCTTAATCTATTGTTTGTATTTACAACTAAATAACTTTGATTTGCTCTCTTTGAAGCCATCGTCTTATTATCTTCTGTTACAATAAGATACAAAGCATATAATGAAGATAATGCAACAATCAAGAAATCATTTTTAAATCTGTTATAGTTATGAGTTCCGCCAAGTTTTCTATACTCATTAAAATACTTCTTTGTGAGAGATATTGCCAAATCTGTTGTTATTAATTGTTTCTTTATAACTTTATCATATAATTGCAACAAAACCAGTCTTGATCTCTTTCCTTCAAGTCTTGAATCTTTTGGAACTTTTCTTAACTCACCTCTTATTACTTTTGCTCCATAGATTACTATCTTCTTTTTTTTCTAAATTTTCTTCTAACTTTTGACGAACTTTAGTCTTTTCCGCCAATAGTCCATAATATTTGTATCAAACAAGAATCTTTGTTCAGATAAAGATACATATTTTGGAGGTATAAACTATTTAAACTTTAAAAACAAGTTCTATTATAGAGAATAGAAATCTTTATATATAAAGAAATGTAATATAATTATAGAATAAGTATATATAATTAACTTATTCGTCCGCCCAGCGTTTTAAAAAAGGAAAGTAAAATGCACATTAATTATTACTCTTTTGGGAAAATTGTGATTGGTGGAGAAGAATATAATAGAGATGTAATTTTATTTCCAAACAAAATCAAAGAGTGGTGGAGAAAAGAAGGCCACTTAGTTAGACCCGAGGACATAGAAGAAATACTTAAAGCAGAACCGTCTTTGCTAATAATAGGAACAGGAGCTTTTAGTATGATGAAGAATAGTCAAGAAGTAAAAAAAATTTTAGAAAACAAAAATATCAAATTAATAGAAAAAGAAACTGAAGAGGCTTGTAATATCTACAATGAAAAAGCAAAGTCTGAGAAAGTTATTGCAGCCTTTCATCTTACTTGCTAATATATAGGGACTGAAGTTTATTAAGGACTTGGAAGAAGTATATGATTAAATATGGCCTCTACTATAACTTTATTTAAGAGAAAAAGAAACTTTGATTTAAGAGTTTGTATTATTATAAATTACTAATTTAAAATTTTCTATAAAATTATGCAGGAAGGAGATTTCATAGAAATAGAGTATGTTGGCAAAATCAAAGATACAGGTGAGATTTTTGATTTAACTGATGAGAAACTTGCAAAGGAGAAGGGAATTTACAATGAGAAGGTAAAATACAAACCAATAAAAATTATAATTGGTGAGAAATTTGTTATTAAGGGTCTGGATGAATTGCTTAAAAAGATGGAAGTTGGGGAAGAAGAAACAGAGACAATAAAACCAGAAGATGGTTTTGGAAACAGGGACGCAAAACTTGTTAAAATTGTTTCTGAGGCTGAGTTGAAGAAACAGAAGATTACTCCTTTTCCTGGAATGATTCTAGACTTAGGAAATACGAAAGCAAAAGTCCAGTCTGTTAATTCTGGCAGAGTTAGACTAGATTTTAATCATCCTCTTGCTGGAAGAGATTTGGAATATAAAATTAAAATAAACAGGAAAATTGAAGATAAAGAAGAAAAAGTGAAAACAATTGCAGAATTTTATGGTGGTGAGGACTTAATTCCAAAAATTTCCGAAAACAACATAGAAATTGAGGAGAAAAAAGAATTTTCAGAAGAAGTAAAAAAGAAAACTGCTGAGTTGATGAAAAAATACTTGAAAGTTGAGAAGGTTGATTTTATCAGGAGTTTTTAAATTAAAACTAATTTCTGTTTATCTCAGATAAACTTGATAGCATTCCTGAAAAATTTGAAACAGCCCTTGAGAAAGATGCTACTTTTTACAGGATTCAGATTGCTATAGAAGGTTCTATGGATTTACTTGCTATGCTTGTCAAAGATTCTGGAAAAGTTGTTGGAGATGATTATTATTAGAATATTGTTATAAAAAAGAGGGATTTGAGCAAAAGGAAAATATTTTTTAGAATCTACTATTTTAAATCAAATCCCTATAAATAACGACTGCCAACTAACCAGAACTGCAACAAATAGAAAAAATAAAGCAATCACCCAGAAGGACCAGTTTGGAAGTTTTAATTCATACTCTGGTTTTCTTTCGCCAAGTCTCTTGATTTTGTAAAAAATATAGACAATCAAAATGTATAGAGGTATAATAAACAGAGCTCCGGTCAGTGATAAAATTTCTGTGAAAGTTGAAAGACCTGCCAAAGCAAGAAGTGGAGGAAACATTGCAGCAATAAAAGATAAATTTCTACTTATTTTGTAATCCTGATTATAAATTTCTATGAGCGCATTTCCCAAAGCTATAAAACCTGTCGCCATTGCAAACAATGCAAATAAGTTTCCGAAAATTGAGAAAAAAACTCCATAATGCTCTCCCAAAGCGATTGTTGCAACTTCCGAGACTTCTCCTCCTAATGCTCCCAAACAGGAAAAAGTAAATAAGATGTAGAGAAAAAATGGAATAGAAAATCCGAGAAGAATGCTTTTTTTCAGTTTTTTTCTTTCATACCATAGAATTTCTTTCATCTGGGGTATTGCAAAAACTCCGGCAAAGGCAAATACTATTACACCCATAGGTGTAAAAAAATTTATTAATTCTATTTTTGCTATATTTGTTGGATTAAAATAAAATAGAGAAGCTATTGAGATAACAAGAATAAATATAATAATCAAAGATGTAAATATATCTTCTCCTTCTTCAACTCCTTTAATTCCAAAATAAGTAATTGCTGCAAAAGGAATGAAAAACAATAATTTTGATAAGATAGGTGGAATGCCTAAAAGAGAAATTATATCCCCTCCACCCTGAGTATATGCAATCAAAGCTCCATATATACTACCTATGGACAAAAATGCTACTAAATGTTTTGGTTTTTTTCCAAGATATTTTTCTGTTAATCCTGGAAGTTGGTGAGGTTTTTTTGTTCTCAGACTTACTTCCCCTAACATTAAGGAAACTAATAAAACCAGAAAACCTATTAAAACAATATCTATTAAGCCAATTAGAAAACCTGATTTTTCAATTATATAAGGTAAACCTAAAACACCTGCCCCAATTATTGTTCCAGTAAAAGTAAAACTTGCCTCTAAAGTTTTATTCATAAATGTTCCTTTCAGAAAATTAACCCTTTCTTAAATTTTTGTTTATTTATGGAAAAAAAGAAGATAATTAGGATTGCAAGAAAAGATTTAGATGCCTCTCTACCAATTGAAAGGACCCTCTGGAAAATTAAAGGAATTGGAAAGAATTTTGCTCATGCTTTGAGAATTTCTCTTGAATTCGGGGTAAATAAAAAACTAAACGAACTTTCAGAAAAAGAAATTAAAAAACTGGAAGAGGCTATTCATAACCCAGAAAAATATAATATTCCAACCTGGCTTTACAATCACAGAAAAGAAATTGAAAGTGGAGAAGACAAACATTATGTTGAATCAAACCTTGTTCTAAAAAATAAAAATGATATTTCCTTTTTGAAGAAAAGTAGATGTTATAGGGGAATTAGACATCAGTTTGGTTTACCTGTAAGAGGACAAAGAACAAAGGCACATTTCAGAAAAGGAGTAACTGTAGGAGTCGTAAGAAAAAGAGGGAGCCATAAGAAAGGTGGTAAATAATGGGACATCCAAAAAAGTTAAGGAAAAAATGGAGGAGACCAAGAAAATTATTTGATAAAGATAGGATAAAATTAGAAAAAGAATTAAAAAAAGAATATGGTTTTAGAAGGAAAAAAGAAATTTGGAAACTTGAGTTTGATTTCAAAAGAATAAAGAGAAGGGCAAGGAAGATACTTGCAACTAAAGATAAAGAAGCTGAGAAAATATTGATTGAAAAAATGAATAAGTTAAATATACTTCCAAAAAACTCAGGTCTTGAGGATATTTTAAATCTAAAATTAAAAAATCTTTGTGATAGAAGATTACAAACTATTCTACACAAAAAAGGAGTTGCAAATACAATAAAACATGGTAGACAATTGATAACACACAAAAAAGTTATAGTTGGTGATAGAATAATAAATCAGCCAAACTATCTTGTTTCAAAAGAAGAGGAGGAAAATATAAAGATGAAAGAAAAAATAAAGAAAGAAGAAGTTAAAGAGAAGGAACCAGTAGAAACTAAAGAAGGTGGAAAGAAAGTAGAAGAAAAAGTTAATGAAGAACCTAAACCAGAAGAAAAATTTGATAAAAAAACTGAAGAGAAAAATGTAGGTAAATAAAAACTATTTATGTAGGTTGGGAAATAGGATTAAGATGATAATAACAGAATCAAAGCCTTTCGGGATAATAAAAGCCCAGTTGAAAAAAAGAAGATAAAATAGGAATAGTTTCCTGCAACAGTTGTGCAAGAATGTGTGAAACAGGAGGTAAAGAGGCAATGAAAGGATTGGCAGATAAATTAAAAAAAGAGGGTTTCAATGTTGTTGATATGGATTTAATTAGTATGGCCTGCAATTTTGACCAGTTGAAAAAAAATGAGTTAAAGGGAGACGTCGTAATTGTTCTTGCTTGTGATGCAGGTCTGTACAATTTAAAGAAACTTGAAAACAAAGAAATAAAAGGAGTAATTGCTGTGGTTGGGTACAGCAATCCCAGAGCAAAAGAAGATTGGGTTTCTCTTTACAAAAAACTCTCAAAAGATTACCTAATTTTAACAGTTGGTTGTATAGGTTTCGAGTTTGCAGAAGCAGGTTTGCTGGACGGGAAAAGATTTTTTCACTTTGGCTCCTGCGTAAACAGTTCAAGAATTACCTCATTTTTCATTAAACTGGCTTCGGAAGGAAATAAAAATTTAAATGAAATGCCTTTTCTTGTTTCAAGTCCAAAACCAATTACAGAGAAGGCAATTGCTATTAGTTTTTTCTTTGCTTCTCTTGGTTTGCATTGTTATTTCGGTTATCCGACCCTGCTTACAAATAGAAAGATACAGAAATACTTAGAAAAAGTTACTGAAAAATTTTTGGATCAAGAATTTTACTGGAGAGCAATCCTGATAAATTAGGGGGGAATCAATCAGGAAATTTTTTAAAAATGTGTTCAGTTTATGTAATAAGAGGAAATCAAATTATTGGTATATATAAAAGAAAAAATATAACTTTTTCTACCACCACTTCACACTTCCCTTAAATTTAGTTAATTTTTCATCTTTTTCTGGCTTCCTAAACACAAATAAATGTTCATGTGCTAATAACAAGAAATTATACTTTATAGACATATTTTTCCATAATGGCGCCGTTTTTGTATTATGTTGTGCTTTAATGATATTCTCTTTTAGCACAAAACCAACATCTAAAAAGGACTGCATTATTCTAAAAGAAATTGGAATTTCATGTTTATGTCTTCTTGTGTCACCCATCAAAATTGCACAAAATTTTCCCGGTTTTAAAATTCTATAAAACTCCTGTGCTACATTTTTCATTTCTTCGCAAAATTCGTTTACAGAACGAACTTTTGACAAATCTCTGTTTTCTTTGTGGTTGGAATTTTTTGTATAAGAAATAATATTTGCATAAGGTGGGTGTGTTGCAATCAACTCTATAGATTCATTCTTAATTAAGTTGAGATTTCTTGCATCACCCAAGTAAGTTTCCTGTTTTGAAATTGATTTTTCATTAAGAGAACTAAAATTTAATCTATCTCTTGTTAAAATTAATGCCTCTTTATTTATATCTATTCCAATACCTTTCCTTCCAGTTAATTCACATTCTATTAAAGTTGTTCCAGAACCAACAAAAGCATCTAAAATAGTATCGCCTTCTTTTGAATATCTTAAAATTAAATTTCTTGCTATTTGCGGGGCCCAGTTCCCTCTATATTTAGTGTTTAAATAATGAGTTGCCCATTTTCCTCTACTTGGAAAACTCCATATAGTTTTAGTTTCTAATTCAAAATTTTCTGGTTGTAATACTTTAATCCGATTGTGATTTCCTATCTCCAATTCTGTGTCTTCAATTATGATTTTTTTATATTTAGAAACAAATATTTTATAGTCTTTATCTGTTACTTCTTTCATTTTAATATAATTTTTTTCTTTCATTTGTTCACCTTTCTTCTTCATTATTATTTATCCACTCTCTCATTAAAGTATTTACCTTTGTTGAAACTTTTAGGTCTTTTTTCTCACACAATTTTTTAAACCCTTCAAACGCTTCTTCATCAACTGTTACTGTAATAGGTATTTTACCCATTATAAATATTTATATTTATTTATTAATATAAATAATAAGTTCTTATTTTAAATTGCTCTTTAGATACCAAAGAGGTGCTAGATTTTCAACATATTTCTTATCTTTTTTGTTTTCTAATTTAACATATTTTGCTAATGGGGGCTGTCCTTTACAAACACTCATACACAAATTATCTATTTCTTTAGGATTATCTATAAATTCTCTAACCCAACCCTGAAAAAATAGTGTTGGTGGCTCAAATTTACTTTCTTTGTGGTAAACATATTCTTGCTCTATAATAAATAATTGAGCTAAAATACCTATAATTGTAAGAGGGTTTAAAGAGTTTCCAAAACCTTCTTTTTTAATAGAATCTATTTCTTTAGAGGAAAGCAAATTTGAAAAATGTTCATATTGCTCTTTCTCAAGTTCTCCAAGTTCTTTTTCTGGATCTTTGCCATAGAAAATATTATCAAAAGCCAATAATAATTTTTCTTTTAGCTCTGGGCGACTTCTTACTCTTAGATTTAAGTCTATCATAACTCTTAAATGATTAGGTCTAAATTCTTGATTTCCTTCTTTAAACCCTATCTGAAAATTCTTTTTAACATCATAATCCTTAAATCTTACAGAAAGTTTAGAGGGGCGGAATAATTGGACTTCTGTATTATCTTTTTTATATATTGTTATCTTAATATCAAAAGGCAATTCTTTTACTATGTTGAGCATTTTTGATTTGTCCATAAAATAAGTTAAATAATGATAAATATTTATGAAATGAGTAAATAATTCTAGATATCCTAAATGTAATTCTGAAGAGTTCGTAACAATACCAAACCAATAGGATATTTTGAGATTTATTAATGCAGAGTTTAAAATAATAAGGTCAGAATTCATATAAGAAGAATATAAAATTTTCTGTCGCGAATGTAGTATCTAGATTAATGAAAAAATTCCATTAAAAAATAAAAAAATTAAAGCAATATAATTTCTCCATTATCTCCAAAAATTCTTTATCTCTTTTCAATATGAATTTAATATCTTTTTATTGCTTCACTCTTTTTTAATTAATTTTATATTTATGAAAATCACAGAAGACACAATCCTGGCAGATATTTTGAAAGTAAAAGGTGCAGAAGAGATTTTAACAAAGTTTAATATTCCTTGTTTGGGTTGCCCTTTTGCAAAATTTGAGATTGAAAATTTGAAAATTGGTGATGTTTGCAGGAATTATGATATTGACATTGAAAATCTGCTAAGGGAGTTAAATAAATTAGAGAAATAATCCACTATAATTTTTAATGAAGTATATTTATGAAGAAACTAAATTTGCTAATTTTGAAATATAAAAAAGAGGAATTTAATTTGCTGAGTTTACTTGAAGAAACTGTTAAAGTAAAGGGTTTTCTTTCTTTTGAAACTCTAAATTATATTAGCAAAAACCTGAAAATACCCCTGGCGAAATTGTATGGGATGGCGAGTTTTTATTCTTTTCTGCCAACAGCAAAAACAGGAAAATATGTAATCCGGGTATGCAACAGCCCCTCTTGTTATCTCAATGGTTCACAAGAAGTTTTGGAAACATTAAAAAAAGTTGGAATTGGGGTTGGAAAAACAACAAAAAATGGAAAATTTACTTTGGAATTAACTTCCTGCATAGGGTGCTGCGACTCCCCGCCTGCAATGATGATTAATAACAAAGTATATAAAAATCTTGATAAAACTAAAATCCGAAATATAATAAAAGGGTTGAAATAATATGCAAATTTTAAGAAAGTCTGGATGGGCTGGCTTTGAAAAAACTTTGAGGATGAACAGGAAAGAAGTTATAAAAAAAGTTAAAGAATCTGGATTAAATGGTAGGGGTGGTTGTAATTTTCCGACAGGTCTGAAATGGGAATTAATGGGTAAAGGTGTCAGATATTTAATTTGTAATGCTAATGAAGGGGAGCCGGGGACACTTAAGGATAAATTTATTATGGAAAAAAATCCCTCTCTTCTCATAGAAGGTATTGCAATAGCCTCCTATGCAACGGGTATACATAAAACTTTTATTTATCTGAGAGGGGAATATTCCTACCTTAAACCAAAACTTGAGAGGGTTATAAAACAATCTGAAGAATATTTGAAAAAAATAAATCTAAAAATAAATATAAATCTTGGTGCTGGTTCTTATTTGTGTGGTGAGGAAACAGCTATTATGGAATCTATTGAAGGAAAGAGACCTGTTGTGAGGCAGAAACCACCTTATCCTCCTGAGGTTGGTTTGTATGGAAAGTCTACTTGTGTAAATAATGTTGAAACTCTTGCAAATGTTCCTTTGATTTTTTTGGGTGGGTGGAACAATAAACTGGAACTTTATTCTTTGTCTGGTGATTTGAAAAAGCCGGGTGTTTATGAAGTAGAAGGAGGAATAAAATTAAAACAAATTGTTTCTCTTACTAAGCCAAAAACAGAACCAAAAATTATTTATTTCGGCGCTTCGGGAGGCTGTCTACCTTATAAAAAATTTGAAAATTTATCCATGGGTTACAAAAGTATTTCTGAGCAGGGTTGTATGCTTAATGGAAGAGGTTTGATAATTTGTGGTAAGAATAGAGATATTGTTGAACTCTCAAAGATATTTACTGAATTCTTTTTGCATGAAAATTGTGGTTATTGCACCCCCTGCAGGGAAGGAAATTTCAGAGTATGGGAATTACTTAAAAAAATTGGTTGTAGGAAGGGAAGGAAATCTGATTTAAATCTATTGCAGAAACTTGCTTATCATATTAGCGACACTTCTTATTGTGGTTTAGGCACATCCTCAACAAATCATCTCAAATGTGCACTGAAATATTTTAAGGGTGAATTTCTGAAATTATGCAAATAAAAATGAATGGGAAGAGAGTAAAGGTAAAAAAAGGAGAGACAATTCTAGACATAGCAAAAAGAAATGGAATAAATATCCCAACTTTGTGTTATCATCCTGATTTGAAACCTGAGGGGAGATGCAGGATTTGTCTCGTAGAAGTTAACGGAAAGCTTGTTACTTCCTGTAATACAAAAGTTGAGGAAAAAATGGAAATATTCACAAACACAAAAAGAGTTCTTGAAGCAAGAAGACTAAATATGGAACTGATTTTAAGCAATATCACTTATACAAGAAAAGACTTTGAACTCATAAAATTGGCAAAGGAGCTGGGAATAAGAAAAATTAGATTCAAAAAACATGTAGATAATTCCAAGGGAAGAGGTCCAATAGAAATAGATAATCATAGGTGTATTTTGTGTGGCAGGTGTGTTCAGGTGTGCCAGAATATTCAGGGAATAAACAATATTGATTTTGTAAACCGGGGAATCTTCACTGAAGTAACAACTCCTTTTAATATTCCTATTAAAGACTCACCCTGCACCTTTTGTGGACAGTGTGCTTTGTATTGTCCTGAAAATGCTGTGAGGGAAAGAGCTTTTAGTGAAAAATTAATTAAATATGTTGAAGATATGAACCTGATTAAAAACAGAAATAAAGTTGTTATTGTCCAGACCGCTCCTGCTGTAAGGGCTTCTCTCGGAGAAATGTTTGGAGCGGAGCCCAGAACTTTGGTCACTGGAAAAATGGTTGCAGCTCTTAGAAAAATAGGTTTTGATAAAGTATTTGACACTAATTTTGGTGCGGACATGACAATCATGGAAGAAGCAAATGAGTTTGTTAAGAGTATTGAAAAAAATAAAAATCTTCCATTAATTACTTCCTGTTGTCCTTCATGGATAAGATTTGCAGAGGAAACTTATCCTTTCCTGCTCAAAAATATCTCAACCTGTAAATCCCCTCAACAAATGTTTGGGGCAATTGCTAAAACCTACTATGCAAAAAAAATTGGTGTAAAACCTGAAGACCTGATTGTAGTTTCTATAGTGCCCTGCATTGCAAAAAAGTTTGAGGCTGAAAAACCAGAGATGAAATCTGCAGGTTGTAATGATGTTGATATTGTTTTGACAACAAGAGAAATAGGAAGAATGATTGAAAGGAAAAAAATTAATTTTTCAAAACTTGGGGATGGAGAATTTGACGAACCCCTGGGAATTCCCTCTGGGGGTGGTGCAATTTTTGGAGCTACCGGAGGAGTTACTGAATCAGTGCTCAGAGTTATTTATGAAATTTTTACGGGCAAAAAACTGAAAAAAGTTAACTTCAAACAGGTAAGGGGTTTTGAAGGAATAAGGGATACAGAGATAGAAATGGGAAACAAAAATATAAAAATTGCAATAGCGCATGGTCTTGGAAATATCAGAAAATTAATTGAAAGTGGAGAATGGAAAAGATATCATTTTATAGAGATGATGGCCTGTCCCGGGGGATGTATTGGTGGAGGAGGGCAGCCAAGACCGACAACATGGGAAATCAGAAAAAAAAGAATTGCTGCTCTTTATGAACAGGATAAAAAAATGAAGATCCGGGTTGCAAGTCACAGTCCTGCAATCAAGGAAACTTACAAAGAATTTTTAGGTAAACCTCTTGGAAAGAAATCAGAGAAATTGTTACATACAAAATATGAAAAAAGGAAGCCAAAATATTTTTGATATAGGTTGTAAAAGAGCTTTTTCCCTTTGTCTATAATGCTCCTGTGATGAGCATGGAATTTACATTTCTTTATACCAAAAGACTGTAGACAATATATAGTATGGTAGAGGAAAGTTTAACCAATAAAGTTGCAATAGTAACTGGTGCAAGGAGAGGAATTGGAAAAGCGATTGCCTTAAAATTGGCAAGAGAGGGAGCAAAGGTTGCTATTACTGATATTAATAAAGAGGATTGTGAAGAGGTTATAAAAGAGATTGAAAAATTGGGTGGTGAAGGCTTGGCTTTGAAATTGGATGTTACAAATGAAGAAGAAATTGGAGAAGTAGTAGAAACAACAAAAGAGAAATTTGGAAGAATTGATATTCTTGTAAACAATGCAGGAATTATTGATATAGAAGAAATTGGAGATAGCTCAAAGATTAATAAAATACTTGAAGTAAACTTAAAGGGTGTTCTAAGGAGTTGCAATGCAGTTATACCAACAATGGTTGAACAAAAAACGGAAAAATTGTTAATATCTCTTCGATAGCTGCGATGGTTTGTTGGCCTAAGGTGCCAAGTTACTCTGCTACAAAAGGTGGAATAATAGGACTTACAAAATGCTATGCAGGATACATTGGGCAACACAATATTAACATAAATGCAATTGCTCCAGGACCAATAGAAACTGGAATGTTGGATGACCTGCTAAAAAAACTTGGAATGACAAGAGAGCAGGTTTGCCAAGGAACAGCCAAAGGAAGAATAGGTCGGCCAGAAGATATAATGAATGCTGTTGCTTTTTTGGCATCAGATGAATCTGACTATATAACAGGTCAAGTATTGGCAGTTGATGGCGGGTATACTGCAAAATAAATTTTTATTGTTTTATTTATGGATATTACAAAAGATACAGTTTTGGGAAAAATTTTAGTGATTAATGGAGTTAAAGAAATCCTAGAAAAATTTAAATTTCCTTGTTTGGATTGCCCTTTTGTCAGAATGGAAATGGACAAATTGAAAATCGGGGAGGTCTGCGAAAAATACGGAATTAATACAAACAAATTACTCGAGGAACTAAATAAGAATATAAAGGTGAAAAAGTGAAGAGACCTTTGTTTTTGATAGTTTTGTTTGTTGGATTAATTTTTATTTCTGGTTGTACTATGGAAGGTAGGGAAATTAAAGTTTCTTTAAATAATTTGTCTGCTGATAAAGAAGTTTATCATTCTGCTGATGTTATGAATCTGACTGCAATAATTTACTCAAATTCGGATTTGGAAAATGTTGAGGTTAAGGTAAATGGTATAAGTGGGAGATTAAGTAAGGAAAAAATTTTAAATTTAAGCAAAGGAATAAATGAAGTTTCATTTTCCTATAAACTGCCGAGATGTAATGTTTGTGGGGGAATAAAAGCAGGAGATTATAATCTGAGTTCTGAAATATTATATGAAAATACAACAATAGAAGGTTTTACCATAATAAATATCCAGCAATAAACTCAGTTTTCTATTATTTTAAGAGGTTTCAATTTTTGAAACCAAATTATAAATATGGTTTCATACATTATATTATATGAGAAAAGAGTTTTTCAGTATACTGGCTCTGTTATTTCTTCCATCCTGTGTTCGTGCTGTCTGTCCTGCTTGCACAGTAGCAGTTGCTGGGGGAGTGGAACTCTCAAGATGGCTTGGAGTGGATGATGTTATCTCCGGTATCTGGATTGGAGCATTAATTATTTCCAGTATACTTTGGTTTATTTCCTGGCTTGATAAAAAGAAATTTAAATTCATATTCAGAAATAGCTTGATTCTGGTTTCCTTTTATCTGATTGTTATTCTTCCTCTCTATTGGATGAAGTTTATTGATTTTTCCTGTAATCTGCTCTGGGGATTTGATAAACTTTTGCTTGGTATTATTTTTGGTAGTCTTGTTTTTTCACTTGGTATCTGGGTAAATAAGTTTTTGAAAAATAAAAACAATAACAAGGTTTACTTCCCATATCAGAAAGTTATTATCCCTGTCTTATTTTTAATTTTTGTTAGTATTATTTTTTATTTTATAACAAGGTGCTAATATGAAAAAAGAACAAAAAATGGAAGAGATGTTCAAGAAGGTAGAAAAATTAAAGAAAGAGCATAAATTCGATTTATCTTCAGACGAAGATTTAAGCATTGCCATTATGAATCTGATAAGCATTGAAGAACATTTGTTTTTTACGGCCGAAAAAACAAAAAAAGAAAAATATTTCAATCTTTTAAAAGAAGTAAGGGAAATGAGGAAAGAACTACTCAAGAAAATTATTAAAGATTATGAAGGAGAGGTCTGGTGTATTTCAAAGCATCTTTTGGCTGCTTCAATGAGGTTAATGGAAGTGGGAACAAAGGAACTTAATAAAGGCAACAAAAAAGAAGCAAATAATCTGTTTTCAAAAGCCTATGAGTTATATTCCTTGTTCTGGGGTATAAACCTAAAAATAGTTGATGTTGGGAAAGTTAAAAAAATTGATAATAACCAACTAAATATTCATGATAAAGAGAAAAATAGTTTATTAGACAAAGTCAGTAGAGCAGTTCAGAAAGTCCTTGATTGTTGTAAAGAATAAGATGTAATTGATTTAAATAATGTAGGATTCTCTAAATGTTGGTTTTTGTTTTGGTATCCCTTCAGTGATAATTACAACTCTTGGATTGATGATTGGATTATATTCGGGGACATATTCAAAACTTGTGGTTCTCAGTGGGATATTAACTATAGCCGCAGCAGATGCAGTTTCAGATGCCCTGAGGATTCATAGCTCAGAAGAATCAGAAAATAAGCATACTTCAAGAGAAGTATGGGATCAACTATTTCTACCTTTTTGTCTAAGTTTGTTTTTACATTGACTTTTGTTGTTCCTGTACTACTATTTGAACTTACAACAGCAATTATAATAAGTATAATTTGGGGATTGTCTGTACTGAGCGTTTTAAGCTGTTATATTGCGAGGGAGCAGAAGGTAAAACCCTGGAAAGTGCTTTTTGAACATCTAATTATTGCTGTGGTTGTTATAATAATAACATATTATACTGGCAGTTATATTTCAACAATTTTGCGGTTTAAATTCTTTTAAGTTTATTTATGCTTTTGGAAATTGAAAATTTGGAAGTTGAAGGGGAGGGAAAAAAAATATTAAAGGGAATTGATATAGAAATAAGATCAGGGGAAGTCCAGGCACTTCTAGGCCCAAATGCCAGTGGAAAGTCAACTCTTGCACAGGTAATTTCAGGGAATCCAAAATACGAAATAATCAAGGGAAAGATTTTTTTTGACAGGGAAGAAATTACTGAACTTCAGGCAGAAAAAAGAGTTAAATTAGGAATAGCTTTAACCTGGCAGAATCCACCTGCTATAAAAGGGGTAAAACTTTCGCAGTTATTAGAGAAAATTTCCAAAGTTGAAACTGAAAAATTTGATATTGGTAAAGATTTGTTGAAAAAGGAAATAAATTTAAATTTTTCAGGTGGAGAAAGAAAGATGTCTGAATTAATACAAACTATTTCCCTGAATCCAAAACTTGTAATTTTTGATGAAATCGATTCA
The DNA here is from genome assembly GCA_023659935.1 of Candidatus Aenigmarchaeota archaeon LH_S6. GTDB lineage: Archaea > Aenigmatarchaeota > Aenigmatarchaeia > QMZS01 > QMZS01 > QMZS01. The sequence continues at coordinate 9,601 of JAGXOK010000010.1, read as the reverse complement.
GGGCTGGATATCAAAAGATTGGAAAAGGTAGCCAAGATAATAAAAAAAGAATTTATTCAGAAGGGTGTTTCAATTTTGTTAATCACACATAGCGGAGAAATACTGAATTTTTTAAAGCCTAGTTTAATCAATGTAATGGTAAACGGAAAAATTATTTGCAAGGAAAAAGATTTCAAAAAAGTCTTAGGTGTTATAAAAAAGTATGGTTATGAAAAATGTAAAAAATGTAAATTACTGGCAGATTGATAATAAGGTAAAAAATATTCTAGAAATGAAAGGGGTTGAAGTTCTGCCAGGTGAATTAGCATGGGAAAAGTACAGGTGGGTAAGAGAGTATTTTGTAAAAAAACCAAAACAAGGTTATTTTATCTGGATTAAAGAACAGATTGATTTTCCTCTTCTTACCTGCATAAATATTCTCTCCAAAGATATCCAGCAGGAACTTAATAATCTCATAGTTGTTGAGAAAAATCTGGATATTAGACTTAAGGGAACCTGTAATTCCCTGAAGAGAAATCTGTGCGGTAAACATAACGCATGCGGGAAAATTATTTTGAAAGAGAACTCTTCTTTAAAATATGAACATATTCATTCCTGGAATCAGAAAGATGTTATTGATATAAATTACGAATTTCTGTTAGGTAAGAATTCTAAATTAGATTATACTTATAAAATTTTCTCTACACCTGAAGAACTCAAAATAAAAACAAAAGTTTTCTGTTCTGAAAATTCTGCTGCAAATCTGAAAGTTCTCGGAGACTCAAGGAATTCTAAGATTAAAATTGAAGACCGTTTAATTTTAAATGGAGAAAAATCTTCGGGTATTTTAAAATTAAGACTAGTAGGAAGAAAAAATAGTAAAATTTCCACTGATTCCCAAATTTTGGCTGAGGCAGAGAGTAAAGGACATCTGGATTGTCAGGGTTTGCTTATTGATAAAAACTCTGAACTCTCTCTGACTCCAGAATTAATTTGTAAAAATAAACAAGCTCAGGTTACTCATGAGGCATCAATTGGAAAAATCTCTGGAGAGGAATTGTATTACCTTATGAGTAGGGGTTTGAACGAGCAGGAAGCAATAGATTTGATTGTTAATGGTTTTTTGGAAATCAAGTAGTAATTTACAGAAATCTAAATGTAATTTGTAAGCACATGGGTAACATCTTTATGAATACAGGTAAAAAAGATGTTATCCCCGTAATATAACAGGTTTCAGACATAATATAGCAACAAATTACCTGAATAAAGTAGAAAGAGTAAGTAGACTATGTCAAATCTATAACACAACAAGGAAGACAATAATAAAGTGGGTATAGTTCAGAAATTTTAGTCCGTGTTGTTAATTTTGAGTTTAAAGATAGTTAGATAGAATTATTTAAACCTATTTAAAGTTTTTTATCTTAATATTTTTATAAAAGTGTTACTTATGTCTTTGCAAAGTACATATAAAGTTTAAATTGAGGTATAGAATGGATGAAGAAGAGAGGCTTAAAAAAGAAAAAACAAAGAAATTAATGGAAGAAACTGAGAAGGTTCAGAATAAAATAGAAGTTAATGATTCAAATTTTGAGAGAGAAGTAACAGAGAGATCCAAAAAAGTTCCTGTTGTTGTTGATTTCTGGGCTGAATGGTGCAAACCATGTTTAATGCTTGCTCCAACTTTAGAGAAACTTGCTAAAGAATATAATGGAAAGTTCGCCCTAGCAAAAGTTAATGTGGATGGGGCTCAGATTGCAAGCCAGAAATATGGGATTATGAGCATTCCAAATGTCAAGTTGTTTAAGGATGGAAAAGTTGTTGATGAATTTGTTGGTGTTTATCCAGAGAATTTTATCAGGGAATGGCTGAATAAAAATTTGTAATGGAGGAGATAAAAAAAGTTAAAATATAAAAACAACCTAATTTATGAAAATTCTTGTTTTTGTCTCATCACGTTGTCCCCATTGCCCAAATGCTGAGAAAGTTGCTGAAAAGATTGCTCCTGAATATTATAATTATGGATTAAGTTTCAAAAAGGTAAGAATGAAAACCTCAGAAGGAAAGGAACTTGCCTCAAAATACAATATTATGGCAATGCCAACAATATTATTCTTAGATGAAGAAGATAATGAAATTCAGAGAATTAATGGGGCTCCAAGTGAGGATTCTCTAAGAAATAAAATTGAAAAAAGTCTTGGTCTGAAGAAATCATTTTTCAGCAGGATTTTTGGTTAAAGATTATTTTAAGTTATCTATATATTATGGAAGAATATGATTTAATGATTGTTGGCTCTGGTCCAGCTGGGTTGACTGCAGCAGTTTATGCAGCAAGATACAAAATTAAAACTCTTGTTATTGGGGAACAGATTGGAGGTCTGGCTGCAGAAGCAAATGAAATTTGCAACTTTCCCTCTTACAAAAAAATCAGCGGGGTGGAACTGACACAAAAAATGAGAGAGCAAGTTGAAGATCTTGGGATTGAAATAAAGAATAGTTTAGTGGACTCAATTGAAAAATTTGATTCCTTGTTTTTGGTAAAAACAACTTCAGAAGAATTTAAAGCAAAAAAAATAATTCTTACAACAGGGACAGAAAAAAGAAAATTGGGTTTGGAAAATGAAAATAAACTTTTGGGAAGAGGAATAAGTTACTGTGCTACCTGTGACGCAGCATTTTTCAGAAATAAGGTTGTTGGTGTGGTTGGAGGCTCTAATGCTGCTTTAACTGCTGCCTTACTCCTCTCTAAATTTGCAAACGAAGTTTACATAATCTACAGAAAAGATAGATTCTTCAGAGCAGAACCTATGTGGATAGAAGAAATTGAAAAGAATAAAAAAATAAAACCAATTTTTAATACAAATATTATTGAACTGAGAGGAGAAGATAAGTTAGAAGCAGTTAAATTGGATAATAGGAAAGAACTAAGATTGGATGGTTTGTTTGTGGAGATTGGTTCAGTTTCAAATTCAAAATTAAGTAATAAATTGGGAATTGAATTAGAGGAAGGCTATATAAAAGTTGATAAAAAACAAAAAACAAGGATTAAAGGAGTTTTTGCTGCCGGGGATATAACCAATAGTCCCTTAAGACAAATCATTGTTGCCTGTAGTCAGGGAGCAGTTGCCGCAAATTCTGCTTATGAGGAAATAAGGAATGAAGCAAATTAAAGTAATATAAAGAAAAAAAAATTAATTATGGTTTAAAATGACTTTTGAAGATATTAAAGAAGGGTTAAAAAAAATTTCAAAGTTGATGAATCTAAACGAGAAAGAAGTTAATATTTTATTAAAATTTAAGAGAATTGCAAAAAAAGAATTGGAGGTTAATGGGAAAACATATGATGCATGGAGAATTGTTCATAATGATTCTATTGGTCCTGGAAAAGGGGGAATAAGATTTCATCCTGCTGTTTCAGAAGATGAAGTAAAATCTCTTTCTTTCTGGATGACAGTGAAAACTTCTCTGGTAGGATTACCTTTTGGAGGAGCCAAAGGTGGAATAAGGATTAATCCCAAGGAGTTAAATAAAGAAGAAATTGAGAAAGTAAGCAGGGCTTATATAAAGGCTTTCAACGAGTTTATCGGAGAGGATAAAGATATTCCTGCTCCAGATGTTTATACAAATTCACAAATAATGGGTTGGATGCTTGATGAATTTGAAAAGATAAAAGGGAGGCATGAACCTGGAACTATTACAGGAAAACCTGTTGAATTAGGGGGATCTATTCTCAGAGAAAAAGCTACTTCAGAAGGAGGAAGAATAATACTTAATCTTTTTCTTGAAAGAATGAATAAAAAACCAAGAGAAACAAGAGTTGTTATTCAGGGGTTTGGTAATGCAGGGATGAATATTGCAAAAATGTTGCATGATGAAGGATATAATATAATTGGTGTTAGTGATAGCAAGGGAGGTATAATCAATAGAGGTGGGTTAGATATTGAAAAAATGATAAAAATTAAGAAAGAAAAAGATTCTGTTATTTATTATCCTGATATTGGGAAAATTTCCAATAAAGAGCTGTTAGAACTTGAAACAGATGTTTTGGTTCTCGCTGCTTTGGAAAACCAGATAACAGAAAAAAATGCTGATAGAGTAAAAGCCAAATATATTCTTGAAATTGCTAATGGACCTATAACTTCTGGAGGTGATGATATCTTATGCAAAAAAGGAAGTATTGTGATCCCTGATATATTGGCTAATGCAGGTGGTGTGGTTGTTAGTTATTGTGAATGGGTTAATAATATAACAGGAGGTATATTTTCCAAAAAATTTATGGAAGAGATTCTTAAAGAAAAAATGACTACAGCATTTCGTAGAACTTATGAATTGTACGAAGAACAGAAACAAAAAACAAAAACTTTTACAATGAGAAATGCAGCTTATATTATTGCAATAAAGAGGATTCTTGGGGCAGAGAAGGCAAGGGGGAATATTTAGTTTTTAGTAGAGAAAACTAAAATTACAAAATAATCAATAAACAACAAGATAAAAAACTTTAAAAGTAAAAAAATTAATAAAACAAACTGTAAATATTTTTATTCAATCTAACAACATTTGTTTTTCCATAATATTCCTTTTTTACAATCTTTCTCTGGACTAAATTTTCCAGTGCCCTGAAAACCTGAACCTTTGATAGATTTGTTTCTCCTGTTATTTTTGACTGGAAACAGGAACCCTCATTTTCCAGTAATTTTTCTATTATTTCTTTTTCTGTTCTGTCAAACAATTTTAAAATAGTATCTTTTTCTATTTTTTTCTCGTATTTTGGAAAAAGAAAATGATAAAATAAAGTCCCGATGAATAAACCAATAGAAGCAAGGAAAGGAATAAATAAAGGAATCGGTATTGCACAACCACAAACATCCCCGCTTGATATTTCCATCTGGACATAAAGGGAACTTATAGCGACAATAAACACGAAAACTGCTAAGACTAAAGTCCCAAAAATAACTTTTTTCTCCTGTCTCATAAGGTTTCATATTTTGAAACTTAAGTATAATTTCAGCAATAATACTCTTAGGGGTGATTATTCTTTTTAGTGAGACTTTTAGAAAAATTAATCATTAGAAGTTTATGGATGAGTTTGAAAATTTAAAAAAAGAGATAAAAAATTGTAATAGATGCGAACTTTATAAAACAAGAAAAAATCCAGTTATTGGAGAAGGTCCACTAAATGCAAAAAGAGTGTTTGTTGGTGAAGCTCCTGGTTATAATGAGGACTTAACAGGCCATCCATTTTGTGGGGCAGCAGGAAAGATTCTGGATGAACTTTTAGATTCTATTACTTTGAAGAGAGAAGATATTTATATTACAAATATTTTAAAATGTAAACCTCCAAAAAACAGAAGTCCCTTAGATAGTGAAGTCAACTACCCCTCCTTAAAGGAAGGGGCTTGTAACTATTACTATCTGCGAAGGGTGTAATGTTACATTTGGCTGGTTGACACACAGCCTGCTCCAATACGGAAGAACCGAGTTGGAGAATGTTTTTAGATGCATTTATATCTGCATTTTCCTGAAACCCACATTTTTTACATTTAAATAGACCTTTCTTCCTGTTGCTTTTTTTGATATACCCACACTTAGAGCATCTTTGACTTGTTTTGTGAGGATTTATTTTTATAGTTTGTTTTCCTCTCTCTTCTGCTTTGTAGGTTAAGAAATCTACTAACTGGTTTCTGCTCCAGTTATTGATTATCCTATTGAACCATTTTCCTTTTTTACCATTTGCTTTGTGATTTGTTTTTATATCCAGGTCTTCTATTGCAAATACATCATAGTCCATCTCTGCTATTCTCTTACTTAAGATGTGATTGTAATTGGAGGTGAACCGTCTTTCTGCCATCCTTATTTTCTTTAATTTTCTTTTTGCGGATGGAGTGCCAACCTCCTGAAGTTGTTTTCTTAAATAAGCATAATTTCTTTTCTTTGCTACGAGTTCAGAGCCTTTCATTAGGTTTCCATCTGAACAAGCAATAATATTTTTAATCCCTCTATCAATTCCCAAAACTCTTGGGTTATCTAAATCTGGCTTTTCTACTTCATTCTCAACAACAATATTAACATAACAATATTTTCTATTGAATCCAAGAGAACAGCCTTTAACAATCCAATCTTTGTATTTCCTAAAATATTTGGGTAAAGTAAATTGATATTTCTTCCTTCTTTGTGTTGTTGTTAATTGGAGTTCTCCTGAATCAAGAAAACATTTAGATGTTCTCAAATCATATCTTATTGATGAGTTCTTGTTTTTCTTAATCTTCTTTAACTTTGTAATATCTTTGTTTTTAAACATCTCACAAGCAACATCTCTTGCTGTCTGGATTAGAGCAGCAGGAAATTTTGGATGCTCTTTTCTTATCTTATCATATAGGTTTTTGTGTAACTTCTTTTTAGAATAGTTATCATTTATACTTAATCTTGTTATTTCAGAAAGGTGTTTATTACAAATCTTGTTATATTCAAATACAGTTTCAACCAGTTCCTGTTTTAAAGGAATATTTAACTTAACTACCCTTCGCATATACATATTTAGAAAAAACTTTTAGTAAGGCAATTCATCTCCCCTCAATAAATTCGGGAGTTTTCTTGCCTTTTTTTAATTATAAAATCGTGTTCTCCTTACTTGGATAGACAAATTAAAATAATAAAACCAACTGTTATTGTTACTTTAGGAAACTTTGCTATGCAGTACATTTTTAAAAAATTTGGTTTAAAACCTGAAAAGATAAGTTTAGTTCACGGAAAAGTTTTTGAGGTATCTAACCTTACAGGAAATAGAAAAATCATTCCTTTGTATCACCCATCTACAGCAATTTATAATCCAAATATTAAAGAAGTTTTGCTCAGAGATTTTAAGGTTGTTAAGTAGTGAACTACTCCCAGCTATTGAAAGGAGCTTCCTGTTTCAGGACTTACGGGCATGACCCTATAAAGGTCCCTACCCCTACAGACGTAAATTCGGTTGTCACTATCCTTCTTTTTTTCGATTGATTTACTTTCTGTTTCTTTTTGTTATATTCAATTTACCCTCGCTAAGAAATGATATCATATTAAGAAGTATCGCTTAAAAAAACAAATATTTAAATAGTTAAATTTAATACTAAACTTATAATGAAAGTAAAAATGTGGTTCGAGCGTAAGCGAGAAAGTCGAATTTTCACAAAAGATATCGCTTACCTATGTATCATAAGGTAATATGTTTATATGGACACTATAGAAGTAGAAAAATTATCAAAAAAGTTCGGAGAATTGGTTGCAGTAAATGATATAAGTTTTACTGTTAAGGAAGGAGAGATATTTGGGCTTCTTGGACCGAACGGAGCAGGAAAGACAACAACACTTTCTATTTTGACAACTTTATTACCTCCCTCTTCAGGAAAATCATTTGTTAACAATTTTGATGTAGAAACAGATAAAGATAATGTACGAAAATCTATTGGCATGGTTTTTCAGGATCCTACTCTAGATGATGAATTAACCGCATATGAAAACATGGATTTTCATGGAAGATTGTATGGCGTTTCAAAAGAGATTAGAAAAAGTAAGGTAATATCACTGTTGAAACTTGTCGAACTTGGAGATAGAAAAGACAGCTTAGTAAAGACTTTCTCGGGAGGGATGAAAAGAAGGCTTGAAATAGCAAGAGGACTACTTCATGAACCAAAAGTGTTATTTTTAGATGAGCCTACTCTTGGATTAGACCCGCAAACAAGGAATAAGATATGGGAATATATCAAGAAGCTAAATCAAGAAAAAAAGATTACTATAATTTACACAACCCATTACATGGATGAAGCAGATAAACTTTGTAATAGGATAGCAATTATTGATCATGGTAAAATAATTGCTTTAGATACTTCTCAATCTTTAAAAAATAAAATAGGGGGGGATGTTATTATAATTAAAACTACTGATCAAAAAAAACTTTCACATTCATTAAAAGATTGTAAATGGTGTGAATCAGTAAGAGTCCATGACGGATCAGTTACGATAAATGTTCATAACGCAAGTAAGAGAGTTGTAGAAATTGTAAATCTTGCAGAAAAAAATAAAGTGAAAATAGATGATATCATAATTCATGAGCCTAGTTTGGAAGATGTATTTTTATATTTCACAGGAAAGACCATCAGGGAACAAGAAGCCTCTGGAATTGATAATTTGAGGAAAAGGATGATGAGAAGATGAGCAGTGCAGTAGATACTTTATGGTTAAGAACTATTATCCGTTATTTCAGAAGCAAGTCCAGAATAATTGAAAGTCTGGCCACGCCCTTATTTTTCTTGTTGATATTAGGCTTTGGTTTAAATTCAGTATCAACAATTCCCGGAACAGGTCATAGTTTTATCATTTTTTTGATCCCAGGAATAATCACCATGGCAGTGCTTTTTACATCGGTATTTTCTGGAATACAGATTATTTGGGACCGTCAGTTTGGATTTTTAAAAGAAACTTTAATTGCCCCAGTTTCTAGAAATTCTATTATGATTGGACAAACTTTAGGAGGCGCAACAACAGCCATTATAGAGGGAATGATCATTTTAGTGCTATCGCTATTTATTGGAGGATCATTTCCCAGTGTTTTGGGATTCTTAATTGCCATATCCTTCATGGTTCTGATCAGTATTTCATTTACTTCTTTAGGAATTGCAATTGCTTCCAGAATGGAAGATATGTACGGCTTTCAAATGATCATGAACTTTCTTATAATGCCAATTTTCTTTTTGTCAGGAGCGCTTTTTCCATTAACAAACGCACCAACTGTCCTAAAAGCTATCGCTTATGTCAACCCCCTAACCTATGGTGTGGAAGGGATTCGTTATGGTTTTTTAGGTGTTTCAGCAATTAATCCTTTGATAAGTTTTGCAGTTCTTACAGGTTTTTGTATAATCATGGTTTTTCTAGGTGGGTATTTATTTAATAAACTCAAGGTATAATATAATAAATGTTCAAAGCACACATAAAACTAATTACCCTAAAAGAATTAAGCAAGGAGAGTCTTTCAGGATATGACTTAATGAAACATATAGAATGTTTTGGGAAAAAACCTTCTCCAGGATATGTTTATCCTTTATTAAAAGGCCTTAAAGAAAAAGGTTTCATTTCTTCCAAAGAGGATAAAAGAAAAAAGGTTTATTCTATTACTGTCAAAGGAAAGAAGTTATTGGATGACCTTCAGAAAAATAGAGAATATATGATGAAAAAGATGAGAAATGTACTAAAACCTATCGCTGACAAAGATGAAATTAGAGAATTAAGTTTCTATAAACACAAGGGATTTTTTAAGGACAGGGATATCCTTGTAAGATTTCATAATACGTAATTAAGAGATTCATAAGTCTTGCAGACTTCTCCATCCAGTATATTATAAGTATAACAAATCTAATTTCTTTTCAGTCTCTATGATTTTAAATCCACTCTGATTGTATGTAAGAATGTGATGATTTATCTAGCTTGTATATCGTAATTATATTATTGATAACTATAAATACTTTACTGCCATCCTCTCATCTTCCCTCCTCCTTCGGAAGGAGACTTCTCGGTATTGACACTCTCCCCTCATTAAAATCGGGAGATTCTGAGATCGCACTCTGAACCACAAAAGCTTGCTGACTTCTTTATG